>NZ_JAFBBP010000001.1:615833-923750 GCF_016907275.1 Micromonospora luteifusca
TGCGAGCTGCCGGCCGGCCACCTCGGTGACCAGCGGTACCACCGTGTCTGTGCGGAGGGGACCACCCCCGGTGGCCTGCGGATGAAGGCCGAGACGCTGACCGGGAAGCGGGACGGGAGCGTGCAGCACATCGTCACGATCAAACTGCCCGGCAATCGAGCGTTCAGCGCGAGCGTCAGCAACATGTTGGGGGTCGACGAGCAGGCTGTCGCCGCGCAGCCAGAGCCCCCGCTCTCCGCAGAGCAAGTCAGGGCCGTCGCCGTACGGGTCGCCGAGCGGATCAGGGCTTGACCGCCACGAAGTCAGCGCTGTCGGAGCAGCCCGCGTCCAGCCATGAAGGCTCGCAACGTCTCGGCGTCCGCGGCGGTCATCAACCAACGCGGGATCACGGTCGCCGGCATCCGATCGACGTACACGATCCAGAACTCAGGGGTGTCCCGTACCTGGGCGACTCCGTCCCAGGCGATGCCGCCGGACTCCGAGCCGCTGCGCATCATGATGTTGTCGTCGGTGATGTCGTAGGCACCCTCGACGGCGTAGCGACTGGAGCGACGCCTGGCCCGCAACCGCACCCACGGGAGGTACAGCATCGACAGCAACCCACCCACGACCATCGCCATCCACAGCGTCGACGTCCGATTGCCCCACGCGAACCCCCGCGAGACGACGTAACCGATCGCCCCGACCGCCGCCAGCGCCGCGCCGATGTAGCCGTACCTACGCAACCGAACGCTGCCGAGCGCAGCGGCCACGCGGCCTGGGTAGGCGGGATCGGCGGGGACGTCAAAACGGATGTGCACGCCAGAACGATAGTGCCCCCGCCCGCCCCTGGCAGCGCCTGACTCCCGCCCCTGGCCGAATCGTCAAGTGCCGTCCGCTGTCGGCGGCAGGCGCAGCGCCGGCTGATCTTGCGGACGACAGCCCACCCGGCGGCTCGGCGCGCATAGGGAAGACTGGCGGCATGGCTGACTTGAGCGATGCGAAGGCTGCGCTACACCACTACCTCAAGGCGGCTCGCGAGGACCTGATCTGGAAGCTCGACGGACTGAGCGAACGCGAAGCCAGACTGCCCCGCACCGCGACCGGCAACAACCTGCTGGGAGTCCTCAAGCATTGCCTCAACGTCGAAGCCGGTTACTTCGGGCCCACCTTCGGACGCGAATTCCCGGCACCCGAGGCACTGGTCCCCCTGCAGGCGTTCGACGAGGACCCGCAGGCGGACTGGTACGCACGCGAGGACGAGACGAAAGATGGGCTGATCGACCTGTACCGCCGTGTCGGGATGTTCGCGGATCAGACGATCGACCAGCTACCGCTCGACGCGCCGGGGCGGGTGCCGTGGTGGCGGCCAGGTGGGCAGGACGTGACGCTGCAGAGGATCATCATCCACGTGACCAGCGACCTCGCCCGTCACGCAGGTCACGCCGACATCATGCGGGAGCAGCACGACACGGCGATCGGCCTGCGGCGGGAGAACACGAACATCCCCGACGACTACGACTGGCCGGCGTACGTCACCAAGCTGACGAAGCTGGCTGACCGCTTCGGATGAGGGGGCGAACCGCAGGCGAATCAGGCACTAGCCCGCGTGCGTGCGACGGGTCGTACTGAACCGGCGTTGGTAGGCGGCGGGGCTGATCGACAGCTTCCTGGCGAAGACCCGTCGCATGCTTTCGTAGCTGGGGAACCCGGCGAGGCTCGCGGCCTGCGTCGCGGTGTGGCCCTGGTCGAGCAGTGCCCTGGCCATGTCGAAGCGGATGCTCTCCACGTAGCGGGCCGGTGTGGTGGACAGCTCGTCGTGGAAGAGCCGGGTGAGATGGCGGGTGCTCACGTTGAGGTGCTGTGCGAGACCGCCGAGCGAGTGGTCTCCGCGGGGGTCCGCCGTCACGGCGTCGGTGATTCTCCGCAGAGCCGGCGAGCGCGGCGGCGGTCCCTGCAGCGGTGCGGAGAACTGTGACTGGCCGCCCGCACGCTGCATGTACACCACCAGGGCACGTGCGACGTCGCGCGTCAGGTCGGGCCCGTGGTCCTCTTCGACGAGAGCGAGCGCCAGGTCGATACCGGCCGTCACCCCTGCCGAGGTGTACGTGGTGCCGTCGCGAACGTAGATCGCGTCGGCCTCGACACGACACGTCGGGTACCTGGCGGCCAGCTCGTGCGCGACCCGCCAGTGCGTGGTCGCGCGCTTGCCGTCGAGAATGCCGGCGGCGGCGAGGACGAACGCTCCGGTGCAGATCGACGCGACCCTGCCGGCCACAGCCGCCGGTATCCGTGCGGCGTCCGCCAGGTCGGCGGGGACCTGGGTGCGCGGATAGTGGTCGGACCCGGCAACCAGCAGCGTGTCGAAGGCCGCCTCCGCGGAGACCGCGCCGTCGACCGCCATCCGAACCCCGAGATTCGACGTGACGTCCGCACCAGTCGGCGACAGCAGCACGATCTGGTAGTCGGCGCCGAACCGGTTGGCTTCCTTGAACACCTCGGCCGGACCGGCGATGTCCAGCAGCGTCACTCCGTCGTAGACGAGGATCGCGACGAGATGGCTGCCAGCGTTCACCACCATTTATTGGTAGCACGCGATTACTGGAGATGGCGGGGAACCTCGCGGGCGGTTGCTCACATCACGACTGCCGTTTCACCCTGTCTGGATATGAGTGATTCCTGGCCGGACGAAGGCGGCGGCAGGCGACGATCGGTGGGCAGCATGGAGGTCGCCAACACGGGTCGCACATTTCGCGGAAGGTCAGAGAAGATGCCAGAGGTCATCGCGGGGTTGGAGATTCCTGAGACAGCGGCGGTCGCCGAAGCGACCAGCCACATCCGGGAGACGACCCCACCTCTCATCTACCACCACTCCCGAAGGGTCTTTTTCTTCGGCATGATCAACGCGCGCAAGCTTGGCGTGAATCCGGACCCGGAATTGCTCTACCTGGCGGCCATGTTCCACGACAGCGGCCTTCTGACTCCCTTTTCGGACGTCGAGCAGCGCTTCGAGATTGATGGCGCCGACCACGCGCGCAAGTTCCTCCTCGACCGGGGTTTCTCGACGGCGTCCGTCGAGACCGTGTGGACGGCGATCGCACTGCACACCACGCCCGGCGTCCCCGACCGGATGGGCCCTGAGATCGCGACCACGTACCTCGGTGTCCTGACCGACGTGCTCGGCCTCGGCCTGGACGAACTCGATCAAGATCAGCTCGCCGAGATTCTCGCCAGCCATCCACGAGGCGACTTCAAGAACGAGTTTCTGCGAGCCCACGTCGCCGGGCTGAAGGACCGCCCGGAAACCACGAACGGCACCGTGAACTCCGACATACTCGAACACTTCCTCCCCGGCTTCCAGCGCGTGACGACGGTCGAGCGCATCCTCGGATCGCCCTGGTCGAGCTGATCGGAGACCGGCCGCCACAACCACGGCCGGCCGACGAACTTTCCTGAGAGGCTTCGAGTATGCAAGCGATTACCGTAAGCGACCGTAACGCGGGTGTCGGCGGGCTCACCCTGACCGACATGCCATACCCTCACGCCGCGGAGAACGACGTCATCGTGCGCGTCCATGCCGCGGGCTTCACTCCCGGAGAGCTCGACTGGCCGGCAACGTGGTCCGATCGCGGCGGCCACGACCGGACACCCAGCATTCCCGGGCACGAACTGTCCGGAGTTGTGGCGGAACTCGGCTACGGAACCACCGGCCTCAGCGTGGGTCAGCGGGTGTTCGGGCTGACCGATTGGGCACGCAACGGGTCCCTGGCCGAGTACACCGCGGTGGAGGCTCGCAACCTCGCCCCCCTCGCGGCCGACATCGATCACACCGTGGCAGCCGCGTTGCCCATTTCCGGACTGACCGCATGGCAGGGGCTGTTCGACCACGCCCACCTCACGACCGGACAGACCGTCCTCATTCACGGCGCGGCGGGCGGTGTGGGCTCGATCGCCGTCCAACTCGCCCGGGAAGTGGGCGCCCACGTGATCGGCACCGGCCGGGCCGACGACCGCGAGGTCGCGCTCACCCTCGGCGCACAGACCTTCGTCGACCTCGACGCCGAGGATGTGCGGCACGTCGGACAGGTGGACGTGGTGTTCGACGTCATCGGCGGCGACATCCTCGACCTGTCGACCGCACTGGTACGCCCGGGCGGCACCCTCGTCAGCGTCGCCGTGCCGCCTACCGCACAACCGAAGGACGGGCGGGCCATCTTCTTCGTCGTCGAACCTGATCGTGCCCGGCTGAGCGACCTTGCCCAGCGCCTTCGGACCGGACGGCTCAACCCCATCGTCGGCGCCGTGCGACCGCTCTCCGAAACGCCCTCCGCGTTCGCCCGCCGCCGCCGCACACCCGGCAAGACGATCATTCAGGTTCAACAATGAGGAGACGTGCATGGCCAAGGTGGTAGTGGGAGCGACTCCCTTTCAGGGGCACGTGAGCCCGGTCCTCACGGTCGCGGCGGACCTGGTCAGGCGTGGTCATGAGGTGGTCGTGTACACCGGATCCCGGTTCGAGAAGCGGGCTCTGGCGATCGGAGCGCGATTCCAGGCGCTGCCGCCGGAAGCCGACCTCGACGACCGGAGCCTGGACACCCTCTTCCCGGCGCGGGCCACTCTGCCGCCAGGGCCGGCCCAGTTGTCGTTCGACTTCGAGACTTTCTTCCTCGGCCAACTGCCCGCGCAGGTGCGCGGTCTCCGCGCGCTGCTGGCGACGTTCCCCGCGGACGTGGTGCTCGGTGAGCTCGGGTTCTGGTCGATACCGGTGCTCCACCTCTCCACGGCGCGGGAGGAACGCCCGACGCTGGTGACGCTGGGCACCGTCCCGCTGTTGATCCAGAGCGAGGACGTTCCCGCGTTCGGTGCCGGCATGCTGCCGACGCCCGGCGAGGAGGCACGCGCCCGCAACCGAGCGATGAACGCCGAGGTACGCCAGGTCTTTGCCGACCTGCAGAGGTTCGGCGAGGCGACGCTGACGTCGTTGGGCGTGACATTGCCCGACTACCTCTTCGACGCGCCTTTTCGCCGTACGGACCATTACCTGCAACTGACCGTGCCCAGCTTCGAGTACCCCCGCAACGATCTTCCCGAGCACCTGCGGTTCGTCGGCACGCTTCCTCCGACGTCCAGCAGCGGTTTCACCGAGCCGGCATGGTGGTCTGAGCTGTCGGGCGGTCGGCCGGTGGTGGTCGTGACCCAGGGAACCGTCGCCAACACCGATCTGAACGAACTGGTCATCCCCACGGTGCGCGCCCTCGCCGACCTCGACGTCCTCGTGGTGGCCGCCACCGTCCGCGAGGACGGCCCCGACCTGGTACGTCAGGCCCTGACCGAGGTGCCGGACAACGTGCGGCTGGCCAGCTTCGTACCGTTCGACCGGCTACTCCCGCACGCCGACGCGCTGGTCACCAACGGCGGTTACGGCGGGGTGCAGACCGCCCTGCACTTCGGAGTGCCACTCGTGGTCGCCGGTGCCAGCGAGGACAAGCCGGAGGTCGCGGCCCGCGTCGAGTGGAGCGGCACCGGCGTCAACCTGCGCACCAGCACACCGGGGACGAGCGAGTTGCGCGCCGCGGTGCGGGCGGTGCTGCACGACCCCGGCTACCGTTCACAGGCAGGGATCATGGCCAAGGAGATCGGCCAGCACGACCCGTTCGACGCGATCGCCGACATCGTCGACGGGAGTGGTAAGTCACGGTAGAAGTTCGACGTAACCGTCGCTCCCGTGCACCCGGATGCGCTGTCCATCGGTGATCAGCCGGGTGGCGTCCAGGACACTGACGACAGCCGGCAGGCCGTACTCCCGTGCGATCACCGCGCCGTGTGTCATCAGTCCCCCAACTTCCGTCACCAGGCCTGCGATGGCGACGAAGAGGGGCGTCCAACTCGGGTCCGTGTGGGCCGTGACGAGGATGTCGCCCGGTTCGAGATCGGCCTGGGCCATGTCCAGGATGACGCGGGCGCGCCCTTCGACGGTGCCGGCGGAGACCGGTAGGCCGACCAGGGCACCTGTCGGCACGCCATCGCGTCGGTACGCCCCGGTGATGGCCTCGCCCTCGGAGGTCAGCAACCGGGGCGGGGTGAGCGCGTGGTACGACCGGAACGCGTCCTTGCGCTGCTGGATGAGGGTGGCATCCACCTGCTTCGAGCGCACGACCTCGTGGAACTCCTGGAACGTGAGGTAGAAGACGTCCTCCGTCGCGGGGAGCACCTTGGCCTGCACGAGGCGCTCGGCCTCCGCGAGCAGGGCCAGCTTGTAGATGAAGTAGCGGCTGACGATGCCGTACTTCGGGTACTCCCGGTAGCCGATGAAGGTCCGGACGCGGTCGATCATCCGCTTGGTCTCGTCGGCCTTCTGCTCGCCGTCCGGCAGTGCCCGCAGGCGTTCGAGCACCTCCTGCGTCTTCCTCTGCGCCTCCTGCCGTCCTTGCTCGAAGCGCCGTCGGGCGGCGCCCGGCTCGAAGGTCCTGACGTTGTCGAGGATCGCGGGCACGAGCGTGGCTGGGCGTTCGCGCCACCGCGGCCTCGTGATGTCGATCTCGCCGACGCAGCGCATGCCGTACCGGTCGAGGTAGGCCTCGATGGCGTCGCGCGCTTCGGTCCCGCCCACGAACTTCGGCAACTCGTCCAGGAAGCCGTCGTCCTCGACGCCCTCCAGGAACCGCACTACCTCCGGATGCGGGCGGATCACGTCCGCGACGTCGAGCAGCGCCAGTCCCATCTCGGACGTGACGTTGCCGGGGGCGGAGAGCGTGAGGGTGTCGGCCGCGTTCTTCTCGCCCAGCCACTCCCCCAGCCGGTCGTTGAGCCACGAGGTGGCGTCCATCCCCGCCATGATCGCCTGCATGTTCAAGGGCTCACCGAGGACCCGCTTGTGTTCCTGGAAGGCTCCCAGCAGGAAGTCGAACAGCGCCGGGCCGGTCTTCGTCTGGATGTCGCGCCGCAGGGCGGCGATGGACGCCTGACTGCGCTCGATCAACGCGGTGACGATGGCCGGATCGGTCTCGATCGGGGTGGGCGCACCGCCGACCGGCGGCTTACCGGGACCGCTGTCCGGGAGTGTCGGGACGAAGTCGTGGCGGTCGAGGATGGTCTCCAGCGCGTCCTTGGTCAGCGGATCGGACTTCTCCGCCATCTTCAGGAAACCGGCGCGGCTCGTGGGCGAGGCCAGGAGCCGGGTGGCGTCGACGAACAGCCTTCCGCCGGCTTCGTGCATCGGCGCCATGGCCGTCAGCCGCCACATGGAGAGCCCGAGTGGCTTCATCGGGTCGGTCATCATCTGCTGGTGACCAACGGAGAGGTAGACGTGGTTCTCCTGGTCGCTGGCAGCGGGGATGGGGAACAGCGTGGTGATCGGCCGACTCTGCACGATCTGGAAGTCGTCGTCGACCAGGCACCATTCGATGTCCTGTGGGTTGCCGAAGTGCGCTTCGATCCGCCGCCCGAGCTGCACGAGCCGCACGACCTGCGCATCCGTCAGCGTCGGCTGCTCCTGCCGCCGCGGGTCGATCGTCACCTCCTGCGTCCCGCCGGCCGGCAGGGCGTGAACGGCACGCTGTTTGACGGCGAGCGTCCTGGCGACGATCTCGCCGTCACGCACCTTGAAGACGTCCGGGTTCACCCGTCCGGAGACGAGGGCCTCGCCGAGGCCGAAGCTGGCGTCCACGGTGGCGACCCTCCGGTTGCCGGTGACGGGGTCGGCCGTGAACAGGATGCCGGCCGCCTCCGAAAGGACCATCTGCTGCACGACCACGGCCATGTGGGTCTTCCGGTGGTCGACGCCGTTGCGCAGGCGGTAGGTCACGGCGCGCTCGGTGAACAGCGACGCCCAGCACCGGCCGACGTGCTGGAGGATCGCCGCCGGGCCCACGATGTTCAGGTACGTGTCCTGCTGGCCCGCGAAGGAGGCCGTCGGCGTGTCCTCTGCGGTCGCGCTGGAACGCACGGCGTAGGCGGCCTGCTCGCCGAGCTGGGCGAGCGCACTGGTGATCGCCGCAGCGAGATCGTCAGGGATGGCGATCGCCTCGATGCTCCGGCGGATCTCCGCGCTGAGCGTACGGATCGTCTCGCGGTCATCCGGGTCCAGCCGCGACAACTGATCGAGCCGCTCGTCGATCGAGGGCGCTTCCGCCATGATCCGCCGGAAGGCGGCCGTCGTGACGCAGAAGCCAGCCGGGACGCGAATGTCGTCGATCCGCGACAGCCCGCCCAGGTTGGCGGCCTTGCCGCCGACGACCGCCACCTGCGTCTCGTCAACCTCTCGAAGAGCCAACACATACTGCTCGGTCATCGGGACACCTCCGCGGCAGCCATGCTCCGTTGCGCCGCACTGGCCGAAAACCCACCCACGTCGTACCCCCGTTTTGTGGTCGGTGCCGTATCCGGCCGCCGATTCTGCGGCAAGACCCGGGTCTTGCCGCAAGCCCCCCGGTGCGCTATATGTTAGAAGTGGCAGGGAGTCGGATCTCCATGCCACTTCTTCTTGTCCTCCTTCCGCCGCCAGCTGCGATCCTTCGCCCGCCTGGAGCGCGCCGGGTGCCCTTCCCCGGATGCCGGACCCCCACGACCGCGACCGCACCCTGCGTTCTTGCACGCCGGTGACGACGCTGCCACAGCCAGGGCCGGGAGCACTGCGGAGATCGACCTCATCGATGGCGCCACCAGGGGTGTCCCCGCATCCCGACAGCTCTGGGTGCTCTTGACATCGGAGAGCGTGCCCAGCCACACTTCGCCTTGCTAAATGGATTTAGCGTGGGCGAGGTCCACTACAGAGGGGTTGCTCAGATGAGGAAAGCGATCGGAAGACGCAGGCTCAGCCGTGCGATCTCGTTGCTCGCGATCATGTCACTCGGTGCAGGCACCATCTTCTCCACGCCGGCTGCCGCCGCAGGCAGGCCCTCGGTTGTGGAAGGCGCGACTGTCAAGGCTGACCGCGGTTCACCGACCGGTTACACAGTGAAGTTCGTCTACCACAATCCCAACGCCACCCAGGTCCGCCTTGCCGGGGACCTGACGCTGCTCGACCTCGGCACCGGCACCACGCGGTATCAGCCGGAAGAGTGGCAGCCGGGGCGCTACCACGCCGGAGGTACCGAGTTCCTCCGGGACATGACCAAGGACTCGAAGGGATACTGGTCGGTCTCGGTCCCGCTGCACGCCGGGGGCCTCAGCTACTGGTACCGGGTCTGGGACCCGACTCAGGGCTGGGTGAACAAGCGCATCTGGGATCCCGCCTCGACGGCCCCTCGGCCCCCGGGCGAGTCCTCGTTCCGGGTGCGGAACAACGACGTCCTCGACACCGTGTACGTGCCGTACGCCAAGAAGCAGAACGACCCGGTGCTGAAGGAGCGTGCCGAGTACGAGCTGCCGACGGCGGACCCCTCGAAGCGGGGCACCGTCCAGTACGTCCCCTACACCACGATCCTGGGCGACAGTGGCCACTACCTCGGCGTCTACCTGCCAGCCAACTACGATCCGCACCGCGCCGAGCCGTACAAGGTTGCCTATCTCGCCCACGGCATCTTCGGTGACGAGACCGACTTCATGGTCCCTGCGAACGTCCCGAACATCCTGGACAACATGACGGCCAAGGGTGAGATCGAGCCCACGGTGGTTGTCACCATGGGCAACCACTTCACGGGCACCAGCCTCGGCTTCGCCTCCTACAACCAGACCAACGCCGCAAACAACCTGGTCCAGACGATCCTTCCCCTCATCGAGGCGAACTACAACGTCTCGACCGAGCGCGCGGGGCGGGCCTACGCCGGCTTCTCGTACGGCGGGATGACGGGTGGCGTCGTCATCAAGAACTACCCGACCACGTTCGCCTTCTATGGACACTTCTCCGGTAATCCCTCCCTCACCGCGCAGGACTACGCCAACATCTCGGACGCGGTCGGGGACGACGACCTCTTCGTGTTCCTCGGCAATGGTGTCTTCGAGGGCAGTCTCGACGCCCAGAACGCCATCGCGAACAACTTCAGGGCTCAGGGGTTCGCCGCCGCGACGGCCCAGGTCCCCGGCGCGCACGACGGGATGACGGCGGGCCAACTGTTCACGATCTTCGCCAGGAACTACCTGTGGTCGGGCGTCGACTCGCACCCGGGCACGGCCAGAGTCGTGGTGAAGGCGAAAGCCGCACCCGCGTCGGTCGTACGCGGTGGCACGTTCACGCTGGACGTCGACGTGCGGGCACAGACCAAGCACAAGAAGGCGCCGAAGGTGACCGGTGAGGTCACCGTGACCTTCGGCGGCACCACGCAGGTGGTCGCGCTGACCGGTGGCGCAGCCGTCGTCAAACTGCCGACCACCGGACTGTCGGCAGGGGTGTACCCGGTGCACGTCGCCTACTCCGGTGACCCGACTTACGCCCCCGCCGCCGCGGTCCACCAGCAGCTGCGGGTTCGGTAGACAGCAGGCACGGTGGGCCGGCGACCTCGCGTCGTCGGCCCACCATCCGCGGTCCAGGGCGACTTCCCGCGTCGGAGTTCGCGTCTGGTCATGGCGTGAACGCGGAGGGCAGGCCGAGTTCGGCCCTGGCGACTTCGATGAAGTCGCGCTCGGCCGCCCACAGGGCGTCGAACCGGTCGGCCGGCAATGCGTCGGCGCTGTTGCCCGCTCGAACGGCCGCCAGGAGCCTGGCCTGGCGCACCAGCTCCGACGAGCCGCTCACCACCTCGGGTCGCCCGGCCACCAGCCGGAGCGCGGTCTTGGTGCTCTCCAGCCGCTCCCGGTAGCGGCTGCCCTCGTCGTCGAAGAACGGCATGAGGTCACCCGGATCGCGCGGGCGCGGCACCGCGGTGATGTGGGCAGCCGGGTTGAGGACGAACGCCACATACTCTCGGGCCGCGCCGATGAACTCGGTGTACGCGTTCAGCCTGATGTCACGCCACTGCCGGTCCTGGTCGCGGCGCCACAGCCGGTCCTGAGCCCGGACGGTGAGCCACCCACCGATCAGGACCGCCAGCATCGTCGTCGCAGCGGTGACACCCGCCTGGATCAGACTCACCGGCACCACCCCATGTTGATCCTTGACTCACCATACCGATCGATGTCACCACCACGGGAGGTCGAGCAAGGGCCCTGAGCTGCCGCAGGGGTGGCTCAGGAAGGGGGCGGACGTGCCCGTACCAAAAAGGCAGGGTGAGCGGAGCGCCCACCCTGCCCATCGGGCTTTTGCCGAAACGTCAGTCGCTCACGCCCGGACCGCCTCGATGATCGTCTCGGCGACCTCGCTCGGCCGGGAAACCACCATCGCGTGCGAACCGCCGACGACCTCGCGCTGGCCCCGCGGGTCAGCCCGCTCGGCCATGAACCGATGCGCGGCGACCGGGATGTTCCTGTCGGCGTCCCCGAACACGAACCAACTGGGCAGCAATCGCCAGGCCGGGTCGCCGGAGAGCCCCTCGCCCAGGGCCTGTTCGGTGATGGGCCGCTGAGTCCGAGCCATCAGCGCGGCGACGTCGGTCGACACGTCGGCGGCAAACTGCTCGTGATACGCGTCCTGGCCGATCGCCACCTCGTTACCACCGGTCGACACCGGGTACTGCACCAGCGTGTCGGCGAGCGTGCTGCCGGGGTATTTCCCGGTCAGCGACAGCCCCGACTCACCGGTGTCCGGGCAGAAGCCGTTGACGTACACGAGGGCCCGCACCGCTGACTCGTCGGCTGCGGCCTGCGTGATCACCATGCCGCCGTAGGAGTGGCCGACGAGGATGACCGGACCGCCGATTCCGCGTATCACGTCCCGCACGTACGCGGCGTCGGCCGCGACGCTTCGCAGCGGGTTGGCGGCGGCAACCACGTCGTACGCTGCGCCCAGCCGGTCGATCACACCGTTCCAGCTCGCCGACTCGGCGAACGCTCCGTGCACGAGGACGATGGTGGGCTGCGGTTCGGGCATGACACGAACTCCCTTACTCCGTGGCGCTGTTCACCCTCCGGCCGCGCCGGTGCGCCTGAATACCCCTTCCGCGAGGGTGAAACCTGCGGCCCTGGCACCGCCGCTCACGGGTGACCCCCATGAGCGGCGGCTCTTTCTCGTCACTCGGTGCGCAGGGCCACCGCGACCCTTGTCTTCGCCGCCCAGCCGGCGGGCAGCAGCGCGCCGACCACGGCGATGACCAGCCCGGCGAGGCCGAAGAACAGCAGATCGACCGAGCCGTACACGTCGAGGACCGAGTCGGGCAGGCGGAAGCCCACGCTGCCCGCCATCTCCGTGATGACCGTGCGTTGCAGCCAGACGCCGACCGCCGCACCGACCGCACCGCCGAGCAGGCCGGTGACCACGACCGAGGCGATGACCATCGCCGTGGTTTGCCGGGGGGTCATCCCGAGCGCCTTGTGCACGCCCAGGTCGTGGACGCGTTCCCGGGTTTCCAGGACGACCGTGTTCAGCACGCCGAGGCCGGCGACGACCATCAGCATGAGGCTGAGCAGTCCGGTCAGCGCGTTGACGATGATGATCATTCCGTCGGGTTGGTGGTTGAGGCGGTCGGCCGCCGCGCCGACCGGCTCCAGCGCGGTCGTCAACGCTTCGGCGTACGTCCCGACGTCGGTGCCGGACTCGACGGAGACGTAGTACATCGACGGCGCCAGCTCCGGCTCGGCCGCGCGCAGAGTGGCGATGTCGGTGACGACCTGCATGCCGTCGTTGTCGGTGTTGAACGCCTCACCGACGATCGTGACGGTGGTGTCGACGCCGCTGTCGGTCAGCACGATGCTGTCACCCACCCGTTTGCCGGCCGCGGTCAGGAACGGGGTCGAGACGACGATCTGCCCCGGCCCGGTCAGCCAGGTGCCCGACACCATCCGGTAGTAGCGCGCCGAGTCAGGCCCGGTGACGGCAACCGCGTCGAGCTCGCCGGTGATCCCACTAGCGGTGACCTCGCTGCGGGCCACGCCCATGTACCCGCCGGTACCCGCCTGGGCCGCGATCACCTTCTCGATCGCGGCCGGGTCGTCGAACGGCTGCGGCTTCCCTGGCCCCGGCGGCGGCTGCTCACCGGGCGCCATCCGGTGCGGCGCCCCGACCTGGACGTCGGCGATGTCCTCGACCTCCTGGACCCGGTTGAGTGACGTGCCGAGCCCAACCGCGAAGGTGACTGCGGCCGCACCGAACGCGATCGCGGCGACGATACTGACCGCTCGGACCGGTCGGGCGAAGGGGTGCGCCAGGCCGAGGGTCACCGGCCGGGAGATCGGCAGGCGGCTGGTCAGACGGGCCGCCCACTGGCCGCGGCCGGGTCGAGGGGTACGGCCGACGGCGAGCGCGTCGACGCTGCGCAACCGGCCGGCCCGGGCGGAGGCGGCCAGGGCGGTGACGGCCACGATGGTGAGCGCGCCGCCGACCACCACCGCGTCGACCCAGAGCGCGACCCCGTTGTCGTTCGTGCCGTAGAGCTGGTTGGTCTGCGCGAGGATCGGTACGGTCAGCAGGTTGCCGGCGACCACACCGAGCGCCGCACCGACCGTGGCCGGGATGAGTGCCTGACCCACGTACGCCCGGACCACCTGGGCCGGCGTGAAACCGAGCGCCTTGAGAATGCCGATCCGGCGGGTGGCGGTGGAGACCGCACCAGCGATCACGTTACCGATGATCAGCACCGCCATGACCACGCCCAGCATGCCGAACGCGATCAGGAACGGCACCAGCAGGAGGGTCTCACCGGTCGCATCCCGGCGGACGTCGAGCCACGACACCGCGCTGGCGAACGCGGCGGCGGGGACGGTCGCCTCCACCGCGGTCCGGCCGGCCTGGACCTGCTCGGCCGTGCCGGCCGTGGTGAAGCGGTAGAGCATCTGGTACGTGCGGGGACCATCGGGTCCGGCCCAGGCGGCGAGCTGTGCCGGGGTGGTCCAGGCGTCGGCGGTCCGGCTGGCCGAGCGGGCGACCCCGACGACGGTCACCGCTCGGCTGCCCGGCGCGTCGGACACCGTCCACTGCCGGCCGACCATCTGCGGTGGCAACTGCATGCGACCCCCGGTGGCCAGCACGATCTCCCCAGGGGCGGTCGCCCACCGGCCTTCGACGAGGCTGACCCGGTCGACCGCGCCGCCCGCGTCGGCACGCCCGACGACGTTCACCGGCGGTATCGGATCGCCCGTCGCGCTGATCAGGTTCAACTGCGCGTTCGGGAATGGTCCCGCCGACGCGGCAACCCCTGCGGCGCTCGCTGTCGCGGTCAGCTGCGCCTCGGTGACCGCGGCGGCGTTGAACTGGGCGGTGAGGTGCGCGCCCTGCTGCTGGCTGAAGGCCCGGTCGAAGGGCCCCTGGGAGGCCACCATCAGCGAACCGCCGAGGACGGCCGAGGTCACCGCGATCATCACGACCAGGCCGACCACGATCGTCTGTACGCGTCGCCGACCGACCCCGGCCCGGACCACCCGAGCCAGTGCGCTCATCGGACCTGCTCCATCGCGGAGTCGGCGGCGACCTGCCCGTCGAGGAGCTGGACGGTCCGGGTCGCGCACGCCTCGGCGAGCGTCAGGTCGTGGGTGACCACGACGATGGTCTGGCCGTCGGCGTGCAGCTCGGTCAGCAGCCGCATGACCTCCTCGCCGGAGGCGGTGTCCAGCGCACCGGTCGGCTCGTCGGCCAGCAGCAGCGCCGGCCGGTTCATCAGCGCGCGGGCGACGGCGACCCGCTGCCGTTCACCGCCGGAAAGCCTCCCCGGGTACGCACCGGCGTGCCGGCCGACGCCGAGCCGGCCGAGCAGTTCGGTGGCCCGGCGCTGGGCGGTGCCGCGGCCCATCCCGGCCAACTGCGCCGGCAGCATGACGTTGTCGGCGACGGTCAGGTCGTCCAGCAGGTTGAAGAACTGGAACACCAGACCGATCCGGGCCCGCCGGTAGCGGGCCGAGGCCGCCTCGCCGAGCTGGTCGACCCGGACCCCGTCGACGGTGACCGTGCCGGTGCTCGGCCGGTCCAGCCCGGCCACCAGGTTGAGCATCGTCGACTTGCCGCTGCCGGACGGACCGAGAATCGCCACCGCCTCGCCGGCCGCGACGCTCAACGACACCTCACGCAACGCCGGCGGCCCTTCGTCGTACCGGCGTGTCACCTCACGCAGTTCGATCAGCGGTGTGGTCATGTCCCCGTCTCCTCAGGTGGTCGTTAGCTGGCCAGGCTGACGCTAGGAGCGGGTACGGGCCGGACACATCGGCAGCGGGAGGCATCTTCCGTACCTCATCGGGATGAGCGGTTGCGGCGTCATCCCTGCGAGGTAGGCGTGCGGTGTAGGGCCGCCGCTCCTGCGGCCGATGCACCGGTCCGGCCCGGCGACGAGAATGAGCCGATGACGGGGCGTGCGGTGTTCATCCGGCTGTGGGCCGGCATCCGGTCCCTGGCTCGTCCGGTCGGCCAGCTGCCGCCGTTGTCGCGCCGGGGGCAGCTGTTCGACGCGCTCGTGGCGCTCGGGCTCGGTCTCGTCGCGATCCAGGCGGGCGTCGACGACCAGCCGGCGCCGGACCGGATCGCGTTCAGCCGGGGCGAGCCCCTGCCGGGCTACCCGATGCCGCCGCGGCCACCCGACCCGGTGTGGCCACCCTTCCTGCCGGTCGAGGATGACGGGACCGACTGGACGGCGGCCCTGCTCATCCTGGTCGTGCTGCCGCTGCTGTTCCGCCGCCGGTACCCGTTGGGGGTGCTCTGGGTCGTGCTGGCCACTGCCGTGCTCGTCGACGACAACCCGGCCGCGCTGCGGCTGTCCTTCTTCGCCTGCGTCGTCGCCGGCTACAGCGCCGCTGTCTTCAGCCCGTACAAGATTCTGGCGTTGGCCAGCCTGCCTGCGGCCGCGATTCTGCACGCCGGGCTGCAGTCGGACGCCAGCTCGGTGTCCGACAGCGCCGTGCCGTTCCTGATCCTGCTTCCGATCGCGGTGGCGGCCGAGGGGCTACGCCGGTGGAAGCAGCACGCGGACGAGGGCCGGGAGCGCATGTCGGCGATGGAGCACGAGCAGATCGAGGCGCTGCGCCGGGCGACGGAGTTCGAACGGGCCCGGATCGCCCGGGAGCTGCACGACGTGGTGACGCACAACGTGAGCGTGATGGTGATCCAGGCCGGCGCGGCCCGCAAGGTCATGGGGTCCAGGCCCGAGGACGCGCGGGCGGCGCTGCTCGCGGTCGAAGCCGGCGGCCGGGCGGCGATGACCGAACTGCGGCACGTGATGGGGCTGCTCACGATGGACGGTGACGTGATCGGGGCGGAGGGTGAGACCGATCTGGCGCCGCAGCCAGGGCTCGACGGGTTGGACGCGCTGGTGCAGCGGATGCGCGACTCGGGGGTCGAGGTCGAACTCGTCGTGCGCGGGCAGCGTGGGCCGCTGCCGTCCGGCATCGAGCTGACCGTGTATCGACTGGTGCAGGAGGCGCTGACGAACACCGTCAAACACGCGACCGGCGCGTCTGTACGTGTGCTCGTCGAGTACGCCGAGGACCACCTGCGGGTGGAGGTGACCGACACCGGCGGCCGAGCCGGCGTGACCGCCGGCAGCGGCACCGGGCGCGGGCTGATCGGTCTGCGAGAGCGGCTCTCGGTCTACGGTGGCACCCTGCAGGCGGGCCCACGGCTCACCGGTGGGTACCGTGTCGAGGCCCTGATCCCGGTGGAAAAGTCATGAGCGCGGGCAGCGCGGACGACGGCCGGGCGGGCACACCTATGGGGGGCACGGGATGACCGCAGCGCTGCGGGTGGTGGTCGCCGACGACCAGGCGTTGGTCCGGGCCGGGTTCCGGATGATCCTGACCGCCGACGGGATCGACGTGGTCGCCGAGGCGACGACCGGGGTCGAGGCCGTCGACGCGGTCCATCGACACCGGCCCGATGTGGTGCTGATGGACATCCGGATGCCCGACATGGACGGCCTCGCGGCCGCCCGCCAGATCCTCACCGGCGTCGGTGAGGCACCCCGCATCATCATGCTCACGACCTTCGACCTCGACCAGTACGTGTACGCGGCGCTGACCGCCGGGGCCAGCGGCTTCCTGCTCAAGGACGTCACCCCGGAGCAGTTGGTGGCCGCCGTCCGGCTGGTCCGCTCCGGCGACGCGCTGCTGGCACCGACGATCACGCGGCGGCTCGTGCAACGGTTCGCCCAACGCGACACCGACCCGCCGGCGATCCACCGGGACCTGAACGCCCTGACCCCGCGTGAGCTGGAGGTGCTGGGCCTTTTGGCCCAGGGCCTGAGCAACGTCGAGCTCGCCGGTCGCCTGCACCTGTCCGAGGCGACCGTGAAGACACACGTCGCCCGAATTCTGGCCAAGCTGGGCCTGCGCGACCGGGTCCAGGCCGTCGTCGTCGCGTACCGGACCGGCCTGGTCACCCCCTGATCGCGCTCGCCCGGTAGGTCGAGAACGACGCACGCGTTCGTGGGTCCTCGCGCTGGGCGACACCGTCGCGGGCACCCTGACGGGCCGCGGCTTCAGGCGGGCCTCGGTCGGGATCGCAGGCGACGCATCTGGGCGTGGCTGAGGTCATCGGCTCGCTGCATGTGACGGGTGATCACTTCAAGCTCCTCCTCGGTGTGGTCCTCGAGGATCGCCTGCCAGGCTTGGCCCAGGTCGTCCCAGACCGCGGTGACACGGTCGAGGCGTTCTGGCACCGGGGTGACCAGCACCCGGCGCCGGTCCTCCTGGTCGGGCGTGCGTTTCACGTAGCCCCCACGTTCGAGGCGGTCGACCAGGCGGGTGGCTGATCCCGTGGTGAGGCCGGTCATGTCGGCGATCTCTCGCACCGTGCGGGGCGCGGGCGCCGCCGAGAGCAGGCTCAGAAACTGCACGTCGGTCGGGTGCAGCCCGAGGTGGTCGGCGATGGCCTGGTTGAAGAGCACGTACGAGGCGAGATAGCGGCGGGACGCCATCGACAACTCCTCGTACAACCGGGTCCGGCGCGTTGCAGTCATCCGCAGCACATCCCAACTAGTTGCGCGACACAGCGATTTCACCTAATCTGCTGCGTGACGCAGTTAATGCGTCACGCAGCAATCCTACCTCCTGGAGAACTCATGCTCACCGTTGCCGTCACCGGAGCCACCGGCGCGCAGGGCGGGGCCACCGCCCGCGCCCTGCTGAAGGCCGGCCACCGGGTACGCGCACTCACCCGCCAGCCCGCGTCGCCGGCCGCCGAAGCCCTGCGCGACCTCGGCGCCGAGGTGCGCCAGGCCGACTTCGACGATCGCGCCTCCCTCGACACCGCGCTCGCCGGATCCGACTCGCTGTTCGCGGTCACCACGCCGTTCGGCACCGACCTCACCACCGAGGTCCGACAGGGCAAGGCTCTTGTCGACGCCGCAGCAGCCGCTGGCCTCGGCCACATCGTGCTGACCACCGTCGCGCACGCCGACCGCGGCACCGCCGTCCCGCACTACGAGAGCAAGCGCCTGGTCGAACAGCACCTGGGCGCCTCCGGCGTGCCCTGGACGGTCATCGCGCCGGCCGCCTTCATGGACAACTACGCCACCGGCTGGACCCTCGACGGCCTGCGCACGGGCACCTTCGCCTGGCCAATGCCGGCCGACCGGCCGCTCACCCTCATCCCGGCGGCCGACATCGGCGCGTTCGCCGCGCTCGTCCTACAGCGCTCCGGCGAGTTCGCCGGCCGTCGCATCGACATCGCCTCCGACGAGCGCACCCCCGCCCAGATGGCCGAAATCCTCGCCGGCGCCGTCGGCATCGCGATCACCCACCAGCAGGTGCCCCTGGCCCAGGTCCGACAGCGGTCCGCCGACCTGGCGGCCATGTTCGAATACTTCACCACCGTCGGCCTGGACGTGGACGTCGTCGCACTGCACCGCGACTACCCGGAGGTCGGCTGGCACAGCTTCGCCGACTGGGCCACCGCCCAGGACTGGCCCACGCTGCTGTCCGCCGCAACCACGAACCGCCGCCACTGAAGGCCGCCCACGCCGTCGACCGCCCCTGGTGATGAGTTCTCGCGCCCGCGCCCGTCATACCTAGGACGGGACACGACGAGACGGAAGGATGACACCGATGAGCGCGGACACACGGCTGGAGGAGCTGGGCGTGAGCAGCCAGGGCGGAAACGGTTTGGGCGAGGTCGACGAGCCGGCGTTCGCGGGGCTCGCCGAGCCGCACCGACGGGAGCTGCACGTGCACTGCTACCGGATGCTCGGGTCGTTCGAGGACGCCGAGGACACCGTGCAGGAGACGTTCCTGCGGGCCTGGCGGCGGCGGGAGACGTTCGAGGGGCGGTCGACGTTCCGGGCCTGGCTGTACCGGATCGCCACCAACGCCTGCCTGGACCTGCTCGCCAGGCGCCGCCCGGGGCCGGCGACCGGTGGCGAGGTGCTGTGGTTGCAGCCCTATCCGGACCGGCTGCTCGACGAGCTGCCCGCGGGCGACGCGGACGAGCCGGAGGCCGTCGCCGTCGCGCGGGAGACGATCGAGCTGGCGTACCTGGTCGCGGTCCAGCACCTCGCGCCGCGCCCGCGAGCCGTGCTGATCCTGCGGGACGTGCTCGGCTGGCCGGCGAAGGACGTCGCGGAGATCCTCGGGGACTCCGTCAACTCGGTGAACAGCGCACTGCAGCGCGCCCGCGCCGGGATGCGGGAGCACCTGCCCGCCGAGCGGCAGGACTGGACCGGCGGCGAGGAGGACGCCGGGACGCGCGAGCTGGTGCGCCGCTTCACCGACGCGAGCGTGGCCAAGGACATCGACGGGATTGCCGCCATGCTGCGGGACGACGTCCGCTGCTCGATGCCGCCCACGCCGGGCCTGCAGATCGGCCGCGACGCGGTGGTGAACGACTGGATCCAGGACGGCTTCGCAGACCTGGGGCACCTGCGCGCCGTCGCCACCTCCGTGAACCGGCAGCCCGCCGTCGCCTTCTACCTCTGGCGGAAGCAGGAGAACGTGTACCTGCCGCTGACGATCGACGTCCTGCGCATCACCGGCGGGGTGATCACCGAGATCATCATTTTCCACGACGACCAGTTCCCGCGGCTCGGGCTGCCCGAGCGCCTGCCGGCGAACGGCACGGAGTAGTCCCGGTGGCACGCGACATGAACAGCATGGTTGACACCGGGGTCGTCGCAGGCCCGGCATCGGGGCGGACCAGGCGCACCCACCGATTCCGCGGGCTCGCCGCCACCGGCCTCATTGCCACGCTCGCGGCGATGGTGGCCACCACCCTCGCCGCTGCGCTCGCCCAGGCCGTTGGCGTCGACTTCGAGATCCCCGATGGTGGCGAGACGATCCCGTTGCCCGGGTTCGCCGTGGTGACCGGCTTCTTCTCGGTCGTGGGCATCGTCATCGCCGGCGCTCTGCTGCGGTGGAGCGCTCGCCCCGCCCAGCGATTCGTGTGGACGGCAGTGTCGCTGACCGTGGTCTCGTTGGTCCCGCCTCTCCTCTCCGGGGCGGACACCGCCACCGTCACGGCCCTGATCGGGCTACACCTCGTCGCCGCGACGGTCATGATCCCGACCCTGGCGCGGAGCCTCCGCACCCGGACCGATTGACACACTCGACCTTGCAGGTCAGGACCGGATTTCCTTGACAGGCGTCGATGTTAACGCCAACACTATGACCGCAACACGGGCGCAACGCCACCGTCACGTTTCCCGGCCCGCTCGCGCTCCTCCCCCGGCGGGGTGCCGCGGGTCGGCCGTCCACGGTGGCGTGGCCACCAGGCGCGATCCGGCCCGGTTCACGGCTACTGCTCGGCAATCGACCGGATCGGCCACGGCGCACCGCTGGCACTGCCGTACTGACCAACTGTCGGTCACGAACCTCACGGAGGACAGATGCCGCTGCCACTCCCCGGAACCGACCCAGCCGCCCGCCGGGCACGCCGACGCCTACGGCCGGTTGTGGCCGCGGTGTTGGTGGTGCTCGCCGTGTCGGCCGGTCTGCCAGCGGCGGGGCCGGCGCAGGCCGCATCGGCCGTCAACTACACGAATCCGCTGGTGAACCAGCGGGCCGACCCGCACATCTTCCGGCACACCGACGGCTACTACTACCTGACCGCCACGGTGCCGCAGTACGACCGGATCGTGCTGCGACGTGCGACCACCCTGCAGGGGCTGGCGACGGCGGCGGAGTCGACGATCTGGTACCGGCACACCAGCGGAGAGATGGGCGCCCACATCTGGGCACCGGAAATCCACTTCATCAACAACCGTTGGTACATCTACTTCGCCGCGGGCCGGACCGACGACGTCTGGCGGATCCGGATGTACGCACTGGAGAACGCCAGCGCGAATCCGCTGACCGGTTCGTGGACCGAACGCGGACGGATCACGACCCCCTGGGACACCTTCAGCCTGGACGCTTCGACCTTCGTCGCGAACGGGGTGCGCTATCTGACCTGGGCGCAGCAGGAGCCAGGCATCTCCAACAACTCCAACGTCTACCTCGCCCGGATGGGTGCCAACCCTTGGCAGATCACGGGCACCGTGACCCGGCTCGTCGTGCCGACGTACGACTGGGAGACCCGCGGCTACCGGGTTGCCGAGGGACCGGCGGTGGTCCAGCGCAACGGTCGCATCTTCCTGACCTACTCGGCCAGCGCCACCGACGCCAACTACTGCCTCGGGATGCTGAGCGCCTCCACCACCGCGAACCTGCTCGACGCCGCCTCCTGGAGCAAGAGCCCCACCCCGGTGTTCGTCAGCAACGCGGCCACCAGCCAGTACGGCCCCGGCCACAACTCGTTCACGGTCTCCGAGGATGGGCAGAGCGACATCCTGGTCTATCACGACCGCAACCACCGCGACATCACCGGCGATCCCCTCAACGATCCGAACCGGCGGACCAGGCTCCAGAAGGTGTACTGGAACGCCGACGGCACCCCGAATTTCGGCATCCCGGTGCCCGACGGGGCCACACCGGTGCGGCTGCGGTCACACGACCAGGCCAACAGCTACGTCCGGCACTACGACTACCGGGCGCGGATCGAGCCGAACGTGACAAACCTGGCCGACTCCCAGTTCCGCATCGTCACCGGCCTCGCCAGCGGCGGATCGGTGTCGCTGGAGTCGACAAACTTCCCCGGGTACTACCTGCGCCACCGGGGCTATGCCCTGTACGTCGAGAAGAACGACGGCTCCGCCCTCTTCGGCGGCGATGCGAGCTTCCGTCGCCAATCCGGCCTTGCCGACAGCGCCGGGATCTCCCTGGAGTCCCACAACTTCCCGGGCCGACATGTGCGCCACCGCAGCGGACTGCTCTATGTGGAGGCGGTCAGTTCGAGCGCCGACCGCGGCTCGGCAACCTTCCACCTTGAATAGCCGCCCGCAGGGTGCGGTGCCCGCGGTTGTCGTCCAGCTTGCCCGGAGGCCGGGGCGTTGGACCGGACGGCAGGTCACCGACGACGGCGGGCCATCCACTGCCAGATGTGGATGCCGTTGAGGCTCGGGTCGTTGCGGGCCACGTAGATCCAGGACCAGTGACCAGGGAACTGGTAGCCGTTCCAGACGACGTGGTCGTACAGGCTGATCAGTGATCCCGGGATGAGGTCGTGGGCGTGGATCGTGTTGGTCTCGGGTGGCACGGTGTCGTCGTCGCGGGAGGTGACCAGCCAGGTCGGGGTCTGGATCTTTGCCAGCTCCGCGTCGGTGATCAGCAGCGGGCCCTCCCCGCCGAGCGGCTCGACGACACCACAGATCGGCACCGACGCGGCGAACAGGTCGGGATAGGCCACGGTCATCTCCAGGGACATGTAGCCGCCGTTGCTGCAACCGACTACGTAGATCCGGTCGGGGTCGACACGCTTGCGGCGTACGAGGTCCTGAACGATCTCGCGGATCAGCGGGGCGAACCGGGGGCCGTCCTCCATCCAGTAGGAGGTGCTCTGCGGAGCGACGACGTACGCGCCGGAGAAGATCCGTTGAGCCTGCGGGGTGGCGAAGCCGAGCGCTCCCCGATTGGCGCGCAGCGTGGTCTCGTTGTCGTAGTAGTCGTCGGGCAGCGAGGCACCCTCGCCGCCGCCGTGCAGCCAGACGATCAGCGGGCGCCGGCCGTGCCGGGGCGAGTGGTCGGGCGAGTACAGCCGGTACTTCAGGCCGGAGCCCGAGACGTGGTAGCTGAAGGCGTCCACCTCGGGGTTCGACAGCCGTCCCTGCACGAAGCGCGTGATGGTGACCGGCGAGCCGTGACGCCGGACGAGCGGGGTGTTCTGCGTGATGGTGTAGACGAGGTCCAGCTGGACGTTGCGGCCCCTGCTCAGGATGTAGCCGAGGGTGCCACCGCCGGGTTGACCTTCGGCGTGGCTCAGCTCCAGCACGATGTTGCCGTGCCGGTCGAGTCGGGCCGCGGTCACCGTGCGGTCCATGTCGTACTCGCTGAAGATCTGATCGCCGGGGGCGATCGGGATCGGGCTGGTGGCCTTGGCGTGCACGGTGAACGTGCCGGGGGTCAGCCCGGCCGGGTCGATCGGCCCGAGCCGGCCGGTGTCGAGGGTGACCGAGGTGACCTGCTCACCGCCGTCGAGCGTTCTCGCGTCGAGGGTGAAGCTCACGCTGGTGGGGTGGTGACCACCGGCTTGGGCGGCGAGGCCGGGCAGGGCCAGGCCGATGGCGGCACCGGCCCCACCGGCCAGAACGGTGCGGCGAGTGACAGACGTGGACATGCGGGCCCCCGTACCTGTTACGTAGACGTTCGTCGATAGCACCTCAACGTAGCGTCGCGGAGATCCGCTGGCAACCGGTGCCGCCACGAGCGATCAGGCAGGGTCGACCGTCAGCCCCTCCACCACTATAGTCAGTTCCACTATGGAACTTACTGCGTTCTGGCGTTGGTGGATTGCCGGCACGACCAGCCACCTCGGCTCGGCGGTCGGCGGGCTGGCCCTGCCACTGACCGCGCTGGTCGTGCTGCACGCATCGGCCTTCGAAATGGGTCTGATCACGGCGGCCGGCTATCTCGCGTACCTCTTGATCAGTCTGCCGGCGGGGGTGATCGTGCAGCGCATGCCGCTGCGCGGCATGCAGGTCGCCCTGGATCTGATCCGGGCCCTCGCCATCGCGTCCGTCCCCCTGGCGTGGTGGTACGACACCCTGACGGTGGCCCAACTGGTCGTGGTCGCCCTGGTCGTGAGCTTCGCCAACGTGCTGTTCGACGTGGCGAACCAGACCTTCCTACCGGAGATCGTGCCGGCCGCCCAGTTGCAGGCGCGCAACAGCCTCACCTCCGGCACGCATGCCGCCGCCCAGTTGGGCGGGCCGTCCCTGGGCGGGCTCGCGGTGCAGTTGCTGGGTGCGGTGCCGACGCTGCTCGTGGACGCCGTCAGTTACCTGGTCTCCGCCGTGCTGCTGCGCACCCTGCCCGCCCGGCGGGTGCAGCGACCGGACGAGCGGCCACCGATGGTCACGATGATCCGCGAGGGCTGGCACTACGTGCTGCGACACCCGATCATCGGGCCGGCCATGTGGGATGCCACCGCGACGAACTTCGTCAACGGCGCCATGCTGGCTCTCTTCCCGTTCTATCTGTTCCGCGAACTGCACGCATCGCCGCTCCTGGTCGGGGTGCTGATCGCCGCCGACGGTCTCGGCACGCTCATCGGCGCCGCGCTGACCACCCGCTTCACCGACCGGTTCGGCACCGCACGTGGCCTGATCATCGCGGCCTTCGTCGGCGTGGTCGGCGCGCTCATCATTCCGCTGGGCACCGGCAACGCCGCCTATGTCGCCTTCGCCGTCGGGAATCTCATCTTCGCCGGCTCCACGGTGGTGCTCAGCGTGACCACCCGCACGTACCGGATGCTCGCCAGCCCGCCGGAGCTTCTGTCGCGGGTGATCGCCACGGTCAAGTTCGTCTCCTGGGGCGCCATCCCGCTCGGCGGCCTGCTCGCCGGCGTCCTGGCCGGGCCGCTCGGCGCCCGCACCACCCTGCTGATCTTCGGCGCGCTCACCGTGCTCTCGCCGATCATCTACCTGTCGACCCCGATCCGCCGGCTGCGCGACCTGCCGCTCGACACCGCTCCGAAAGCCGCCGAAGCTCGGGTCTGAACCGCCCCGTCCACGCTGACGGGGCGCTTCGTCGACCTGACTCCGGACCGCACGCGGACCGTCCCCACCGCCGAAGCCCCGGTGCGCACGACGGCCTCTCGGGGGTCAGGCCGCGGTACGCACAGCGACCTTCCTGCGTCAGGCCGCGACGGCCGCCCGGACGTCGTCGCCCGCGTCGCGCAGCCGTGCCGCGGCCTCCTCGGCGCTGCAGTTCGCCAGCAGCAGCACGATGGCCGTCTTGGCGTGCCCACGCGCCGCCGCGAGCGCCCGCGTGGCGGTGTCGAGATCGGTGTCGGCGGCTTCGGCGACGATCCGACGCGCCCGATCGACGAGCTTCTCGTTGGTGGCGTTCATATCCACCATCAGGTTGCGGTAGACCTTGCCGAGCCGGGCCATTGTTGCGGTCGAGATCATGTTGCAGACGAGCTTCTCAGCGGTGCCGGCCTTGAGCCGGGTGGAGCCGGTGAGCACCTCGGGGCCGGTGGGCACCTCGACGGCGACGTCGGCGTACCGGCTGATCACCGCTTCGGAGTTGCAGGCGACGGAGACGGTCGCCGCTCCGAGCGCGCGGGCGTGAGCCAACCCGCCGACCACATACGGGGTACGGCCGCTGGCGGCGAGCCCGACCACCGTGTCGCGGGCGGTCAGGCCGATCGCGTCGAGGTCGGCGACGGCGCCGGCCGGGTCGTCCTCCGCGCCCTCGACGGCGACGCCGAAGGCTCCCGCTCCGCCGGCGAGCAGACCGACGACCCGGTCGGGTGACGTACCGAAGGTGGGTGGGCACTCGACCGCGTCGAGCATGCCGATCCGGCCGCTGGTGCCGGCACCGAGATAGATCAGCCGCCCGCCCTGGCGCAGCGACGCCACGACGACGTCGACGGCCGCCGCGATGTCCGGCACGGCCCGCCGGACGGCTTGCGCGACCGAGTGGTCCTCGTCGTTCATCGCGAGGAGCAACTCCGTGGGGGACATCTGGTCGAGATCACTGGTCTTCTCGTTGCGGGTTTCGGTGCCGAGGGTGCTGAGGTCCACGGGTTGTTCGTTCCTCTCGCTGGTGTTCAGTCGCCGGGCGGCGAGCGGTGGCTCGCCGGTGCGGTCGACGTCGAGCGCGTGCTCGCGGCGGCCAGGCTGAGGGCAGTTGGGGACGGGCCCCGGCGGTCCGGCAGGACCACGTCGGCAACGCGCCGTTTCGACCGTGCCAGCCTCGGCGGCACGGTGTGATGGTGTGTGCCCGGGATGTCGCTTCGGGCCGCATCCGGTGCCGGCTCCCGACGGCCGGGCACGTTCTGCTGGGCCACCGTCTCCCCCATATCAGCAGGCTGGGACCACAGCGTAGCCAGCCCGGACCGGCAGTGGCAAAAAGTTTCGCGTTACCCTTGGCCAACGTCACTTATTGACAACCGCTGGTTGGGAGTGAGCCGTGCGTCAACTCGACCTTGTCGTAATCGTGCTGTACCTCGTGGTGATCGCCTTCGTCGGACTACGACTTTCTGGCAAGCAGAAATCCGCCAAGGACTACTTCGTGGGCGAGGGTCGACTGCCGTGGTGGACCGTCTCGTTCTCCGTGGTCGCCACCGAAACCAGCGTCCTGACCGTGATCAGCGTGCCCGGTGGCGCCTACAGCGGCCAGGGGTTCGGCAACGTCGAGCTGGCCCTGGGCTACGTCATCGGTCGCGTCGTCGTGGCCGCGGTTCTCATCCCGCTCTACAAGCGCGGTGGCTTCGTCAGCGCCTACCAGTACCTCGGGGAGCGGTTCGGCCTGAAACTCCAGGGCCTGGCGTCGATCACGTTCGTCTTCACCCGTCTGCTCGCCGAGGGCGTACGGCTGTTCGCCTCGGCCATCCCCATCAAGCTGCTCCTCGACGAGTTCGGCCTTCAGGTCGGCTACCAGGCGATCATCATCGTCCTGACGCTCATCACGGTGGTCTACACCTACCTCGGTGGCATCAAGGCGGTCATCTGGACCGATGCCATCCAGATGGGGCTCTACCTGGGCGGGGCGATCCTGGCCATCGCGGTGCTCAGCCACGCCGTCGGCTTCGACGGCTACTCGCAGGCGCTGGACGCCGGCAAGTTCCAGCTCTTCGACACCAACTTCACGCTCGCGCACGTGCTGACCAGCCCGTTCGCCCTGCCGACCGCCATCATCGGCGGCGCGATCTTCGCGATGGCCAGCCACGGGTCGGACCAGCTGATCGTCCAGCGCATCCTGTCCACCCGCACGCTGCGCGAGGGGCAGAAGGCGATGATCTCCTCGGGCATCTTCGTAGTGATCCAGTTCGCGGCGTTCTCGCTGGTCGGCGCGCTGCTGTGGTCGTACAACAAGGGTCAGACCTTCAAGGAACTCGGCCTGGCAAGTAGCGACAACCTCTACCCGAGCTTCATCCTGCACGCCCTGCCGGTGGGCATCTCGGGTCTGCTGGTGGCCGGCATCCTCGGCGCCGCGATGGGTTCGCTGTCGTCCGCGCTGAACTCGATGTCGAACTCCACAGTCGCCGACTTCATCCACAGCTTCTTCCGGAAGGTCCCGTCGGATGACGTGATGCTCCGGCTCGCCCGGGTGATGACCCTGGTCTGGGCGGTGCTGATGGCGATCTTCGCCTGCGCGTTCAGCTCAAGCACCGGAAACGTCTACCTGACCGGCCTGACCATCGCGGGCTACACCTACGGGGCACTGCTCGGGGCCTTCCTGCTCGGCCGTCTCGTCAAGCGGGCCAACCAGGTCGACGCGGTGATCGCCTTCCTCGTCACCGTGGCGGTGATGACATACATCGTCCGCTACGTCAAGATCGATGTGACGACGGCCGGGACCACCACCGCCACCGCCATCGCCGCGCAGTGGCTGGTGCCGATCGGCGTCCTGATCACCCTGCTCGTCGGCACGGTGTCGAGCCGGTTCCACCCGGCCCCGGCGACGCCGTACGACCACCGGCACACCGACGAGGCCGATGATCCGGCGGCGGCACCCGCCGGACGGGCGTGAAGGAGGACCTGATGCGCGTGATCGGCCTGATGTCCGGCACCTCCTACGACGGCATCGAAGCCGCCGCGGCCGAGTTCGACCTGAGCGGCGACACCGTGCGGATGCGACCCCTGGGCCGCCTCAGCCACCCGTACCCCGAGCAGTTGCGTGGCAGGATCGCCGCCGCCCTGCCGCCCGCCCCGACCACCACCGAGGCGATCTGCGTGCTGGACACCGGCATCGGCCAGGCCTTCGCGGAGGCCGGCGTGCGGGCCCTCGCGGAGCTGTGCGACGGCGATGCCGAGCTGGTCGTCTCGCACGGGCAGACCATGCACCACTGGGTCGAGGCCGGCACGGTTCGGGGCACGCTCCAGCTGGGTCAGCCGGCCTGGATCGCGGAGGCCACCGGCCTTCCGGTCGTGTCCGACCTGCGCAACCGCGACGTCGCCGCCGGCGGTCAGGGCGCGCCCCTGGTCGCTCTCTTCGACGCACTGCTGCTGGGTGGCCTGCCCGGTGTCCCGGCCGCGCTGAACCTGGGCGGCATCGCCAACATCACCGTCGTGGCGCCGGACGCGGACCCGCTCGCGTTCGACACCGGACCGGCCAACGCCCTCCTCGACGCCGCCGCGCGCCACTTCAGCGGGGGCACCGAGGAGTACGACCGGGACGGGCGCGGCGCGGCTGCCGGGCAGGTGGACCAGGCCCTGCTGCGGCGGCTGCTCGACGAGCCGTACTACCGGCTGCCCGGCCCGAAGAGCACCGGGAAAGAGCTGTTCCATCTGCCCTACCTGCTCGCCGCCCTCGCCGACGCGCCCACGCCGGACCCGCAGGACGTGCTGGCCACGCTCACCCGACTGACGGCGGTCACGGTCGCGGGCGCCTGCCGCGACCACGGCGTCACCCGGCTCGTCGTCTCCGGTGGCGGCGCACACAACCCGACGCTGATGCGCATGATCGCCGACGAGCTGCCGGGCGTCCACCTGTCGTCCAGCGACGACCTGGGCGTCGCATCGGACGCCAAGGAGGCGCTGGCCTTCGCGCTGCTGGGCTACCTGACCGTGCACGGGCTGCCGGGCGCCCTGCCCTCGGGCACCGGCGCGCGGCACGCCTCCGTGCTCGGCAGCATCACCCCCGGCCGGCAGCCGCTGCGGCTGCCGGACCCGGCCGGCACCGCTCCGCACCGACTGCTGATCGCCGGCCATGCCGCCGTGCCACCGGTAGCCAGCTGACCACGTTTCCCGGGGAGGACCCGCCGATGAGTCCCGTCGTAGGAGTACCCGCGCCGACCGCGGCCGACGTCCACGCCCGCGAGGTTGCCGAGCTGCTGCGCTCGCGCCTCACGGATCCGACCCGGGCCAGCACCGAGCTGCCCCGGAGGCTGGCGGCGGCGCACGACGCCTCGCCGTACCTGTTCGAGCCGCAGGCCGTGGTTCGCGCCGCCTCAGCGGCCGAGGTGGGGGCGCTGATGGCCGGGGCCCGGGAGGCCGGTGTGCCGCTGATCCTGCGCGGCGGGGGCACCAGCCTCGCCGGGCAGGCCGGCGGCACGGGGATGCTTGTCGACGTCCGCACCGACTGGCGGCACGCCGAGGTGCTCGACGACGGTCGCCGCATCCGGCTCCAGCCGGGTCTGACGATCCGGCAGGCCAACGCTCGGCTGGCCCGCTACCGACGCCGGCTCGGCCCGGACCCGGCCAGCGAGGCCGCCTGCACGGTGGGCGGCATGGTGGCCAACAACTCCAGCGGGATGACCTGCGGCACCACCGACAACGCGTACCGCACCATGGAGTCGCTGCGCTTCGTCCTGCCGTCCGGCACCGTCGTCGACTCCGGCGCCCGCGACGCCGACGACCGGCTGCGGGCCGACGAGCCCGAGCTGCACGCCGGGCTGCTGCGACTGCGCGACCGGGTGCGCTCGACACCGGGGTCGCGCGCCACGATCGAGCGGCTGTTCGCGATGAAGAACACCATGGGGTACGGGCTGAACTCCCTGCTCGACCACAGCAGCCCGGTCGACATGCTGGCCCACCTGATGATCGGCAGCGAGGGCACGCTCGGCTTCGTGGCCGAGGCCGTCTTCCGTACCGTCGAGATCCAGGACCACGCCGCCACCGGCCTGCTGATCCTGCCCGGCCTCACCGACGCCACCGACGCGCTGCCCGCCCTGCTCGCCGCCGGCGCCCGTACCGCTGAGCTGCTCGACGCGGCCGCCCTGCGGGTCAGCCAGCGCGACCCGGATGCGAGCCAGGCCCTGCGCGGACTGACGATCACCGGGCACGCCGCACTGCTGGTGGAGTTCACCGAGGACAGCGCGGAACGGCTGGCCGCGACGCTGGCCGACGCCCGAGGAGTGCTCGACCGGCTGCCCGCCGTCACCGGCACCGAGCTGACCCACGACCCACGCGAACGGGCCCGGCTCTGGCACCTGCGCAAGGGCCTCTACACCGCGGTCGCCGGCGCCCGCACACCCGGCACCACGGCCCTGCTGGAAGACATCGCGGTGCCGATGCCGCGCCTGACCGGCACCTGCGACGGCCTGATCCGCCTGTTCGACCGACACGGCTATCCGGACGCGGTGATCTTCGGACACGCCCGCGACGGCAACCTGCACTTCATGCTGACGCAGTCCTTCGACACACCAGCAGAGATCGACCGCTACGCCCGGTTCACCGACGACATGGTCGACCTCGTGCTTGCCGAGGGGGGAACACTCAAGGCGGAGCACGGCACCGGCCGGGCCATGGCCCCCTTCGTCCGCCGGCAGTACGGCGACGAGTTGTACGACGTGATGCGCGAGCTCAAGCGGTTGTGCGACCCGAGCGGTCTGCTCAACCCCGGTGTGCTGCTCAACGACGACCCGACCGTGCACCTGCAGCAGCTCAAGGCCGTCCCGACCGTCGACCCCGAGCTGGACGCCTGCGTCGAGTGTGGCTACTGCGAGCCGGTCTGCCCCACCGCCGACGTCACCACCACACCTCGGCAGCGCATCGTCCTGCAACGGCAGATCGCCCTCGCCACCGCCGCCGGAGACGAGGAGCGCCGCCGGGAGCTGACCACCGACTACGCGTACAGCGCGGTGGACAGTTGCGCCGCGGACAGCCTCTGCGTCACCGCCTGCCCGGTCGGCATCGACACCGGCGCGGCGATGAAACGGCTGCGCGCCGAACGGCACAGCCCTCTCGCCCAGCGCACCGCCCGCGGTGCCGCGCGGCACTGGAAGACCGCCGTGGCAGGCGTCCGGGTGGGACTGAACGCCGCACACACCGCACCGACCCCACTGACCCGCGCCGCCACTCGGGTGATCCGTGGGCTCGGTGCCACCGAACTCGTACCCCTGTGGAGCGACGACATTCCGCGCGCCGGCGCTCCCCGCCCCGCACCCCGCAGCGCGCCGGACGCAGAGGCCGTGTTCTTCGCGGCCTGCATCGGCAGCATCTTCGCCTCGGAGGACGGCCCGTCCGGCGGCTCGGCGGCGGCGTTCCTACGCCTGTGCGAACTGGCCGGGGTGCCGCTCGTCGTACCGGCCGGCACCGCGGGCCTGTGCTGCGGAACGCCCTGGCAGTCCAAGGGCTACCCCGTCGGTCACCGCGAGATGGCCGAACGGACCCTGGCCGCACTCTGGGTGGCCAGCGACCAGGGTCGCCTACCCATCGTGTGCGACGCCTCATCCTGCACACACGGGCTGACGCAGCTGACCGACGCCCTGGCCGAGGAGGACCGGGCACGTTACCGCGCTCTGCGCTTCGTCGACAGCGTGACCTTCACCGCCGAACACCTCCTGCCAGCGCTGCCGGAGCCCCGACGGATGGGCTCGTTGGCCCTGCACCCGACGTGCTCCACCGTGCACCTCGGCGGCATCGACGACCTGCGCACGGTGGCCCGGGCGGTCGCCGACACCGTGACCGTGCCGGACAGTTGGGGGTGCTGCGCCTTCGCCGGCGACCGAGGGCTGCTGCATCCCGAGGTCACCGCCAGCGCCACCGCGGCTCAGGCCGCCGAGGTCAACCAACGCGGGTACGACGCGTACGCCTCCTGCAACCGCACCTGCGAGATGGGCATGAGCCGGGCGACCGGGCAGCCGTACCGACACGTGCTGGAAATTCTCGTCGAGGCGATCGAGCCGCCGGCGTAGCCAGGGCCCGCATCCGTCAACGTTTGCGGGCCACCCCAGCGAGCATGGTGTAGTAGGTCTCCTTCTGCTCGGCCACGGCCTCACCGTCGGGCCGCCACTCGGCCAGCGGCACCAACCCCGGCTCGATCAGCTCGAAGTCGCCGAAGAACGCCTCGATCTCCACACGGCGGCGCCAGCGCCCGGTGCCCAGGCCCTCGTTGAACACCCGCTCGGACTCGCGCACCCTCGCGGACGTCTCCGGATGCTCCTCGGCCGGATCCCAGAAATGCGTGATCGCCAGATGGCTGCCGGGCGGCAGCGCGTCCCGCAGGGTCGCCGCGATCCCGCCCGGGTCCTCGGCATCGTGCAGGTGGTGCAGGACCGAGAAGAGCAGCAGACCGATCGGCCGGGTGAAGTCGAGCTTCTCCCGCACGACGGGGTGCGCGAGTATCGTCTCGGGGGAACGGATGTCCGCCTCGATCAGCGCACTGGTGTCGTCGCCGGCGAGCAGCGCGCGCCCGTGCACCAGCACCGACGGATCGTTGTCGACGTAGACGACCCGTGCGGCCGGATCGACCTCGTGCGCGACCTGGTGCACGTTGGTCTCGGTGGGCAGCCCCGATCCGATGTCGAGGAACTGCCGGATGCCTGCCTCGGCCGCCAGGTGACGCACCGCCCGGCGTAGGAGAGCCCGGCACGCGCGCCCCGCCTCCAGCCCGTCCGGTGCGATCTCCAGCACGCGCTGGGCGACCATCCGGTCGACCGCGAAATTGTCCTTGCCGCCGACCATGAAGTCGTAGACCCGGGCGATGCTCGGGGTGGAGATGTCAACGCCTGGGGGTGCTACCTCTTCTGCGGTCATCGGGCACCCTCCGTTGTGGAATCGACGATCCGGCATCGAGAATAATCGAGGGACGTCGTTGTCGGGTGCCCGTCGGTCCTCAGAACGGGGCGTCCACCGACAGCCGGCGCACCTGCGTCAGGTACGGGTCCAACTCCCCCACCTCGAACCGGCACGTGCCGATGACGTGCCAGAACTGGTTGGCCGAATCACCGTCCAGCTTGTACCGCCCGTCCGGGCTGACCGCGGCCCAGCCGTCCGGCAGACCGATCAGGGTGGAGCGCAACTGCGCGTGCTCCGGATCCGCGACGTCCCAGAGCCGCACGGTGCCGTCGTCGCCGGCACTGGCAAGCATGCTGCTGTCCGGGCTGAACGCCACCGACCAGACCCGCCGGGTGTGCGCGGCCAGGGTGCCGTGCAACCGGCCGGTGCCCGGATCCCACAGTCGGATGTTCAGGTCGTCCCCGGCGGTGGCGAGCAGTGCGCCGTTCGGGCTGAACGCGCAGGACCAGAGCCGACCGGTGTGCGCGGTGAGCACACTACGGCGCTCACCGGTCGGGGCGTCCCACACCACCGCCGTGCCGTCGTTGCTGGCGCTGGCGAGCAACGTCCCCTCGCTGTTGAAGCACACCGCGTACACCCGGTCGGTGTGCTGCTCCAGGATGTGGCGGCAGGTCGCGGTGGCCGCATCCCAGAGCCGAACGAGGTGGTCGTCGCAGCCGGTGGCGATGACCTCGCCGTCCGGGCTGAACGCCACCGCCCGGACCCGCCCCCGGTGCGGTGCGAGGGTGGCGAAGTGCCGACCGGTACGCCTGTACCACAGGCGGACCGTGTCGTCGTCGTTGGCGGTAGCCAGCGCGTCGCCGTCCGGGCTGAACGCCGCTGCCCAGACATGGTCGGTGTCCACGTTCAGCTCGCGCTCGTGGGCCCCGGTCTCGGAGTTCCACAGGTGCACTCCCCCGTCGCCGCTCGGCGCGCCGACCAGCGGGTCGCCCGGGCAGAACACGGCGGAGAGCAGCCGGTCTGCCGGACTGGCCAACTGTCGGACCAGCCGCCCGGTACGCGGCTCCCACAGCCGCACCACACCATCGTTACCGCAGGCGGCCAGCACCTCGCCGTCGTCACGGAAGGACAGCGACGTGATCCGCCGCCCGTGGCCGCGCAGGGTGTGCTGAAGCTGCCCGGTCCGCGCGTCCCAGAGTCGGGTCGTGCCGTCGTTGCTGCTGGTCGCCACCTGAGCCTGGTCCGGCCGGAAGACCACCGGCCAGACCGAGCCGCGATGCCGGGTCAACTCGTGCCGAAGCTGGCCGTCGGCGGTGTCCCAGAGTTGGATCGCGCCGTCGCTGGCGGCCGTGGCGAGTGTGGTTCCGTCGCCGTTGAACCGGACGCTGTAGATCGCGCCACGCTGCCGGCTCAGCACCCGGACCGGGCGGCCGGTCTCGACGTCCCACAGTCGCAGCGCACCATGCGTGTCGCCGGTGGCCATCAACCCGCCATCGGGGTGCACGTCGAGGGCGTACACGTCGGCCTCGTGGCCGCGCGGCTGGCTGAGCAGTTCCCCGTCGGTGGCCCGGCGGATCCACACCCGGCCGTGCTGGCCGACGGCGACCAGCGCCCGGCCGTCCGGGGTGTGCACCACCCGGTAGATGACCTCCGGTGCCCGCACCTCGAAGGCGAGCTCGCCCGAGGTGATGTCCCAGCAGCGGAGCACGCCGGCACTGTCCACGACCACGACCCGCCGGCCGTCCGGGCTGAACGAGGTGCCCCAGATGGGCGCGGCATGTCCGGACCATTCCTGGCGCAGCCGGGCGGTACGCGTGTCGTAGAGCCGGACCACACCGGCCGCGTCGCCCACCACCAACCGACCTCGCGCGCCGTCGGTGAGCATCGGCCACACCCAGCCGGCGAAGACGTCCTCGATGACGTGCCGCACGTCCCCGTGATCGGCGTCCCACAGCCGGACGGTGAGGTCGTCCGCGCCGGTGACCAGCTGGTGCGAGGCGGCGTCGAAGCGGACCGCGTACACCCGACCCCGGTGACCCTGCAGGGTCCGCACCGGCAGGCCGCTGGCCGTGTCGCAGATCAGCACACCACCGTCGTCGCTGCCCACGGCCAGCACCGTGCCGTCCGGGCTGTAGGCCGCCGGCACCGGCAACCGACCCACCTCGAAGCCGTACGAGACGCCGACGGCGGGCGGGGCCAGGCCCGGAGTCACCGGACGGCCCGGGGCGACCACCGCGCCGCGCAGCTCCGGTGCCCGCAGCAGCGCGGCGTCGGCGTTCACGTCGATCAGCGCGGCCCGCCGCCAACTGCTGCCGGCGACCTGCGCGTTTCGCAGGTCGGTTCGGAACAGGCGGGCCCCGGCCAGTTCGGCTGAGCGCAGGTCGGCCCCGGCGAGGCGAGCCTGGTCCAGGCGGGCGCCGCGTAACCGGGCGTGTACCAGCCGAGCCCCGGTCAGGTTGGTGGCGACCAGGCGGGTGTCGGTCAGATCCGCGCCGGTCAGATCCGCCTCGGCCAACTCCCGATGGGACAGGTCCTCACCGCGCAGCACCGCGCCACGCAGGTCGGCCCGGTCGGGCAGCCGCAGCCAGGCGCTGAGCCGCAAGGCGTTGGCCCGAACCGTCTCGCCGGCCGTCTCGTCGCCGAGCACCCGCATCGCCCAGGCGGTGCTGCGAGCCGAGTCGGCGAGGTCGCCGAGGAACTCCACGGCCAGCGCCGACAGGGGCCGCGCCGAAAGGGCCGATGGTTCTTCGCCCTGGTTGAGCTGGGTGGCGATTCCATCGGCGACCAGCCACTCCATCACGGAGGTGTGGATGAACCCGAACAGGCCGTCGTCGGTGCGGACCAGCAGGCTGCCCGCGCCCACCGCGTGCGTCGCCTGCGGTGCGGAGAGCCGGGACTCGACCAGCCCGGCGAGCTGCTCGGCGGTCTCGGCCAGCTCGGCCAGGCGCAGGTACGACTCGCCGCTCTCCCAGAGCTGGAACGCCAACCGGCTCACCGCGTGCCAGAGCTCGGGGCGACGCAGGCCGACCGACGCGCCCGGCACCCCCTGGGTGCGTCGCTCCTCGAAGTCGAGCCAGGACTCCAGGATCTCCCGGTAGAGCGCGGCCGCGCTGAACGTGCCGCCCGCACCCGCGACGGCGGTCAGCCGTCCGTCGTCGAGGCCGGCGATGAAACCGAGCATCCGCGGGTTGCGGGAAAGGCCGAGCAGGTCCTTCACCCCGCCGAGCAGGTCCATCCGCTCCCGGGCGGCCCGCTCGTCCCCGCCGTAGCGGTGCCGCAGGAAGTCCTTGATCTGCCCGGAGGTGAAGTCCTCGATGGCCAGCACCCGCCGGTGCGGCAGCATCCCCACCCGCTCGCCGAGGGCGGTGAGCACCTGCGAGTTGGTCTTGAAGTGCTGGGTGCGGCTGCTCACCACGACCTTCGCGTTGCCCTCGGCCGCCTGGAGCAACGTCTCCAGGTGGTCCGCCGCCCGGTCGTAGGTGACCCGGGCCACCAACTCGTCGAAGCCGTCGAAGAGCAGCACGATCCGCCCCTGCCGGAGCATGTAGCGGAACGCCTTGAGGTCGATCACCTGCTCGCCGTGGTTCGCCAGGTGGGCGGCGACCAGCCCGTCGACCGAGTGGGCCTTGTCCAGCGAACCCAGCTCCACCAGGATCGGGATCAGGTCGGGAGCGGCGGTCGGCAACCGGCGGGCAACCTCGCGCATCGCGAACGTCTTGCCCCGGCCGAAGTCGCCGAGCACCAGCACGAACCGACCGTCCGGCGCGGAGACAAGCTCGAGCAACTCGTCCACCACGTCCTCGCGGACCTGCTGGTCGGTGCCGACCAGGTGGCGGTAGCGCTGCGGCACGTACTGGCCGGGTGGGTAGAGCCGGTCGGCCTGCAGCCGTGCGGTCTGCGCGGCGACGTAGTCGCGCAGGTCGAGCAGCCCCTGGAACTCGGTGAGGTGCAGCACCCGTACGCCGCGTCGCTGTGCCTCCTCGGCCAGCCCGCGCGGGACCCGGTCGCCGTCGTAGACCAACTCCGACGCGATGTCCGGGTCGGTTGCGTGCACTCGCCGGGCGAAGTGGTCGAGATCCGCGGCGGTCGGGGTGCCGACGTACGCCCCGACCCGCTGCTGCCGGACCACCCCGTCGGCGCGGTAGGTGACGAACAGGTGCGGCGGCTCGGCCGCCACCCTGCGGACCAGCACCCGGTCGTGACGCGCCTGGCAGACCTCGGCCAGTCGGTCGAGCAGTCGGTCCAGCGGCGCCACCGGGAGCACCGCCGGTGTGCTGGCCGCCGCGTCCTGAGTGGGCCCCTCGGCGGCGGTGGGCAGCCGCGGGTCGGGCACCTGGGCCGGCCCGGCAGCCCCGAACGTCGCCTCGGTCCGCGACCACTTCATGGCCGTCGGCTCGCCCACCTCGTGCCTGTCGTCACGGCCGAGCACCCAGCGGGTCATCCCGTCGGCGGCGAGCCGGAGCACCTGCGCCCGCCCGCTGTGGGACGCGGCGACCAGCGGCACCACCGAGTCGACCCGGCCACCGGTCGGCGCGGTGTCGGTGAGCTGCAGGTTGAGCATCGGCCCGAGCAGGCGGTTGAACGACCCCCGATCTCGCAGCGTCACCCCGTCCGGGACCGCCGCCTCGTCGGCGTACGGTGTGCGCGGGCCGGGGGCGTGCGCCATCGCGCCCAGCCGCAGCCAGCCGGACTGCTGGTAGTGGCGCAGCCGCTGGGCGAACCAGGTGGACTGGGCCTCGCCGAGGAATCCGTACCGGTCCTCCTCGCGGTGGGTGACGGCGATGGTGGAGTTCAACCCGGCCACCACCACCCGCAGGTCCGGCACCGGAAAGAGCGTCCAGGGTTGCTCGCTGTCGAAGAGCCGGTCGTCGAGCCCCTGGTAGAGGTCGTCGAAGAGCCGCGCGTAGTGCCGCCACTTCGGCCAGTACGGCGGCTGCGGGTCGACGTCGTCCGCCTCGCAGGTGGCGAAGTACGCGCGGCTGGCGGCCATGGTCACGTCGCGCGGACCGGGCACCACGATCAGACGGTGCGGCTCCAAGCCGAGCAGCACCCGCAGCCCGGTGAGGAAACTCAGCGCGCCGGAGAACTCGCGGGGGCTGCCGGACTCGGTCAGGTTGCCCGCCACCACCAGCAGGTCGGGCCGGGGAACGCCGTCGTTCATCAGCAGGGTCAGGTCACCCATCAGATGTTCCTGGAGCTCCCCCGGGGTGACCGGGGCGCCTCGCTCGATCACGCCCCGACCGAACCGCGGGCCGGCCACCTGCAGCACGGTCAGTGCCGTCCGCACGGTCGGCACGGCCACCGAGGCGGGCGGGAACGGTGGCGGGTTGATCGGCGTACGGCGCGCACGGCGCGGCGCGGGCGGGCCGACGACGGGTGCGGAGAGCACCCCGGCCGGGTCGGCGGGGTGGTGCGGAAAGGCGGGTTGCCGCACGGGCTTCGCGCGGCCGTTGAGCGCTTCCCGGAGCCGGTCCAGCACCCGCGAACGCGCCTGTGTGGGGTCGCTGACCCCGACCAGGTCGACGTAGGTGATGGTGGCGAGCAGGCCGTCGATCGGGCAGTCCTCCACCCGGACGGTGACCAGCTTGCTGCCGGTGCCGTCCGGGTCCGCGCGCAGCGCGGCCTGCCATTCCAGCTTTCCGTACGTGGAGTGCAGGTAGCGTTCGGACAGGACGGCCACCACGACCGCGGCCTCTCGGACCCCTCGGTCCATGAAGTCGATGAAGTTGGTGCCGGCCACGAAGTCCCACGCCTGGAGCAGGGTGCGGTAGCCGGCGGCCTCGAACTCCCACGCCAGCCAGGTCGCCCAGCGCTCGTCGGCGGGCGAGTAGCTGATGAAGAAGTCGATGGGGCGGTCGGACCGGGTCGGTTGCGTGCCTACAGCCACCCGGTCATTATGGCCACCCACCGTCAAGCCGTCGCCACCATACGCGGTCGCCCCGTCGAATCCGGCCCGGTTGAGCGAGCCGTGGTGTGCGAGGATCATGCCTTGTGGAGACTATCGGCGACCCACCGTCGACGGCACCGGACCGATCCCGTTGGGGCCGGCTGCACGTACTGGACTGGATCGCGATCGCGCTGGTCACCAGCGGCGCCCTCTGCGTCCTGACCGGACTCCTCCCCCGCGCCGACGCCGAGGCCACCATGCGTCGGATCCTGCCGATCCTGATCTTCCTCGGCACGGTGGTGGTGCTGGCCGAGCTGACCGCCGTGGCCGGGGTCTTCGACGCGCTCGCCGCCCGGGTGGCGATCGCCGCCCGAGGCAATTTTCGCGCGCTGTTCTGGCTCTGCGTCGGGTTCGCCTCGGTGACCACGATCGCGCTCAACCTGGACACCACCGCCGTCCTGCTCACCCCCGTGATGATCGCCCTGGCCCGGACGCTGGGGATACCGCCGATCCCGCTGGCGATGACCACGGTCTGGCTGGCCAACACCGCGAGCCTGCTGCTGCCGGTGTCCAATCTGACCAACATCCTGGCCAGCGACCGGATCGGGCTGGCTCCGGTGTCGTGGGCGGCCCGGATGTGGTGCCCGCAACTGGTCGCCATCGCGATCACCATGTTGCTGCTCTGGTGGTGGTACTGGCGGCCGGCGCGGGCCACCGCGGATCCGTTCGTGCCACCGCCACCACACGTGCCACCCGACCCCGTGCTCTACCGCACCGCGCTCGTGGCCTGCCTGCTGTTCGTCGCCGGGATCCTCGCCGAGGTCGAGATCGGGCTCGCCTCCGGAGTGGCCGCCGCGATCCTCGTCGCCGGGTTCGCGGTCCGCGCGCGGGGCAGCCTGAAACTCCAGCTGATCCCCTGGCGGCTGCTGATCTTCGTCACCGGGCTGTTCCTGGTGGTGCAGACCATCGGCCGGCACGGACTGGACACGCTGATGGGCGCTTTGATCGGCAACGACCCCGGTGCCGAGGGCGCAATGCGGGCCGGCGCCGTCGGCGCGCTCTTCTCCAACGTGGTCAACAACCTGCCCGCGTACGTGGCCGGGGAGGCGGTCATCAACGCCGACCACCACACCCAACTGCTGGCCCTGCTGGTGGGTGCCAACGTCGGCCCGCTCGCCACCCCGTGGGCGTCGCTGGCCACACTGATCTGGTACGAGCGCTGCCGGGCCGCCGGGGTCGCGGTCCCGCTGGGCCGGTTCATGGCCACCAGCGCTGTCCTCGCCGCTCTGGGCACCACAGCCACCGTCGCCGCCCTGCTGGTCACCCCGTCAGGCTGAGCGCCTCAGGGCGGGCGGCAGCGACGAACCGCCCTGACCATTCACCAGCCGACATTCGTCAGGCTGATCGGCGTGAGTTGGCGGACCTGCGGTTCGATCCACTGTGCCGCCGTCACCAGCTTGACCAGCCGGTCGATCGTCTCCGGTGGGGCGGCGACGAAGCTGCGCCGGTCAGCCGGGCACCCGTACCGATCGTCGAAGCAGCCGCCGTCGAGGGCCCGGACCACCATGCCGGCCTCGGCAGCCAGCAGCATCCCGGCCGGCAGGTCGACCGACTCCGGACGGTAGCCGACAATGCCGTCGATGTCGCCGCGGGCCAGCATCACCCAGGACAGCAGCGGCGCCCACAGTTGCAGCACGCGCCGGGCGGTGGAGTCGAGCACCACCTTGAGCGCGCGGGCGGTGCTGTCGTCCCGGCGTACCTCGTGTCCCTGGGTCCAGGCCAGCACCGGCGCGGCCGGGACCGGCCGGGGCGGCGTGCGCAGCGGCTGGCCGGCCGGGCCGTCCACGTGCACGAAGGCGCCCTGGCCACGGATGGCCGACCAGGTACGGTCGGAGACCGGGTCGTGCACCACCCCGACCACCGGCGACCCCCGGTCGCAGAGCGCGATCCCGACCACGTACGCGGGCAGGCCGATCGCCACGTTGTTGGTGCCGTCGAGCGGGTCCACCAGCCACACCCAGGAGTCGTCGACGGCGTACTCGCCGCCCTCCTCGGCGATCACTCCGTGCTCGGGCCAGCGGGCCCGGATCCGCTCGACGATCAACTGCTCGGCGGCCAGGTCCAGGTCGGTGACCACGTCACCGGAGTCGTTCTTGGCCCGGACGTGCATCTCGCTCCGGGTGCCCCGGCGCAACAGCCGCCCGGCAGCCTGGGCGGCCTCCACCGCGAACCGGTGCGCGTCACGCAGGTCTGGCCCGGATCTGCTCGGCGTCACTTCCATGCTTCCTCCAGCCCTCAGCCCCGTGCCAGCAGTCGAGCGATCTCCCGTGCCATCCGAGCCGTCTCCGCCACGTCGCAGCGTTCCCGGTGTGTCCGGTGGCTGCGCCCGTCCACCGCGCCGAGGCTCAGGTCGGACACGCCGGGCGTGGTCCGGCCCAGCGCCACGGTCACCGCCGGCTCGCCCGAGTCCACTTCGGAGGTGTGGAAGCCACCGGCGCGCAGCGCGTACGAATTGCCCGCGGAGTGGGTCTCCACGGTGGAAGTCGCCGCTGTCACCAACCGGTCGGTGGCCACCATCTCGTCGACGTCGCCTCGGCTGTGCACCTCGTACACCCTCCAGGCGGGGTCGGCGGGCGCCTCGGTCACCTCGACCAGCTCGTTACGGACCCGCCCGTGCAGCACATGGCTGAGCAGGTCCCAGCTGTGCGAGTGCACGGTGGAGGTGGTCGGCTGGACGGCCGGCGGTTCGGCCGGCCAGGCGTGCACGCAGATTCCGTCGGGGCCGGCGCGGTTCACCGGCAGGCAGGTGAAGCCGAGCGGATGCCGCACGGCCAGCAACGGCCGCCGCCCTCCGGCGACGTCGTCGAGGACGGCCAGCACCCAGTCCCGGAGCAGCTCCGGCCGGGCACCCCGGTCGATCTCACGTTCGAGGTCGGCGTAGCTCATCATGCGTACGGGTTCCTCGCCTGGATGGCCCGGCTCACGATGTCGGCGACGTCGCGGTCGCCGAAGGACCGGGGTAGTGGCAGCCCTAGCGCGGTGAACAGCCGACGTACCTGCTCCACGGAGGGCTCGTCGTCGAGCTTGACCTGCCCAGCAGCCTCGACCGGCACCCGTCGGCTCTGCTCACGGCTGTACTGCAGCTCGATGTTGTAACGGTTGTAGTAGAGCTCCTGGTGGTCGATCCTCAGCGCCGGGGTCTGCGGATTCTCCTGGGTGATGATGACGCAGCTCGACGAGAGGTCGTAGCGGAAGGTGGTCATCTGCGCGGAGAGCCGGACGTCGATGGTGAGCAGACCGGAGCGCTGCCGGTGCCAGCAGGCGGCCAGCACGGTCGCGTAGGACTCCTTGCGGGTGCGGTCGACGGTCCACTGCTCGCCTGGCCCGTCCGGGGCGAGGCTGCGCCGGAACCGTGCGTACCGCTCACAGACCGCCTCATCGGTCGGATCGATGATCTCGATGGAGAAGTGCAGGGTGGCGTTACGCCGACGGGCGTGCTCCAGACACTCGGGCAGGGTGACCGCCCGCGTGTAGGTGCCGGTGCCGCCCTTGAAGTCCCACCGATCGGTGTGCCGGCGGGCCTCGGTCAGGGCCAGCCCGACCTCGCTGCCGTGCAGGACACGGACCATGGAGACACTGTCGATAGCCTCCCGAGTCCGATTGAGAACCCCCTCCGGACCGATGATCTCCTGCATCTGCGGCACGAGTTCGGTGAGCCGGTCGCGGGTGTCCCGGACCACCTGCCGTACCTCGCGCTCGGCGGTCTCCCGGCGCAGCCGGTCGCGCAGCAGTGCCTGGGCGAGCAGACCGAGGATGAGCAGGATCGCGCTGTTCACCACGTCCTGGCTGACGCCGTTGTTGAGCCCGAGGATCGCGACGGTCAACGCCAGGAGCAGCCCGATGAACGCGTCGAGGTTCTTGAGGACCCAGGTGAAGATGCGGGCCATGACATCCCCCGTGGAAGACGGAACCCCCATGATAGCCCTATGTCAATATCATGATTACGCGTTGTTCCGGAACCCCGAATCCTGAGATGAAGACGGTTCGCCCAGGCGTCGTGCGGCGCAGATCAGCGACCCGCCGAGCCCTGGTGCGACCCGAGCGAGCAACCGGGAGGTGATCCAGCGCCCGCCGGGCAGCCGCCACCCCACGTGGTTGGAGCGCAGCGCCAGTGGCGCGAAACCGACTCGACGAAGCACCCGTCGCAGCAGCGACGCGGTGAACGGACGGATGTGCAACCAGAGGTACGGGTGCAGCGGATCCACCTGACGGGGCGCGCGGCCGGTGAGGAACATGAGCCGGTCCTGCACGGTCGCCAGGTTCGGGGTGGTGAGCACCAGCAACCCGCCCGGGGCGAGGACCCGGTGACACTCCCGCAGCAGCGCCACCGGGTCGAAGACGTGCTCGATCAGCTCACCGGTCAGCAGCCCGGCGAAGCTGCCGGCGCGAAACGGCAGCCCGCGAGTGGCGTCCAGGCAGACCGGTAGCGCCCGACCGGCGGCGGCTCGACGGGCCGCACCCAGCGCGGCCTCGGCCATGTCCGCCACCACGAGCGGCACGGGCAGCTCCGCCGGGTCGACCATGCTGCACGGGCCGCAGCCCAGTTCCAACACCGGCCCGCCCCCGAGAACGTCGTCGACCATCAGCCGGGCCGCGACCGCCCGGCGGACCCGGTGGTACGGGTCGTCGACGTACCCGTTGACCAACACGCCGTCGTGGTAACTGCGCCGGTTGGCGTGCCGGCCGTGCGCCTGCGCGCCGCCCGACGAGGCCCCGGTCAGTGGCTCGGCCATCGCACCCCCCACCGCGGTCGCCGCCTCCGGCGGCGGCGACCGCCTCCAGCCTCGCACCATTCCGGACCGCGCAGCTCGTCGGCGGCCCGAACGGATTCGCGTCGACCGCCGCTACGACTACGACGGTGACCGCCGCCAACCCCGCGGCCGGCCGTGACCGAGCGGCGGAGCACGGACGGAAGCTCGCCCGTGCTCCGCCGCTCGGAGGGTCGACACTCTAATTCGGCGGCGTCTCGTCGGTGGTCTTCTGCTCCAGGACGACGTTGTAGCTGAGAAGACTTCCGGGTTCGAGCCTGGCCGTCGTGCCCGCCGGGCGCAGAACGCGCGACTCCTCGCCGAGTGCGCGCCCGGTCGCGGCGTCGACCACGAAGCGATGCTCGATCGAGCCGGTGGCGGCACTCCCCGAGGTGAACGCGAAGCCTTGGCCGGGGCGCCCCCGCTGGTCGGCCACGTCACCCAGCGACCGCACGCCGGGCAGGGTGGCGATCAGGCGGAAGGCCGCCGCACGCACAGGACCGCTGACCGGGATGTCGGCGATCAGGCTGGACGCGACACTCAGCAGCCACTGCTCCCGGTCGGTGGGCAGGTCACCACCGCCGCCGTCGAAGTGCCTGAGCAACGCGGTCCGCAGGGCCGCCGGGTCCGCCGGGAGCTTCTCGAGATCGCGTACGGAGATGTTGGTGGTGCCGAAGGCGTAGGTGTTCGCGCCCTCCGATGAGGAGCTGCGCCGCGGCCCAGCGGTAGTGCTGATGGGAGAGCCGGGGCCGAACTCGCCGGTCGGCAGCGGTTTGCCGACCATCACCTGCTCGGGCGATCCCGCGGCGCGCCACGCGGCGGCATCCGAGGGTGTCAGCGGAGTCATGCCGAGGTTCTGGGAGATCACCCGGGTGGGTTCCGTCCCGGAGCGGGACAACCAGGTCTCGTCCGACGACCTGGTCGTCATCTCGTACGTCGAGGTGCCGGAACTGACGGTGAGCACCGACCCGCTCTCCGCCCGGACGACCAGATACCTGCCGGTGCCCGAAGCGTCCTTGCTGCTGCGCTCGGCGGCCGCCAGCAGGATCTCCGGCGCGGTCAGGGGGCGTACCGCCTCGGCGGACGTCGCGGACCCGCCGGGCGTCGGCGCCGAGCCGCCGGGCGTCGGTGCGGAGCCGCCCGGGTTGGCCGCGACCACAGCGACCGCGGCGACGGCCGCTACCGCGAGCCCCCCGGCCGGGATCAGGGCGGCCGCCCGGAGACGCCGCACACGGCGCACGGGAGCCTTCACGTCCGTCAGAGCGAAGGGCAATGGTGCCGTCCCGGGCGGGTCCAACCGCGCCGGCCGCGCGTCGGCGAGAGACTTCATGACGTCGGGGCGATTCTTCATCGGCTCGGCTCCTTGGCGACAACCGGCTTCGTGACGGCCGGCGCGGTGATGGTCGGCTTCGTGGAACGTGACTCGGCGGCCCGCGGCTCCCCAGCGGCCGCGACGGCACGGGTGAGGCGGTTGCGGGCTCGGTGCAGGCGCACGAGGAACGCCGGGGCGGAACAGTTCACGACCCGGGCCGCCGCACGGGGTGAGAGCCCATCCCAGGCGGTCAGGGTCAGCACTTCCCGGTCGTTCTCCGACAGCCCTGCGAGCGCCGTCAGGATCGCCGACCGCTCGGCGACGCCGTCGGCGACATCGGGTGCGTCGGCTGCCCACGCCAGCATCTCGGCGGCAATGGCCCGTTGCCGTTCCTCGTCGCGATATCGCTGGCGGATCACGTTGCGCGCGACACCGAGCAGCCACGGCAGTGCCGCCCCTCTGGGCATCTGCGCGAAGCGCCGCCAAGCGACGAGAAACGTCTCGGCCACGACCTCGTCCGCGAGCGACCTGCCGGCGCGAGCGACGGCGTAGGCGTAGACGCGTCCGCGGTTGTCGGCGTACAGCGCGGTGAACTCCGGTGCCGTCTCAGGGTCTGCCACTGATGAGCCGTCCTTAGTGAAGGTGTCCTGTCACCAGGTAATGCGCCGGGAAGCCGACTTCTTACCGGCGAACTCCGATCGGATTGGAACTCGCACTCACGTCATCGACGATCGCGCAGAACTCGCGGCGTCGGTGCATGGTCAGGTCGAGAACCACGGCAGTTCACGCAACGTTGATCAAGTGGGCAGAGGCTGTCCGGGCGAACCAACCCGTACCACCTTTGGGAGCCCGACACATGCGTGACAGCGCTCGATTGCTCCGGCGCGGCCGATCCGCCCTGGTCGCCGCAGTGGCCGCCGGCCTGCTGCTGGCGGGTGGAGCGGCCCCGCCGGCCGCCCTCGCCTCGCCCGCCGGCGCCCGGCCGGGCACGCCGGTTCCGGTGCAACTGTTGTCCATCACGGACCTGCACGGCTACTTCGGCGACTACACCACGACCGTGCCCGGGGCCCGGGCCGGCGAGCCGGCCCGTCAGGTCGGCGGCGGCGCCTACCTGACCGCACACCTCAAGCAGCGCCAGGCCGGCCAGCAGAACTCGATCCTCTTCTCCGCCGGGGACGACTTCAGCGGTTGGCCGAACGAGACCGGATGGTTCTGGAACGAACCGACCGTCGAGTACCTGAACTCGATCGGGCTGGACTTCTCCACGGTCGGCAACCATGAGATGGACCGAGGCTACGAGTTCCTCCGGCACATGGACGACGGCACCTGCCGGTGGCGGCCCGACAACGACATCTGCTTCACCGACTCAACCGGCCAGCGATTCCACGGCGCGGACTACGACTACTACTCCGGCAGCCTGGTGGACGACCGCAGCGGCAAGCCCAAGATGCCGCCGTACCACGTGGAGTACGTCAGCGACGGGCACGGCGGCCGACTGCCGGTCGGTTTCGTGCACGCCACCACCAAGCTCATGTCCGAGGAGCAGATGTCCTACACCCCGGAGGGGTTCGACTTCCTCGACGAGGCCGACACGGTCAACAAGTACGCGGCGGTGCTGCGCCAGCAGGGCGTGAAGGCCATCGTGGCGGTCATCCACGAGGGCTTCACCCAGCAGTCCGGTGCCGGGTACGACGAGTGCGTCAACCCGTCCGGCCCGATGTACGACGCCAACGCCCGGATTTCCCCGGACGTCGACGCGATCGTCACCGGACACTGGCACGCCCTCGTGAACTGCATGCTCCCCGACCCGGCCGGCAACCCGCGCCCGGTGGTGGAGGCGGCCAACCACGGCCGGCTGTTCAACGAGATCAACCTGCAGCTCGACCCGCGTACCGGTGAGGTGCTGCGGGACCGGACGACCTCGGTCAATCACGCCAACACCCAGGACGTGACCCCGGACCCCGAGACCCTGCGGATCGCCGACTACTGGCGGGCCGAGCTGACGAAGCGGTCGAACCTGCCGGTCGCGCGGGTGACCGCCGACCTGACCCGCGCCCCGGGCGACAGCGCCGAGTCGGGCATGTACAACGTCACCGCCGACGCGTTCCTCTGGGCCGCGAACAAGGACGGCAAGGCCGACCTGGCGGTCGCGATGCCCGGCATCCTGCGCCGGGACGTCCAGTACGCCGCCGACCCGGCCAACCCGGCCGATGCCCCGGGCCGGGTGCTCTTCTCCGAGATCGCGCTCGGCACCGTCTACGACAGCGGCATCGGGGTGGGGCTGGTCCGGGGCGACGTGACCGGCGCCCAGCTCGACAAACTGCTGGAGAGTCAGTGGCAGCAGGCCGCGGACGGCACTGTGACGTACCGGCAGATGGCGGTGTCGGGCAACGTCCAGTACCGCTACGACCTGTCCAGGCCGGTCGGCGACCGGGTCGACCCCGGCAGCGTGCGGATCGGCGGGAAGCCGCTGAAGCCCCGGTCGACGTACCGGATCGCGACCCTGGCGAACAACTTCTTCGCCAAGAACGCCACGCCGGGCTTCACCGCACTCTTCGACGCGCGCAAGCAGGACCGCAGCCTGTACAACGGCGGTGACGCCCTGTGGCGCTACCTGGAGAAGGCATCCCCGGTCCGACCGCCCGCGCTGAACCGGGCGACCCCGGTGCGATCGAGCTGAGACGGGCCGGCACACCGGACCGGACGGGTGTGGGCGGCCAGGCGCCGCCCGCACCCGGGCCCGGTTCAGCGACTGTCAGACCGGCGGCCAGGCATTGGCCAGCAGCTGACGGAAATGCGCCGGGAACCACTCTCCGAACGGCGGGGCGTCCGGCATCGCCCCGGTGTCGTACGAGGAACCGCGGGGCGGCAGGTAGTACGGGTCGCACAGAGGCTCGTACGGTTGGCCTGAATTCGGGGTGCCACTCGCGCCGTCGGACTCGCCGGGCGGCTTGACCCACGCGTACGCGTCGATGCCCGGTTCCGGTTCGACGGCTGGTCGCTGGCCGAGGCCGGAGCCCTTCTGGTTGCACCAGTTGCCGACCCTGGCCCGCCGATCGATCCGGCTGCCGTCGACGTATGTGTTCACATCACCCGCGGTCGCCGGCCCGGCGGGTCGGGCCGGGCCGCCCCAGCCGTTGCGAGAGGTGTCGACGACTACGCCCACCTCCGGGGAGAAGCCCGCCCCCGTCAGCAGTTCGCGCAGGTGTTGCGCGTAGGGCACCTCGTCGACGAACGGGTTCCAGTCGACCCACCGGGACTGGTACACCGGCTGGCCGTTGACGACGTCGTCGGCGCGGAAGTACTCCTCGCGTAGAACGGAGTAGTTGGCGGTGTTGGCGACGAAGCCGTGCACGTTCGCCACCGTGCTGCCGGCGGTGCTCGCGGCCTCCAACAGCAAGGCGGTCAGCGGAGCGGAATCCTCCGGCCAGCCGACTTCGCCGTGGTGACTGATGTCCAGGTACGCGTAGACGTTCGGCACGGTGCCGAGCCGGGCCAGGGCGTACCCGATCCCCTGTTGGTAGGTGCCGCGCGCCTGCACCTCGTCGCAGGCCGGGGTGGCGGTGTACCGGGAGCCGGTGTTGGCGACAAGGTTGGGCAGCGAGTTCGGCTCGACGAAGGTGTCCAGCCAGACGGCGGTCGGCTGGCCGGCGACCGTGTCGCCGCCCGGCTCGGCGGCGGCCCGATCGGCCCACTCGGGATTGACGTAGACCTGGGCTCCGACGTACGGGTTGTCCACCCTGGGCGGCGGATCGGCGGCCTGCGCCGGCCCGCCGCCGGCGAGCACCCCCACGACGAGGACGGACACGGCGGTGGCGAGGACCGGTCGGACCCGGGCGGGTACGCGTCCTCGACCTGACATGGTCATGGTGGTGACTCCCTCAGCTCCTGACCCGGCGGCAACGGTGGCCTGCGGCTACCGGCCCGGTCGCTCCGGCCGCACTGGCACCACGGCCGACGACCCTCCGCTATATATTGACATACTTCTATTTGAATCAACGGGGCGAGCCGAACCGGGCGCGTCCCAGCGGGGCCGGCACGACTTGGAGGAGATTGATCGATCCACCAATTCCCGGGGTGTGGCGCAGCCCTTCCGCTGCCTTTACGGCGCGGTGAAGACCCACCACATCTTCGATAATCAATCCGCTGCCGTGCCGCCAATTCGCCGCCTCGGCGTACGGGCATGCACGACAGATAGGCGACTCGCACGGAGTTGGCATTCCGGCCACCCGGGGGATGCCACGCTGCCGCTGGGCGAATGCGATCGCTTCATCTAAATCTGCTGCTCAACGTCTCGATATATGGTCGGTACGACCACCGACGACGTGAATCAACTCTCATGTAAGCCGAATTTCCGAACCAATCGGCGCACCATTGCCTCCGGATACGGTCAGACGTCCCTGCGGGAAGGCAAAGCTCGATGCACCCCATTCACAATCCAACCGACAACGGCACTCCGATCACGGAGGATGCCGCTGCACGGCTCACCGCCCAGACGGTCGGACCAGTACTACTCCCCGGTAACGAGCAGTACGACACCGAGTGCGCGTCGTACAACCTCGCCATTCCGCAGCAGCCGGCGCTCGTGGTCGGCGCCGCCAACGCCGCCGACGTGCAAGCCGCTGTCCGCTTCGCCGCCGAGCAGGGCCTACCGGTCGCGGTGCTCGCCACCGGTCACTCCGCGCTCCCCTCGGCCGGAGCCCTCCTGATCACCACCCGGCGGATGGACGCGGTCACCATCGACGCCGAGGCACGTACCGCCCGGATCGAGGCCGGCGTGCGGTGGCAACAGGTCGTCGACGCGGCGGCCAAGCACGGGCTGGCGCCACTCAACGGAGCGGCCCCGACCGTCGGCGCAGTCGGCTACACGCTCGGCGGTGGATTGAGCCCGATCGGACGCACCTTCGGCTTCGCCGCCGACCACGTCCACCTGATCGAACTCGTCACCGCGGACGGCGAGCTGCGCACGGTGACCGCGACCGACGAGCCGGACCTGTTCTGGGCGCTGCGCGGCGGCAAGGGCAACTTCGGCGTGGTCACCGCGCTGGAATTCGCCCTTTTCCCGGTCAGCCAGATCTACGGCGGTGGCCTCTTCTTCCCGGGTGAGCAGGCGGCCGAGGTGCTGAAGGCGTGGGGACGCTGGACCGCCGGCGTGCCGGACGAGTTGACCTCGTCGGTTGCATTGCTGCAGTTGCCACCGGTCCCCGAGGTGCCCGAGCCACTCCGCGGCCGGCTGGTGGCGCACGTACGGATCGCCTACCTCGGTGCGGCGGAGGAGGGCGAGCGGCTGATCGCCCCGCTGCGCGCGGTCGCCCCGACACTGATCGACTCGGTGACCGAAATGCCGTACACCGCGGTCGGCTCGATCCATGCCGACCCGCCGACCCCGATCCCGTTCGTGGACCGCTCGGCGCTGCTACGGGAGTTCACCCCGGAACTGGTCGACACGATCATCACCCAGGCCGGCCCGGGCTCGGGCAGCCCGCTGACCGTTCTGGAGATCCGGCACCTCGGTGGGGCATTCGACCGCCGCCCGGAGCCAACGAACGCGATCGACCTGGGAGACGCCGCTTTCGCCTTCTACGCCGTCGCGGTCGGTGCCCCGGACCAGGCCGAGGCGTTCCAGGGTTACCTGACCCGCCTGATCCAGGCCATCCAGCCGTGGAGCACCGGCGGGCGGTTCGTCAACCTGCTGGGCGCCAGCGACGCCAATGCCGAAGGGGTCGCGGCGGCCTACCCGCCGAAGACGTACGAGCGACTGGCCGCGATCAAGCGCAGCTACGACCCGACCAACATCTTCCGCGTCAACCACAACATCATCCCCGCCTGAACGAGTAGGGCCGAGCCGGGTAGCGGGCACGTCGGGAAACAGCACCTCCTCGACGTGCCGCCGCCCGGCATCGGCCGCGCTCGGCTCTCGCGCGGCCCCACCCGCCGGCCCGACTTCTCGATCGCTCAGGTCTGCGCGGCCGGCGGTCCAATTCGGACGGCCACGCCGTCGAGGATCAGGTCCAGCCCGAGCGTGAAGTCCGCGTCGGCGATCGTCGCATCGGGAGTGTCCGACGGCGGCGCCTCGAACAGCGTCGAGGAGAACAGCCGGGCAGTCTCGGGGAAGCGCTCGGGCTCGACGAGCCGTGCCAACGCACGGCCGTAGTCGCGCTCGGCGTCGGCCTGTCCCTGGCCTTCGGCCCTGCCCTCGGCAAGGTCGCTGTACTGCCGCACCGACTGCGTGACGTAGCCGCTGATCAGCGACAGGACGCCGATCTTGTGCGCCCAGTCGAGGGGGGTCCGGGACAGGACCGCCAGCCCGGTCTCCATCCAGGCGATCTGGTTCGGCCCGGACGGCGGCCCGGAGGTGGGCACGCGCGTCAGCCACGGCCGACGTTGGAGCACCGCGCGATGCTCGAAGGCCCAGCCGCGCAGCCCGTGGCGCCAGTCCTCGGTGGGGATCGTTGGTGGCACGCCCAGGGCGGCGTCGGCCATCAGTTCGAGCAGTTCGTCCTTGGATCCGACGTACCGGTAGAGCGACATGCCGGTGACGCCGAGGTTCTTCGCAACCTTGGGAAGGGTCACGCCGCCGAGCCCGTCGCGGTCGGCGATCTCCACCGACGCGGCGACGACGCGGTGGACGTCGAGGGCCGCCGGCCGCCCGAGGCGCGAGGTCTCCGACCTGCCCCACAGCCTGCGCAGCCGAGCCGGAATGAAGTCCTCGCTGGTCATGGCCCCCTCGTTCGCCTACCGAGAAACAGGCACCATCATGTCAGACAGCATTAGTTTGTCTGTGATACTTTCTCAAACAAACTAAAGCAGATTTCGGGGAGAGGGCGACCATGAGCGTTGAGACGGCACCACGGCGGACATCGAGAGGGCCGGTCCTGCGCGCCGAACGCGCCCTCGCGCCGGATCTGACCCGGGGAGCGATGTTGCTGATCATCGCCCTGGCCAACGTCGCCGGGGTCGTCTTCGCCGGCGAGCCCGGCCTGGATGCCACACCGGCAGGCATCGACCGCGGCATCAACTTCCTGCTCTTCGAGCTCGTCCACGCACGCGGCTACCCGGTCTTCGCCGTGATGTTCGGCTACGGACTGGTCCAGCTCGCCCGACGCCAGGACGCCGCCGGCGCCACACCCCGGCAGGTCCGCTCGGTGCTGTTGCGCCGCAACCTCTGGCTCGTCGCCTTCGGGTTCGCACATGCCGCGCTGCTGTACTACGGCGACTTCCTCGGCGCGTACGGCATCGTCGGGGTCGTGATGACCGTCCTGCTGCTGCGCCGCGGTGAGAAGCTCCACCGGATCGTCCTGGTGCTCTGGGCGCTGATGGCGGTCGAGGTCCTGATCCTCGGCGCCATCGTCGCGAGCACCATCGCGGGTTCAGGCGGATCCGCACCGCTTCCGGCAGGCCGTGTCGATTCCCTCGCCGCGTCCGGCTACCTCGCATCCGTCGCGGATCGTCTCGGCGAATGGCCGATGCACACGCTGACCGTCGTGCCCTTCATCGTCATCGCCTGGCTGGGCATGTGGGCCGCCCGCCGCCGCGTCCTGGAGGAGCTGGCCCGGCATCGGACGCTGCTCAGGTGGACCGCCGCCCTGGGGCTCGGCGTCGCCGTCGCCGGAGGTCTGCCGGCCGCCCTGATGAGCGCCGGGTGGCTGCACGTCGACAAGCCGACCGCCAGCCTGATCCTCATGCTCCACGGTGCCAGCGGAATGTTCGCCGGTCCGGGCTACGCCGCGCTCTTCGGCCTGTTCGCCCTGCGGGTGACCCGGCCCGGCCCCATCGTCGGTGCGCTCAGCGCCCTCGGCCAACGTTCCCTGTCCGGATATCTGTTCCAGTCGGTGGCGTGGCTTCTCCTCCTGGCACCCTTCACGCTCGCCCTGGGCCAGCGCCTCGGCAGCCCCACGGTGACCGGTGTGCTCATCGCGGTCACCGTCTGGCTGGCAACCGTGCTGATCGCCAGCCTGCTCGACAGGCGCGGGCAGGGCGGGCCGGCCGAGATCGTCCTGCGCCGGCTGACCTACCGGCCGCGAAGCTAGGACTGCTCCCCTACCGCGCAGAGTCGTCGCGGAAGCCCGTCGACAGTCGGAGATGGCCAGGGGTGTGACACGGCTACCGGGTCACACCCCTGACGCATCTACCAGGACACGTCAGTTCGCGGCTGACGGGCCTCCATCCGTGATCTCGATGGCTCAGCAGCCGATCCGGCTGGACCCGACCGCGACATCGTCGTACCAGAGGGTGTCGGACCCGCCACCGTAGCTCTCCCAGCCCAGCTTCAGGTCGGTGAGCTGCGGCCGCCAGGTGCGGTTGTACCACTGGCCGTCGATGTCGTGCGTCGGTACGCCGTCCGCGGTCAGCCCGGTGATGGCAGTGCCGTCCAGCCAGGTACGCAGCTGACCGGCCGCGCCATCCACCATGAACTCCAGACAGGACCAGCGATTGGTGGGCAGTGGCACGCTCTGCGCCACCCCGGCGGGACTCTGCTCGGGCAGAGTCGCGTCGTCGGAGGCGCGGTTCCACTGCAGGGCGCCGTTCTGGCCGCCCAGGCGCAGGTCCTTGTTGCCGTCGCCGGAGTCGGTCATCGCCATCATCGTGGTGTGATCGGTGGGCTGGGCGGTGGTGTGCCGAACCCAGATCCGGCCGTACCGGACACTGCCCAGGCCGCTGAGGTTCTTCGTGGACCTGATAAAGACGTGGTTGCAGTAGCCGGCGGCACCGTTGATCCGGACCGCCCGGCTGCCGCTGTGCGTGGTGGCCGTGTCGATGCTGGCCGTGCCGGCGCCGGAACAGTCCGGGTTCACCACCGTCCAGTCGCCGGACGGCGTCGAGCCGGTCTGGTTCTCGAAGCCGTCACAGAGCACCGCCCCGGCACACCCGCTCGGCGGACCAGTGGTCGGCGGAGCGGTGGTTGGCGGCGCGGTAGTCGGCGGAGCGGTAGTCGGCGGAGCGGTAGTCGGCGGCGCGGTAGTCGGCGGAGCGGTAGTCGGCGGCGCGGTAGTCGGCGGCGCGGTGGTCGGGGTCGGGCCGGCGCCGTTGCACGGTACGCCGTTCAGGCTGAACCCGGTCGGCACGCCGCCGCTGGAGCCGAACGTGCCCTGCACGCCGAACTCGGTGGAGCCGCCGGCCGGGATGCTGCCGTTGTACGACGCGTTGCGGGCGGTCACCGCCGATCCGGACTGGCTGACCGTCGCGTTCCAGCCGTTCGTGACGCGCTCGTCCCCGGCGTACGTCCAGGTGACGGTCCAACTGGAGACGGCGGTGTCGCCGGGGGCGACCTTGATGTTGGCGGTGAATCCGCCGGGCCACTGGTTGGGCGTGTAGTCGACCCGGCAGCCCTGAGCGGCCGCGGCCGGACCGGTGAGCAGGGCTGTGCCGGTCGCGGTCACGGCGGCCAGCGCGGCGACGATCGCGAGGATCGAGGCGGGGCGGGCACGGAGAATCGTCATGGAGGGTCCTTCTGTCATCGAGCTGGACGGAGTCGGCGCGGCGGCGCGCGTCCTGGGACGGACGCAGCACGACAACGCGCCCTGGGTGTGGTGCGGCGGTGCGCCACAGCGACTGGTCGGTGCGTACGACCGACGTGCCCGGCTCGGGGTGGACCTGTCAGCCGCCGACGGCCCGGTCGCCCGGACCCCGGCGGCGCCCAACCTCAATCTATTTACCGACGCCTATCTAATCAAGCGTCGGCGTTCCTGGTGGGATCGAGCGCAGCGGCCAGCACCCCGGTTACGGTGATCGTGCGTATCCTCGACAGGCCACCGGGACGATGCCCCAGCCGCCTCCGACCCCGGTGTCTCCTCCGGCAGCTGCGACGGTGGCGGTCGGCGGTGGCGGTCGGCGGGGTCATCTGTGCCCCTGGGAGCGGGGGAAGGCGGTCCACCCATGTTCAACACCGCGCGCCTGCAGGTCGTGCTGGAGATCGCCCGGCACGGGACCATCGTCGCCGCGGCCGAGCAGCTTCGACTCAGTCCGTCCGCCGTCTCCCACCAGCTCGCCACCCTGGAGCAGGAGGCCGGCGTGGCCCTGGTGGACCGGGGGCCGCGGAGCCTGCGGCTCACCGTGGCGGGCCAGCGCCTGGCCGACTACGCGCAGCAGATCATGGATCTGATGTCGGTGGCCCGCGACGAGTTGTCCGCCCACGGGGAGGGCCGGCGGGGTCTGCTGCGGATCGGCTTCTTCGCCACCGCCGGCACGGAGCTGCTGCCGCGTGCCCTGTCCAGCTTCACCGCCGACCACCCGCAGGTCGAGTTGGCGTTGATCCTGGGGCAGCCGTCGGACCTGCTCCCCCGCCTCAACCAGGGCGAGCTTGACCTCGTGGTGGTGTTCGACCATCCGCTGAGTCCCACCCCGGAGATATCCTCCGCGAAGGTCTCGTCGCTGATGGTCGATCCACAACTGGTGGTCCTCCCGGCCGGACACCCACTCGCCGGGCGCCGGCTGCGGCTCACCGACCTTGCCGACGAGCCCTGGATCACCACCCTTGGCGTGCAGGGCGAGGTCTCCGTGCTGGAGTTGGCGGCACGCGCCGAGGGTTTCCAACCGCGGATCCGCTGCCGCAGCGATCACTACGAGGTGGTGCTGGGCCTGGTCCGGGCCGGTGTCGGCGTCGCGTTGGTGCCCTCGCTGGGTCTGCGTGACCCCGGCGAGGTGGCGGTCCAGCCGCTCGCCCACGCCAACCTGCACCGGGAGATCGGGGTGGCGCTGCGCCCCGGAAACCCGAACCCGGTGGTCGGCAGCTTCGTGGACCGGTTGACCGACGCCGCGTCGGGGCTCAGTCAGGAACTGGTGGAGCGCTGGCCGTGGGTGCGGGCAAGCCGGTCGACGGTCGTGCCCCACCGCCGTAGCTCCCCCACCGCCGCCCGCTCCGCGCCGGACGGGAACGCCGCGACGACGGCGTAGACGACGGTGTACCGGCCGACGACAATGCCGGCGTCGGCGCGTACGCCGGTGTCGGTGCCGGTCTTGTTCATCACCTGGACGCCCTCGACCGACCAGGGGTCGTGGCCGATGGTGTCGGCGACGAGCGTGCGGTCGGTGTTCCGGGCGAGCCATCCGCGCAGCAGTCCGGACGCCCGCTGGCCCTGCCAGGAGCCGGTCGCCACGTCGAGGAGGAAGGTGCAGAGGTCGTGGGCGGTGCCGGTGGCGAACGTCGGTGGTACGCCCGGGCCTCGGGCGGCCCGGATCCGGTCGTGCACGGTGGTGTCCCGAAGGCCACTGCGGCAGGCCAACTCCTGAACGGCATCGAGGGTCACCAGCCGCAGCAGGGCGTTCGTTGCCGCGTTGTCGCTCACCGCGGCGACCGCCGTGGTGAGGTCGGCGACGGTCCACCGTCGTGGCGCGAGGTGGCCGAGCAGACCGGTTCCGCCGAGTGCCCGGTCGTCGTCGAGCAGTTCGACCGGCTGGTCGGGCGCGAGGGTGCCGTCGGCGAGGCGACGGGCCACTTCGCCGAGCAGCAGCAGCTTGCCGACGCTGGCGAGCGGCAGCACGAGACCCGGGTCGAGCGAGAGGACGCGCTGGTCGTCCAGCCGTCGCACCATGGCACCGACCCGGACGGGGGCGGCCGGACCGTCGGCGGTCACGTCTGCCTCGGTGGGGCAGGCTCGCGGTCCGCCACGGCCAGCACCCGACCCGGTCGGGCGTCGGTGACCCGGTCGCCGTCCACGACGACCCGGCCGCCGACGACGACGTACCGGACACCATGTGGCGGCGCGAGCGGGTCGTCGTAGGTCGCGCCGTCGGCGGTCTGCGCGGGGTCGAGGACCACGAGGTCCGCCGCGTACCCGTCGGCGAGCAGACCGCGCTCGGCCAGGCCGAAGCGGCGGGCGGGCATCCCGGTCATCTTGTGCACGGCCTCGGTCAGGCTCAGCAGGCCCACGTCACGGACGTAGTGGCCGAGCACCCGGGCGAAGCTGCCCGCCCAGCGCGGGTGGGGCCGCCCCGGCTTGGGCACGCCGTCGGAGCAGAGCATCGCCAGTGGGCTGGCGAGTACGCGCCGCACGTCGTCCTCCCGCATCGAGTGGCTGAGGATCGTCACGTTGCCGGCCTCGGCCGCGAGGAGGTCGCAGACGCAGTCGACGGGGTCGGCGCCCCGGGCGGCGGCGAGATCGGCGATGGTACGCCCCTCGACGTCCGGGCTGGTCGGGGCGGACGCGACCCTGATCAGGTCCCAGCCGCCGTTGCCGACGGTGTTCTCCCAGCCGGGCAGCCCGGAGGCCAGGTCGGTCCGGATCCGGTCCCGAACCGTCGCCTCTCGGACGGCGGTGAGCATCGCCGGCACGCCGTCGGCGATGACCCAGGGCGGGAGCAGGGCGTGCAGGGCGGTGCTGCCGGCGGTGTACGGGTAGACGTCGCAGAGGACGTCCAGCCCGTCGGCCCGGGCCTGCTCGAGTCGGGCCAGGGTACGCACCGTGGCCCCCCAGGAGCCTCGCCCGGCCGTCTTGTGGTGTGAGATCTGGAGTGCGGCCCCGGCCGCCGTGGCGATCTCGATCGCCTCCTCCAGCGCCGACTCGACCTGCGACATCTCGTCGCGCAGATGCGTCACGTACGGCTTGCCGTGAGCGGCGGCGACCCGGGCGAGCGCGATGACCTCGTCGGTGCCGGCGTTGACTCCGGGCGAGTAGATCAGTCCGGTGGAGAGCCCTGCCGCGCCGGCGGTGAGCGCCTCGTCGAGCAACGTGCACATGCGCCGGAGCTCGTCGGCGGTGGCCCTTCGCTGCGCGAAGCCGACGACCGCGGCGCGGAGCGTGCCGTGGCCCACCAGGGCGGCGAGGTGGTTGCGCCGGGCCGAGCCTTGCGCGGCGGCGAACTCCGCGAAGGACACGTACGTCGACGCGGGCGGGCCGAACGTCGCGGCGACCAGGTCCCGCACCGTCTCGGCGTGCATCGCCGGGACGGGGAAGGGACTGATCCCGCAGTTCCCGCAGATCTCGGTGGTGACGCCCTGGCGCAGCGGCGCGAGGCGCAGCATCTCTCGCTGCTCGTCGTCGCCCGCGAGCAGGTCGGAGTGGGTGTGCACGTCGATGAAGCCCGGGGTGACGACCAGGCCGCCGGCGTCCACGACCGTGGCGGCGGAGCCGCCGCTGCCCGCTGGCAGCAGCAGCAACCGGCCGTCCCGCACCCCCACGTCGGCGCTGCGGGCCGGCGAGCCGCTGCCGTCGATGACTTCCCCGCCAGTGATCAGCAGGTCGAGCACCATCACAGCACCTTCGACAGGAACGCGCGGGTCCGTTCGTGCGTCGGCGCGGCGAGAACATCCCGCGGCGGGCCCTCCTCGATGATCACACCGTCGTCCATGAAGACCAGGTGGTCGCCGACCTCGCGGGCGAACCCCATCTCGTGGGTCACCACGATCATCGTCATGCCGCTTGCCGCCAGGTCCTTCATCACCTCCAACACCTCGCCGACCAGTTCGGGATCGAGCGCCGAGGTCGGCTCGTCGAAGAGCATCAGCTTCGGCGACATCGCCAGGGACCGCGCGATGGCCACCCGCTGCTGCTGCCCGCCGGAGAGCTGCGCCGGGTAGTGGTGCGCCCGGTCGGCGAGCCCCACCCGGTCGAGCAGGTCACCGGCGCGCTTGCGTGCGTCGGCCACCCGGGCGCCCTTCACGGCGACCAGGCCCTCCATCACGTTTCCCAGCGCGGTGCGGTGCGGGAAGAGGTGGAACCGCTGGAACACCATGCCGATCGACTCGCGCTGGCGGCGCAGCCGGGCATCCGGCAGCGGCCGCAGTCGCCCGCCGCGCTCCTCGTATCCGATCAGCTCGCCGTCGACGTAGATCCGGCCCGCCTGCGGCTCCTCAAGGTGGTTGAGGCAGCGCAGCAGGGTGGACTTGCCGGAGCCGGAGGGGCCGACCACGCAGACCACCTGGCCACGCTCGATGACCAGGTCGATGCCGCGCAGCACCTCCAGTCGACCGAAGCTCTTGCGTACCTGCTGGCACCGCACCATCGGCGCGGTCATCGCGCGATCCCGGTGAAGCGCAGGTTGCGGCCGATGCGTCCACGCAGCGTGCCGGGCACGGTGGTCCCGAAGCCCCGGCTGAACCGGCGTTCCAGGAAGTACTGGCCGACGCTGGCGACGGTGGTGAGGACCAGGTACCAGATGGACGCGACGATGAGCAGAGCGATCACCTCGAAGTTGGTCAGGTAGAGCCGCTGGGCGACGGTGAGCAGGTCGGCCCCGGCGATCACCGAGACCAGCGAGGTGGTCTTGAGCATCGAGATGAACTGGTTGCCGGTGGGCGGGACGATGATCCGCATCGCCTGTGGCAGCACCACTCGCCTCATGATCTTCGGGCGGGACATACCGAGGGCCGCGGCGGCCTCCTGCTGGCCCGGATCGACAGCGCGGAGTCCGGCACGGACGATCTCACTCATGTAGGCGCCCTCGTTGATGCTGAGCCCGAGCAGCGCCGCGACGAAGCCCGTGACGAGGGCGTTCGTCTCCCAGGTCACCAGCTTCGGGCCACCGAACGGCACGCCGAGGCCGATCTCCGGGAAGATCAGCGCGATGTTGAACCAGAAGATCAGCTGGACCAGGAGTGGCGTGCCCCGGAAGAACCAGACGTAGGCCGTGGCGCCGGTACGCAGGATCCGGCTGTCGGAGATCTGCATCAGGGCCACCACCACGCCGAGGACCACGCCGATCAGCATCGACGCGACCGTGAGTTGGATGGTGACCCACAGGCCTTCCAGGATGACCCGGTCGAACTGGTAGTCGGCGACGATGTCCCAGTGCAGGTTGGGGTTGATGGCGATGGACCAACCCAGCCAGACCAGGACGAGAGCGACCACCCCGGCGGCCAGCCACCGTCCGGGTCGGACGGGGTGGCTGATCCGGTTGGCTTGCGGGGCGTCCGACCCCGCGGGCGCCGGGTCCGCGGCCCGCACCCGCTCGTCAGATGTACGGTCCACGGGCGTGCTCACTTCTGGTCGTTGACGGTGGCAGCCTGGATGGCGCTGCCCGTCACGCCCCACCTCTCCAGGATCTTCGTGTACTCACCGCTGTCGATCAACTCCTGGAGTGCTCGCTGCACCGCGTCGCGCAACTGGCTGTCCTTCTTGTCGACCGCGATGCCCCACGGTCCGGCCTCGTACTGGGCCTCCAGCACCTCGTACTTGCCGCTCTCCTGGGCGAGCATCTTGGCGACCGGGTAGTCGACGATGGTGGCGACGGCCCGGCCGGCGTCGATCTGGAGCAGACCGGTGGGCGCGTCCTCGCTCTGCGAGATCGTCATCTTCTTGGCGCACGTGGCGTTCTGCCCCTCGCCGATGGCGAGGTTGGAACTGCCCTTGGCCAGAACGACGGCGCGGCCGCACAGGTCGGCGAGATCCTTGACGCCGGCGGGGTTGCCCTTGGCCACCATGATCGAGCCACCGGCCTGGAAGTAGTCGACGAAGTCGACCGCCTTGCGCCGTTCCTCGGTGTCGCTCATCGACGACATCGCCAGGTCCCAGCGGTCGGCCTGCAGGCCGGGGATGAGACCGGGGAAGCTGGCGTTGGTCATCTCCAGCTTGAGGCCGAGCCGCCCGGCGATGGCCGCGGCCAGTTCCGGGTCGACGCCGGTCAAATCCTGCGTGCCCTTCTTGTACATCTCCATCGGCGGGTAGCCCTCGGCGGTGGCGACCCGGAGGGCACCCTTCTCCTTCATGGCAGCGGGCACGAGGTCGGCGGCCTTCGCGTCGGCGGCGACGGAGGCCGCGCCGCCGGACTGCGGCGTCTGCCCGCTCGTCGAGCGGCCACAACCCGTCGCCGCGATCGAGATGGTGACGAGACCGATGATGACGTGGAGCGCACGCTTCCTGAGCACGGCAAACCTCCTGGCTAAGCGACTGGCCGGGACCTTATCCGGGATCCGCCAGCGTGAACAGCCTGAGTGCTCTGCATGGTGTGCATCGAAAAACTCGGTGCTGAGTTGCCCTCCAACGGGACCTGGATGACCTGCGCCCGGGATTCCTAGCCCCGACCGCGGTCCGGCGCGGCGATCAGCGAGTCCAGATGACGGCGCAGGACGGCGCGCAGCAGGTCCGGTGTGAAGCGTCGCGGGAACAACACGGCCTGCAGGCCCAGGCCGTCGAGCAGGGCACGCAGGCGGACGGTCTCCAAGTCGACGTCGAGATCCGCAGGCAGGCCGCCGGACGCCTGCGCGCCCTGCAGTGTGCGAAGAACCAGTTTCTGCAGGGTCTGCTGCATCGCCTCGGCGTGGGTGAGCAGCGAAGGACGAGTCCGGGCCGCCGTGCTGAACGTGTGCCGGAGAAGCACCTCGTCGCGTCGTACGTCGTCGAGCGGCAGGAACTCGGCGAGGAGTTCCTCGGTGCGGCGGCGTCGCTCGTCGCGGCTGCCGCCGGACCCACCGAGCAGGCGCTCGGCGTGCGCCCAGACGCGCTCACCGACGCGGCGTCCGTGCTCCTGCACCGCGAAGATCATCAACTCGTCGTGGTCGGTGAAGTAGTGCCGAACAGATCCGACGGCCAGCCCCGCCTCGTCGGCCACATTGCGCAGGGTGGCCGCTTCCAGGCCATAGCGCGCGACGACGGTGTGCACCGCGTCGGCCACCGCACGACGGCGCTCCTGGGGATCGACGATCTTTGGCATGAGGTCTTTATAGCACGGCCATGCCATGATAATTTGACACGGCAGTGCCACAAACGGGAGGTGCAGCAGTGAGCGGCTGGGTCCTGGCGGCGATCATCACCCTTGCGCTGATCGCCATCGTGGTAAAGCGGCTGATCGGCGAGCCACTGAACGGGCGCGACCTGTGGGCGCCGCCGGTGATCCTCACCGCCATCGGCCTCTACACCCTGCTCAAGACCGACGGCCTCCACGCTGACGACTACGCCTGGCTGGTCGGGGGCTCCACATTGGGTCTCGCACTCGGCTATCTGCGCGGCTCGCTCGTCGTGGTCTACGAGAAGCGCGGCTTCCTGTGGCAGCGCTACCGCGGCCGGACCTTCGTGGCCATCGTCGGCACGCTTGTCGTGATGCTCGGCTACGGCCTGCTTGCCGACAAGGTCGGCATGCAATCGGCGGCTCGCCCGATCCAGCTCTCCATCGGCATCAGCTTCATCGGCGAGGCGCTGGCCGTGACCCGCCAGGGCATCGCCCTGCGGGTGCCGTTCGCCCCCGAACGTCGATGACGACATCGTCCTCGCCGAATAACACCAACACCGTTTCGCGGCAACTTCTTCATACGGTCCCGAGACATTTCTCACTGCTCGGCGTCATTTCCGCTGGCCGGAGAGGACGCGCTCGACCAACCCCGCAGAACCGGCGACATCATCCCTGTTCGCATTGAACCTCGCATACTTTGGATGACCGAGAACTATCCGGAATCTGTCGAGATCTACTCAGCTGTCCCCATGGCGGCTTGTCTGCTTTCGATGCCATCGCGACCCATTCGCCCCGCCCTACCGGCCCTCGCGATGCCGGAAACGAGACTGTTCCTCGACGATGCGGTTGACCATGACTACAATTGACATGAGTCGACGTTTCGAAAAATGGGGTATGAGTTGCGAGTCACACTCTTTGGTACCTCCTTGCTGCAAAACGGGCATCAGCGCAGTCAGATCACCCGCGCCCAGAACAGGGGCCTGCTGGCGCTTCTGGCGCTCAATGCAAATATCTTTGTCACGTATGACTGGGCGATCGAGGCACTGTGGGGCGGCCGCCCCCCGTCCAGCGCACGGACCCAGATCCACACCGGGGTGCACGCGATCCGACGCGCCCTGCGCAAGCTGGCCGCAGAAGACCTGCTGACCAGCAACTCCTGTGGCTACGCGCTACGGATCGACCCGGGTCAGGTGGACGCGACCCTGTTCGAGCGGAAGGTCCAACAGGCCCGGTCGGCCTCCGCCGTCGACAACCACGACGAGGCGACGACGCTCCTGGAGGAGGGCTTGGCCCTGTGGAGCGGCCCGGCGCTCGGTGACGCCGCCGGCGCCTTCGTGGCTGGCGCCCGACAACGGCTCGACCAGCAGCGCGCCAGCGCGATCGAAGACCTCATCGCGCTGGAGATGCGGGCCGGAAGGCACACGGACGTCGTCGACCGGTTCTCTGCGGTGATCGATCAGTTTCCGTTGCGGGAAAGATTGCGCGGCCAGTTGATGCTGGCGCAGTTCCGGGCCGGCAACAAGGTCGCCGCCATTGAGAATTACCAACAGTTCCGCACACAATTGGCGGACAAAATCGGCCTCGACCCGAGTCCGCAATTGCGCGCGCTGCAGCACGCGATCATTCGGGACGACATCTCGCTCGACGGCAGCGCCCAGCAGTTCGCCACCCCGTTCGACTCGGCGATTCCCGTGGTGTGAGCTGTTCAACCCATTACATTGATGTGACGTATCCCGCTGATCGGTCGCCGGACACCATGGGCAGGTCGGCGACCGATCAGCGGGCCATCGAGTGTCGTCAGCATCTGGTCAACCGACTGCGCACGAAAAGCAGCGGCTCCGTGTCAGACAGCAGATCGAAGTCCCGGACCGCGGCGATGTACAGCGTGTGGTCCCCGGCGGCCGCGGCTTCGGTCACCCTGCACTCGAAATAGCCAATGCCGTCCAGGAGGATGGGCGCCCCACTGTGCGGGGCGGGCCGCCAACGCAGATCCGCGAAGGCGGTCACCCCGGTCGGCCGGTCGCTGCGCGCAAACCGGCGGGCCGTCTCGGCCTGGTCCGCACCGAGAATGTTGACCACGAAGTTGCCCGCGTTGCCGACGCTCGTCCGCGCCCGCCCGTCGGTGACGAGTGAGACCAGCACCAGCAGCGGGTCTGTCGACACCGTGACGAACGAGTTGACGGTGGTGCCGAGCAGTTCACCGGGGTGCCCGGTGGTCAGCACCGTCACGCCGGTCGCGAAGTGTCCGGCCACCTGGCGGAAACGGTCAGGACTCAACCGGCCCTCGCTGTCGGTCGTCGCGGCCGTCGGACTCGTCATCGCAGGGCTGTTTCCAGGCTCGCCGCGTACGGACGCAGCTCCCCCAGATGCTCCAGGCCCGACAGGACCCGCGCAGTGGGCACTCCGAAATCGATGAGGCAGGCGACCTCGTCAACGCCAGCGTCCGCCAGCCGGTCCAGCACCTTGCGGGCCTTCTCCGGCGCGCCGAGCAGGCCACCATCGTCGACGTACCTGTCGAACGATCTGTCGATCAGGAAGTCGATGTCGGACGGGCGCATCTTCGCTGGATCGATCTTGCGGGCGCTGCCCGCCTGCGAACCCAGCACCAGGCCGAGCGAGCTGCGCAGATAGTGCGTCAGAGGGCCGCGGACCAACTCGCGAACCTCATCCTCGCTGTCCCCCACGAAGGTGTGCACCATGAGCACCACGTGTCCGGGGCGCTGCCCGGGCTCGGCCTGCTCGGCCGCCGCTTCGCGATATGCGGCGATCTTGTCAGCGAGCTCGGGAACGCTCTGACCGAGCAGATGGGTGAGGAGTCCCGCACCGCTGCGACCTGCGGCGCGGAACGTCTCGATCCCCCCGGCACTGGTCACCCAGACCGGCAGCTCCGGCTGCACGGGTGGCGGGTAGATCCGCAATTCCTGCTCCTGACCGACGCCGTCGGCGACGGTGATCGTCTCGCCCCGCCACAGCCGGCGCACCTGCTCCAAGTAGTCGATCATGAGCTGGCGGCGGTTGTCATAGTTCTCCGGCCGTAGGGCGAAGTCCCGGGCGTGCCACCCCGACGCGAAGGAGAGCCCCACTCGACCACCGGACAGGTTGTCGACCACGGACCACTCCTCGGCGATCCGCAGCGGGTGGTGCAGCGGCGCGACGACACTTCCCGCTCGGATGCCGATGCGCGACGTGAGCTGCGCGACGGCAGCCGCCGTGACACTGGGGTTGGGATAGATCCCACCAAACGGATGGAAGTGCCGTTCCGGCATCCACACCGCGGAGAACCCATTGACGTCGGCGAACCGAGCACCCTCACGCAGCAGCTCGTACCGGTCGGCGTCGGCTTCGCAGCTGTCGTTGGCGAAATAGAAGAGGCTGAGATCCACTTTAGCTCCCCGCGAAGACGGTCTTCAGGACCAGGTCGTACGCCGCGTCCAGGTCGGACGAGGCCGACAGCTCCCAGATTGGTCGGTCAGCCAGACACCGGCGCAGATCGGCCTCGATCACGGCGACCAGGTCCGGGTCGTCCTTGCCTGCGGCGTAGTCGTCGCGCCACTGGCCGACGACGTCGTCGAACTCGATACGGCGGATCTCGTCGGCGCCGCGATTGAGCACCACCGTGGTGTCGACCTCGGCCAGCGAGCCGGTCTGCCCGTGAGCCGCCACCGGCACGGTGACCCGGTACTTGGTGCCGCCGTCGACGGCGGCCCGGGGCGCCTGCGCGAGCTGTGGATGCCCGTCGAGCAACTCCGGGGTGAGATAGACCGCGCACGGGTAACCCCAGAAGACGCCCGGTGGGTCGTCCAGGTGTCGGACCATGATGTCCTCGCCCAGCATGGTGGCGCCGCGACGCATGGCCCAGGTGGTGAACGTCGACTTGCCCATGCCGGTCGGGCCGCAGACCAACGCCGTACGCCCGTCGACCTGGAGGCCACCGGCGTGCATCGGGTAGTGGCGCGGCGATCGGCACACCAGGTAGAGGAATATCCGTTCCAACATCCAGCGGCCCCAGACGACGGGGTCGGCGAGGTCCCTGCGAGCGAGGGTCATCTCGACGGTCCACCGGGCCGGGTCGACGGTGGCGCGGGACGCCCCGGCGTCGATCATGATGATGTCGGCTTTGAGCACTGCCGGGTTGTGCGGCGGCTCCACCGCCGGGGCGTCCCCGTCGTCGACGCGTACGGTGAGGCGGACCACCGGGCCGGCCGCATGCCGGTGACCGTCGGGGTCGGCGAGGGTCGGCCCGAAGGCGTCATCCAGCACCGGACGCGCGGCCGGATCGGCGTTGACCTGCACCAGGAAGCCGTAACACTCGTACCAGTACTCGTTGTTCATCGCGTGGTACTCCTCGTCATCGGGGTCGTAGTACCGGCAGCCGGCCGGTCAGGTGGTGGCTGGCGAGGGGACGACCGGGTCGGCTGCCACGACGCCGTACCGCTCTCGGGTGCGCAGCCCCCAACGGGCCACCGCGGGCACCAGGGCGCTGGCGGCGAGCATCAACGCGCCCAGCACCAGCCAGCCGGGCCAGCCGAAGCCGATGACCAGCGCGGTCACCAGGGCCGGGGTGATGGCCGCCGACAGCTGTTCGGTGGTGGCGAACAGACCCTGGTACTGCCCGATGGCATGCTCGGGGGCGAGCTCGTAGGCCAGTGCCCAACCGCCCGCGGCACAGAGCAACTCGCCCAACACGTGCACCACGGCGCCCACGATCAGGATGCCGACCGCGAGCCACGGTGCCCGGCCCGCGGCGAGCGCGAAGATGGCACAGCAGGCGGCCAGTGCCACACCACAGCGCTGCAACGCCCGGGCACCGCCCACCACGTCGTCGGCGCCCCTGCTGACCCGAACCTGGAACAGGACGACCATGGCCGTGTTCAACACGAGCATCGCGGAGAAGGTCCAGGTGGGGGCGGCGGTCCGCTCGGTGATCCAGATCGGCACGCCGACGGTCAGGATGCCGGCGTTCATCATCAGCACGGTGTTCAGCAGCGAGATCACCACGAACGGCTTGTCTCGCAACACCGGCAACCGCGGTCCCTCCGCCGGCTTGCTGACGCCGGGCACCTGCGGGAAGGTCAGATAGACCAGGCCCGCGCCCACGTACAGCACACCGCTGAGGAAGAGCATCCCGAGGTAGACCGGCCGGGTGTCGAAATGCAGGGCGACACCACCGGCCACCGCACCGATCGAGACGCCCAGGTTGTTGGTCGAGCGCATGAAGGCGCGGGCCGCCACCCGCTCACCCGCCGGCACGACCTTCGCCACCAGCGCCCCTCGGGAGGCGCTGGACGACGCCTCGGCGAGCACCACCAGACAGCTTGCCACCACGAATGCCGGGAACGAGCCCACCAGGGCGTACGTGAAGATCAGCGCGCCCTGGAGCACCACGAAGAAGGTCGCCGTGTTGCGCGCGCCGAGCACGTCCGCCGCATGCCCGGCCGGGATGCTGGCCAACATTCCCACGAGCGCGGCGATGGTCAGCCCGAGGCCGACCTGGGCAGCGGGAATGCCGACCGAGCGCAGGAAGAACAGCACGCTGACCGAGAGCAGGATGCCGTGCCCGACACTGCGCGCGAAGCTGCTGCTGACCAGCCGCCGGATCGGGCCGGGCGGGGGGACGACGTGGTGCAGGAGGTTCATCGAACCAGCCTTTCGGAGCTGACGTGATGGTGCGGTGGTCCTAGGCCGCGGTCGCGGCACTCATGAGTCGACTCCGATCGATTTTGCCGTTGGCGTTCAGCGGCAGGGAAGACCGGTACTCGAAGCGGGACGGGATCATGTGCGTGGGCACGTGCTGGCGCAGCCAACTGCGTAGCTCGCGCGGCTCGGCGTCCGCGCCGGTGTGGAACGCCACCAGCCGGGCGTCACCATCGTGGACGTCGGCGACCACCACGGCCTCGGCAACGTCGGGATGCCGTCGCAGGGCGGTCTCGATCTCGCCCAGCTCGATCCGGTAACCCCGAATCTTCACCTGGTTGTCGAGTCGACCCAGGTGCACCAGCTCACCGCCCTCCCAGCGCACCCGGTCACCCGTGCGGTAGTAGTGCTCCGCGGTGAGCGGTTCGCTGCCGTCGTACACGCGGGTGCCGGTGGTGTCGTGCAGCAGGAACCGACCGATGTTGTCGGCCGGGTCGAGATACCCGTCGAAGCGCTGCGAACCGCGCACGACCAGCTCTCCGTCGTCGGCGGGACGGCCGTCCGGGTCCAGGATCAGGTGTTCGAGAAAGCCGTACACCGGCCCGATGGGGATGGTGTCGTTGGACGCCTTCGGCCAGTGCCGCGGGTCGCCCGGCAGCCGGTACTCGGTACAGGCCACGGTGAGTTCGGTGGGACCGTAGACGTTCTCCAGCACGGCGTTGGGGGCGGCGGCCCGCCACAGCTCGGCCTGCCGCAGCGTGAGCTGTTCGCCGATGAACAGGCTGTAGCGCAGCTCGGTGGCCCGACCGGCCGGCAGGTTGCCCAGGCCCGCAGTGACCGAGACGACCGAGGGCACCGAGAACCAGTGCGTGATGCGGTTGTCCACCACGTAGTCGACAGGCGTCAGCAGGTCGTTGCGCTGCGGCACCACCAGGGTGGCCCCGCCGCCCCAGGTGACGAAGAGGTCGAACACCGACGGGTCGAACGTCAGGTCGAAGGTGTGCGACGTACGGCAACCCGGCCCCACCTCGTACCGGGTGATGTTGTGGCCGATGTACGGCGCCAGGTTCCGGTGCCGGATCGGTACGCCCTTGGGCCGGCCGGTGGAGCCGGAGGTGAACAGGACGTACGCCACGGCGTCCGGGGACACGTCGTAGGGCGCCAGGTCCGCCGGGACCGGGCCGGTCAGCTGCGCCGGGTCGACCGCCAGCACCGGCACCGGCAGCAACTCGGTGAGCCGGGCCGCTGCCGCGGCGTCGGACAGCACCAGTTCGGCACCGGACAGCTCGCACACCGTGCGGTTGCGCTGAGCCGGAAAGCTGGGATTCAGCGGCGTCACCGCCGCAGCGAGCCGCAGGGCGGCGAGGTAACCCACGTACGTGGCCAGGTCCCTCGTGGCCAGCAGCGCGACGCGGGCGGGCGCCCGGCCGTGTCGGGCGAGAACCGCACCCGCCAGCGTCTCCGCGGCGTCGTGCAACTGCCGGTAGGTCAGACGCCGACCGCCGACCTCGATCGCGGGTTCGTCAGGAAAACGCCGCACCGATTCGGCGAACCACTCGTACAGGGTCTTGCCCGAGTCAGCCATCGGCGCGCACCCATTCCGTGTCGGGGGCGGTCGAGAACGGCACCGGGACCCGTATCCGCATGGTGTCCGGTGGCGACTGCGGGGCGGGTTCCAGATGCAGCAGCTGCACGTCCGGGGCTGCCGGTAGGTCGACGCAGTCGCACGAGTCGGTGGTGAAGCCGGCGAACCGGTAGGCCACCTCCATCATCCGATTGCGTCCGGTAGGCCGGAAGTCGGCGACCAGGTGCACGCCGGCTCGGGCCGCCGCGTCGGTCAACCAGCGCAGGATCATCGATCCGGCACCGAACGACACCACCCGGCAGGAGGTGGCCAGCAACCGGAGATGCCAGGCGCGCGCGCCTCGGACCAACAGGACGACTCCGACCGCGCCGTGCGAGCCGAACCGGTCGGACAGAGACACCACCAGCACCTCGTGTCCGGGGCCGCCGATCAGACCACGCAGCGTCTCCTCGCTGTAGTGCACGCCGGTGGCGTTCATCTGACTCGTCCGCTCGGTCAGCTCGGCGACGCGGGCAAGATCCTGCGGGCGGGCCCGCTGAATCTCCAGGACCAGCGCGAGCGTTCGGAGGAAGTCGTCGTCCGGGCCGGTGAACTCGGCCCGCTCGGCGTCGCGGCGGAAGTTCGCCTGGTACATCGCCCGGCGGCCGCGCGAGTCCTCGGTGACCACCGGAGGCGTGAACTCGGCGAGATCGAGCAGCGACAGCGCCTGTTCCGCCGGATAGCAACGCACCTCGGGCAGGTGATAGTTGACCTCGGCCCGCTCGGTGGGCTGATCGTCGATGAAGGCGATGGTGCGGTACGCGAACTGGAGCTGGTCGGCGATCGACCGCACCGCCTCGGACTTCGGTCCCCAGCTGATCTGCGGCAGGACGAAGTACTCGGCCAGGCCGAGCTTTTCCAGCCGCTCCCAGGCCTGGTCGTGATCGTTCTTGCTGCACACCGACTGCAGGATGCCGCGGGCGTCGAGTTCCACGATGACGTCGCGGATCTCGTCGGTGAGCGCAACCTCACCATCCTCCAGCAGAGTGCCCTGCCACAGCGTGTTGTCCAGGTCCCAGATGAGGCACTTGACCACGTCGTTCACGATCGTTCCTCACACTTCCCAGAGCGTGGCGGTCCAGGCGGCCACGGGGCTGTTGTTCAAGACCAGGACGAGGTCGCCCTCGCCGAGTTCCTTGGACGCGAGCAGGCTGTCGAGGTTGAGCACCACGTCCATCGCACCGAGATGACCCAACACGCTCAGGTGCTCCCGGCAGACGGGGTGGATGGGCAGGCCCAACAGCGAGGTGTAGAAGTCGTACGCGCTGGCGGTGACGTTCTGCATCAGCGTCGCCGCAACCTGCCCCCGATCGACGCCGGCGTCCGCGAGCACCTGTTCCACCAGCCGACCGAGCCGCACCCGACTGTGCATGGCCAACTCGAAGCGGTACCGGTCCGGCGAGGCACACTCCTCACGCCACTCGTACCAGGGCGCGCTCTTGTAGTCGACCGTGAACAGGTCGTGGAAGGCGCCGTCGGTCTCCATCCGGTGCGCCCGCAGCACCGGGCGGCCACCCCGCACGACGGTCATCGCGTACGCCCCGTCGCCGATGACGGTGACCGGGTAGCGGATGCGGTCGACCCCGGTCGGCATGCTGGCGTGCGCGATCAGCACGGACCGCCGGGACGGGTCGGCGACCAGCAGGTCGCGTGCGATCGCCCAGGCCGCGCTGGACCCGGCGCAGCCGAGCCCGTCCACGGCGAAGGCCATCGACGCGGAAACGCCACTGTCCTTCTGCACCCGGCAGGCATCCGACCCCAGCAGCACGTCCGGGGCCCGGCCGGTGACCAGGATCAGCACGTCAGGATCGATCGGCTGCTGCGCGGCCAACTCCCGACAGACCTGGGCGGCGTAGGCGCCCTGCTCGCCGTCGGCGAAGACACCGACCGTACGGACGCCGCTGGCCCCCACGAACTCCTGCTCGACCACACCCAGGGCGGCGTGCTCGGGCAGCTCCGTGACCGCCAGCCGCTTCTCGGGCAACAGGCAGCGAATCGCCCCGATGCCGATGTCGTCGGTCGTCACCGCGCACCCCCCGCCGTCGCCAGGACGTGCTCGGCGAGGAGCAACTGGCAGATCTCGTTGGTGCCCTCGATGACCTCCATCAGCTTGGCGTCGCGGTGCGCCCGGGCCACGACGTGGCCGTCCTGCGCACCCGCCGAGGCGAGCACCTGCACCGCGCTGGACGCCACCCGGGTGGCGTCACCGGCCGCCCGATGCTTGGCGACGACGGCGGCGGTTACCAGCTCCGGCGAGTTGGCGTCCCAGGCGGCACTGGCGTGTGCGCACAGCCTGGTGGCGGTCTGCTCGGCGACATACTGCTCCGCCAGGTGTCGGGCGATGAGCTGGTGATCGGCCAACGCGACGCCGAACTGCTGCCGGGTGGTGGCGTGCGCGGCACTGGCCGCCAGGCACGCCCGCATGATGCCGGCGCAACCCCAGGCCACCGAGATTCGGCCGTACGTCAGCGCGGTGGTCACCAGCAGCGACAACGGCTGACCGGCACCACGCAGCAGCGACGCCGCCGGTAGCCGGACCGCGTCGAGGCGCACGTCGGCGTGCCCGGCGGCCCGGCAACCCAGCGGGTCGGGAACCCGGGTGACGGTCACGCCGGGAGCCGTCGTCGGGACGAGGATCGCCGCAGCGCCGGCGCCGTACCGGCCGAAGACGAGCACCACGTCGGCGTAGGCGGCGCCGGTGACCCAACGCTTGGCACCGGTCACCGTGACGTGGTCACCGTCGCGCTCGATCAGGGTGTCCATCGCGGACAGGTCGCTGCCCGCGTTCGGCTCGCTGAACGCGACAGCGGCCAGCTCCCCGCCGGTCAGCCGGGCCAGCCACTCCCGCTGTTGACCGGCGTCGCCGAGGCGGGAGATGGTCCAGGCGGCCATGCCCTGGGAGGTCATCAGGCTCCGGAACGAACTGCACAGGCCACCGGTGTACGCGGTCAGCTCGCCGTTGTCGACGCTGCTGAGGCCGGGACCGCCGTGGGCGGTGCCGACCTGGGCGCACAACACGCCGGCGGCCCCGGCCTTACGGATCACCTCGACCGGGATCTCGCCGCGCCGGTCCCACTCACCGGCGTGGCCGGCGATCAGGTCGGTGACGAGGGCCTGCAGGTCGGCGCGGACGTCAGCCATCGCTGCCCTCCCCGCGGAGGCGCTCCACCAGGGCGGTCATCCGTTGCACGGTGCGGAAGTTGTCCAGGTTGAGATCGTCACCGGTGATGCTGATCCCGTAGGTGCTCTCGATGTGCACCAGCAACTGCATGGCGAACAGCGAGGAGACCCCGCCCTGGGCGAAGAGATCGGTGTCGGGCGCCCAGGTGGTGCGGGTGTGCTCGGACAGGAAACTCAACAGTTCCTGCTGCACGGCCTCGCTGGTCCGATCCCCGGTCGAGGTGGTCATCGCTGCACTCCTTGGTAGTCGTGGAAGCCGCGTCCGGTCTTGCGGCCGAGATCGCCGGCCCGCACCTTGTCGATCAGCAGCTCGCTGGGTCGGTAGCCCTCGTCGCCGGTGCGGTCGAGGAGGACCCGCAGGCTGTCGACGACGTTGTCCAGGCCGATGAGGTCGCCGGTGGCCAGCGGGCCGGTGCGGTGCCCGAGACAGCCGGTGAAGAGAGCGTCGACGGCCGCCGGATCGGCGATGCCGTCCTGCACGATCCGAGACGCCTCGTTGATCATTCGCTGCAACACCCGGTTGATCACGAAGCCGGGGCCGTCACCGACGACCACGGGTTCACGTTCCAGCCGGGTCAGCAGGTCCAACGCGGTATCGAGGCTGGCCTGCGCGGTACGTGGGCCGCGGACGACCTCGATGGCCCGGATCAGGTACGGCGGGTTCATGAAGTGGGCACCCAGTACGTCCTCCGGGCGGAGCGCCGCCCCGGCCAGCTCGTCCACCGGGATGCCGGAGGTGTTGGTCAGCACCGGCGTACCGGCAGGCAGGACGGTGCTGACCTCGGCCACCAGCTTGGCCTTCCATTCCGGCCGTTCGGTGATGGATTCGACCACCACGGTCGCCTCGGCCACCGCGTCGAGCGAGTCGGTGACGGTGAGGGGGCCGGCCTGCGCGTCGCGGCGCAGCCCGCCCATCAACTGCGCCATGCGCAGCTGCTGACGCACCTTGTCGGGTGCCTCGGCACGCCGGTCCGCGTCGATGTCGATCAGCACGACGGGCACGCCGTAGCCGATGGCCAGCGTCGCGATGCCGACGCCCATCGTGCCAGCACCGAGCACCGCCAGTCGGTGTTCCTCCTGCATCATGGTCACCGCACCTCCGCCGCGTCGTTCGTCGTCTTGAGCAGGTTGTTCAGCAGCTCGCCGAAGGCCGGGTCGCGGTCGGCGAGGAAGGTCAGACAGGTACGAAGCAGCGCGCCCGACGGAGCGGGGCGCAGACCGCGCTCGGTCAGCCAGGACTGCCAGGCCTCCGCTTCGAGTCCCGTCTCGTCCAGCTCGTGGCCCTCCTGCTCGTACAGCGCCACCGTGGACAGCAGCTTGTTGCCCGTGTCGAGGGCCTGCGCGGAAACCCGCTGCTGCCAGTCATCGGCCGGGGTGGCCTCAGTGGGCAGCCCGGCCTCGGCCAGCAGCTGGAACATCCGACGCGGGCTGACCGCGTACCGGTCGACCAGGTGGAAGGCGCGACCAGCCGCACCTCTACTGACGGTCAGCTCGGCCATCGCCCGGGCGACGTGGTCCACCGGCGCCATCGGCAGCGACCGGTCGTCGAGCGGATGTGCGCCGACGGCCAGGCCGCTGGCCAGAATGGCCCAGATGAGGTCCTTGTCGTTGCACGCCCCGGTGCGGGTGGAGCCGAGGATGAAGCCGGGCCGAAACACCCGGATGCGCATGCCGTCGCGCTCGGCGCGCTCGAGGATCCGCTCGGCCACCCACTTGCTGACGCCGTACCCGCCCTGCAGCGGGTCCAGCGGCTGTTCGCGGGTCTCCAGGATCCGACCGTCGGTGCCGAGAGCGTAGTGGGTGGCGGCGACCGTCGAGACGAAACCGACATCGCGGATGCCGTGCCGACGGGCCCAGCGGACCAGGTCCACCACGCTCAGCACGTTGTCCTGGCGAAGCGTCCGGTACGGCTCCGTGAAGACCACCTTGGCGGCGCAGTGCAGGATCGAGCCGACGCGGCGAGCCAACTCGCCATCGCGGTAGGTCTCACAGATCGTGGCGATGTCGGTCAGGTCACCAAGAACGACATGCACCCGCGCCGGGTCGGGGACCGGCAGGGCGAACTTCTCCGCCGTGGTCGCCAGCCGTTCGCGGGCCGACTCCTCGTCGGCGGCGCGCACGATGCAGTAGACCCGACCGCTGGTCGTGGCCAGCAGCTCGTGCAGCAGGAATGCGCCGAGGAATCCGGTCGCCCCGGTGAGCAGCACGTCGGTGCCCACCTCCGCGGGCTCGGTCGCCAGCGGACCGAGGTCGATGTCGAGGTCCACGTCGACGAGGGCCCCGTCACCGTCGGCAACCTCGTCGATGTCCTCCGGTCCGCGGCCGGCGCCGCCGGATCCCTGCAGGCCACGGACCATCTTCGCCAGCCGGCGGATCGTCGCCTGACTACCGCCGGCGCGGTGCACGTTGACCAGCACGCCCTGCGAGCGCTGGATCTCCAGCGCCATGCGTACCGACAACAGCGAGGAGCCACCGAGGGCGCCGAACTCGTCGTCGAGCCCGACACCATCCATGCCGAACAACTCACGCCAGATGCGCACCAGCTCCACCTCGACCGGGTCGGCGTCGCCGTCGACCGGTACTGCGGCGGGTGCCGGCGCGGTGGGTGCGAGCATCGGGCCGATGCGGTCCAGGGCCCAGTAGCGGCGGCGCTGGAAGGGGTACGTGGGCATCGGCACCCGCCGTCCGGCCAGGTCGGGCAGCGCCGCCCAGTCCACGTCGACGCCGTGCAGCCATGCGTTGGCCAGCGCCTCATCGACATCGTCGGCACTCGGCCGCACGGGCAGCACGTGGACGTCACGGCCGGACGTGCCGTCTCCGAGCAGCAGGGTGAACCGTCCCGGCGTGGCCGGCACGACGGCCTGGTCGGCGATTTCCAGGGCGGGCCCCAGGGCGGCACGGAGCCGGTCGAGCACCGCCGCCTCGGCGCTGTTGTCGGGCGGCAGCACCAGCACCGGGCGGAGCCGATTTGCGCGCACGGTACGCGCGGCAGGCGGGCGGGGCAGTCGCAGTGCGGCGGCGAGCTGGTCGGCCGGGGCGGTGACGACCCGACGCTCGGTGAACGACTGCCGGCCGACCCGCAGCGTGTACGCGACGTCCGAGGCGGCCAACTCGCCGGTGTCCAGCACGTCGGCCAGTCGGCGCGACATCGCGTCGAGTTCGGTGCGGTTACGGGCGGAGAGCAGCAGGCGAACGGCGTCACCGGTCGGGGCCGACGGGCGGGTCGATGCGGGCGGTGCCCCGAGCACGACCGCCACGTTGGTGCCGCCCAGCCCCATCGAGTTGACCAGGACATGCCGGTCGTCGTCGGCGCACACACCCGCCTCACGGGACAGGTACAGCGGGCTCTCGGCGAGCGCCCCCGGATTGCGGGGCTGCTCGAACAGCGGGTGCGGTGGCAGCACACCGGTGTGGGCGACCTGCACGGCCTGGATCAGACCGGCGATGCCGGCGGCAGACCCGCAGTGTCCAATGTTGACCTTCACTGAGCCCAGAGCGCAGAAGCCGGTGCGATCGGTGGTGGCGCGGATGCCCTCGGCAAGGCCACGCAGCTCGATCTGGTCGCCCAGCGAGGTGCCGGAGCCGTGCGCCTCGACGTACCGGAGCTGGTCGCCGGAGATGCCGGCGACACGCAGGGCGGCAGCTACCACGTCGGCCACCCCGGACGGGCTCGGCGCCGTGAAGCCGGAGCGGTCGCTGCCGTCGTTGCCGACGGCGCTGCCCCGCACAACTGCCAGCACCGTGTCGCCGTCGGCCTGTGCGTCGGCGAGCCGACGCAGCACGACCGCCCCGACACCGGACGTGAACGAGGTACCGGTGGAGCGGGCGTCAAACGCCCGGCACATGCCGTCGGCGGACATCAGGCCGCCGGGCACGTACCGGTAACCGGCCACCGGCTCCGAGACCGACGCGCCACCGGCCAGGGCGATGTCGCATTCTCCGGACAGCAGGCTGAGGACCGCGTAGTGCACGGCGTACAGGGCTGAGGAGCAGGCGGTCTGCACGCCGACAGCGGGGCCACGCAGGCCCAGCTTGTAGGCCACCCGGGAGGTGAGGAAGTCGACCTGGCCACCCAGGTGCAGGTCGAAATCGTCGACGGCGGCGGCCAACCCTTCCCGCGCGGCCTTCGCCGCGAACAACGCCTGCATGTACGCGCTCGGGCTCGCGCCGGCGAAGACGCCGACGATGGGGCCCTCGGGGCGGGCCGGGTGCCCGGCGGACTCCAGTGCCTCCCAGCACACCTCCAGGAAGAGCCGCTGCTGCGGATCGGTCGTCTCGGCCTCGGGCGGCAGGTAGCCGAAGAAGTCCGCGGCGAAGTCCGCGGCCCCGGGCAGGGCGGCACCGACGCCGACAAAGTCGGGTTCAGTGCGCGCTGCCTCGTCGACGCCGGCCGCCCGCAGTTGCTCGTCGCTGAGATCGCGGGTCGACACGTGTCCCTTGCGGACGTTGCCCCAGAACTCGTCAGGCGTCCAGGCGTCCGGGAACCGGCACCCGACTCCGATGATCGCGATGTCGGTGTCTGCGCTCATGACGGTCGTCCCCTTCATCGGCTCGCGGCGGCGTCGGACTGGCCTGCCGAACGACGCCGGTCCAGCAGACTGCCGCGGTTCCGCGCGCCGAGCAGGGCCAACTTCCGCTCCCCGCTCTCGTCGGCGAGCAGCGCTGCCTGGGCCCGTACGGTGTTGTGCTGGAAGAGGTCGGCGGCCTCCAGCGTGCGGTCTGTCAGTTCCTGCAACTCCTCAAGTACGACGATCAGCAGGAGCGAATCACCTCCGGCCTCGAAGAAGTTGGTGTCCAGCGGCACGTCGGCCACCGGGGTGTCCAGGGCGTTCGCCCAGGCGGCAGCCACCTCGGTCGCCAGGTCCGGCTTCTCGTCGTTCACAGCGGGTTTCCCTTCAGCACGGGTAGATCCAGGTCAGCGGTGAGATCGGATGCGCACCGGGCGCAGTCGTCCAACAGGTCGACAACCGCGCGTTGCTCGAACAGGTCGGTCGCGTACGCCGCGGTCAGTACGAGCCCGTCCGGCCGGGCCTCGGTGCCGACCTCCAGTTCGAACTTGACGCGGGTGGCGCTCAGCGGTGCGGCTTCGGCGGTCACGCCGGGGCCGAACGACGGCGGAGCAGGTGCCACGTCCCCTGCGGCGAGATAGACCGGGGTGATCGGCGGGCGGCTCAGGTCGCGGTCGGGATGCAGCGCGGCGGCGACAGCGTCGAAGGGCGCGTCGGCGTCCTGGTAGCCGACGAGGCTGTCCTCGCGGACCCGACGCAGCACCTCCCGCCAGGTCGGTGAGCCGGCCAGATCGACGCGCAGCACAGCCGTGTTGACCAGCATGGCGACGGCGTTGGCGGCGTCGCGGGCCTCCCGGCCGCCCCACGGGTACGCGAACAGGAAGTCCCGTTGGTCGCTCCGGCGGGCCAACGCCACGGCCAGTACCGCCGCGGTGGTCATGAAGGTGGTCACGCCCAGCGGGCGGGTCGCCGCCCGGATCCGCTCGGTGAGGTCCGCCGTCAGCGGGCGGGTCACGGTGGCACCGGCGACCGGCTGGATGGACGGTCGAGGTCGGGCATGCGGCAGGCGGATGTCGGTGGGCGCACCTCGCAGCCGCGCGACCACCGCGGCGACCCTGCGGTCGGCGGCGGCGGCGTCCATCGGGCCGGCGAGCGTCGCTGGGTGCACCGTCGGGGGTAGCACCGCAAGGCACCCTTCGGCGCCGGCACTGTACCGCTCGCCGATCTGGTCGAGCAGCAGTTGCATGGACCAACCGTCGGCGGCGATGTGGTGCACGGTGAGCACCAGCAGCGTCTCCGACCCGGTGCCGAGCAGATGCGCGCGGGCCGGGGCGTCGACGGCCAGGTCGAACGGCGCCCAGCAGGCGTCGTCCAGGCAGGCGGCGAGCTCGGCGGGTGGCACGTCGTCGACGCGGGTGACGGTCGGTGGCGGCCCGTCGGTGCGGTAGCGCACCCGCCGCTCGGCGCGGACCAGCCGGAACCGGGAGCGCAGGGCCGGGTGGCGACCCAACACCTCCCGCACCGCTTCCTCCAGCCGGTCACGGTCGACCGCACCGGTGAGGCGGACGACCAGCGGCGACAGGTATGCCGCGCCCAGGGCGGGCAGCCGGCTGATCGCCCACAGCCGCTGCTGGATCGGAGTCGCCGGGTAGGAGTCGTCCGCGCCGGGGGCGGTGCCGTCGTTCGCACCGGCGCTGGTCTGGTCAGCGGTGGCGGTGTCGAGCAGGCGGGCGAGACCGGCGACGGTCGGCTCGGTGAGGAAGTCGCGCAACGGCACGGTCTTGCCGGTCCGCCGATCAGCCTCGGCGAGCATGCTCACCGCCAACAGCGAATGGCCACCGAGGGTGAAGAAGCTGTCGTCCGGGCCGAGGTTGTCCGGGCGTTCCCCGCGCTCGGAGAGGACATCGGTGAACAGGGCCGCCACGGCCGCTTCGGCGGCGGTCAGCGGGCGGGCCGCCGCCGTCGTGTGGGCCAGCCGCGTCGACGGAAGGGCGGCGAGTGCCGCGAAGTCGACCTTGTCGTTGCCGGTACGCGGCAGGGCGTCGACCGCGTACACGTCGGTCGGCAGCACCGCCGGCGGCAGCCAACGCTGCAGGGGCCGGACCAGGTCGTCTCGGCCCGGCAACGCCGCGCTGTCGGTGTCGAGTTGGACGTAGGCGACCAGCCGGGGCGGGCTGTCGACCGCGTGGACGGCTGCGGCACGCACCCCCGGCTGGTCCTCCATCAGCCGGGCCACCTCACCCGGCTCGATCCGATGGCCGAGAATCTTGACCTGTTCGTCGACCCTGCCCAGATACTCCAGCCGACCGTCGCGGCGCAACGCGACCCGATCGCCCGTGCGGTAGAGGCGCGCGCCCCGGCCGGCGTCCCACGGGTCGGCAGGGAAGGCGACGGCGGTGCGCTCGGGATCGCCGAGGTAACCCAACGACACCCCGGCACCGCCGACGCACAGCTCGCCCGGTACGCCGTCCGGCAGCGCCTCCAGATTCGGCCCGAGCACGTAGGCGCGGGTGTTGGGCAGCGGCCTGCCGATCGCCGGCTGCCGTGGGTCGGAGAGGTCGGTGAGGGCGAACGTACTGACACAGCAGGCCTCGGTCGGGCCGTACACGTTGACCACCGGCACCCCCCACTGCCGGGCGCTCTGCTCCACGGTCTGGCGGGGCAGTGCCTCGCCGCCGACATAGAGTCGGCGCAGGCTGGTGCCGGTCTCCTCGTCGGCGTCGAGCACGGCGCGGAAGAGGCTGGGAGTCAGCGACATCGTGGTGGCGCCCTGCGGTCCGTGCAGCAGCCGGGCCAGCAGGCGGGGGTCGCGGCGGGTCTCCTCGTCCGCGACGATCAGCTGGGCGCCGGCGGCCAGCGCCCGGAAGGTCTCGAAGGTGGCCGGGTCGAACGAGACCGAGAACGCGCAGAGCAGGCGGTCCGTGCTGTTCAGGCCCGTCTCGGCGTTCCACCAGGAGATGGTGTTGAGCAGGCCGCGGTGCGGCACGATCGCGCCCTTCGGCCGGCCGCTGGTGCCGGAGGTGTAGATGATGACGGCCGGGTCGTCGGCGTCGATCGGTGGCCGGCGCCGCCGGGGCGGGGCTTCGCCGACCATGGCCTCGTCGAGGTGTACGACGGGCAGCGCGAGCCGACGCAGCAGATCGGCGCTGACCAGGCTGCGGCCGGTGGCGTCGAGCACGATCGCCGACGCGCCCAGCTCGGTGACGATGTGTTCCAGCTTGTCGACGGGAGTGTCCGGGTTGAGTGGCGTGTACGCGGCGCCGGCCCGCAGCACCCCGAGCCAGCCGGCGACGAGCGCACCACCTCGGTCGGCGACCACGGGTACCCGGCCACCCACCGGCACGCCGACTGCGGCGAGTCGGTCCGCGACCCACCAGGACCTGCCGTCGAGTTCCCGCCAGCTGGTGTCCGTGCCGGCGCACGTGACGGCGCGGGCCTCCGGGTCCATGTCGGCGATCCGCTCGTCGATCGCTTCCAGCACCGTCCGGTACGGCGGGGTGCGGGACTCGCCGACCAACGTGCCGGCCGGCACTCCGTCCGCCGAGGTGGACAGGGGCAGCCGGCACACCAACAGCTCGGGATCGGTGACGGCTGCACCGAGCAGGGCAACGAAACCCTCGGCGAGCGCCACGGCGACGTCGGCCTCGTAGCGGTCCGCGTCGTACTCGACCAGGCCGGTCAGGCCGTCCTCGCCCTCCTCCAGCACGAACGCCACGTCGAACTTGGCGGTCCCGGTGAACAGCTGCACCGGCGTTGCCCACCGGGTCGGCCCCTGGGCGGTGGGTGCGTTCTGCAGGACGAACGCCACGTCCACCGGGTCGCCGTACGCGGCCGGCAGTGCCGCCACCAGTTGGTCGTACGGGATGCGCTGGTAGCTGAGGGCCCGGAACGCCTCGGTGCGCACCGCCGTGCACAGCTCGGCGAAGGTGCGGTCGGCGGCGGGGCGGCAGCGGACCGGCACGGTGTTGGCGAAGAAGCCGACGAGTCGCTCCAACTCGGACCGGGGCCGGTTGGCGGCGACCGTGCCGAGCAGAAAGTCCTCGCGGCCGGACCAGCGACTCAGCACCGTCTGGAAGGCCGCCAGCAGCACGACGTAGGGAGTGGCGCTCAGCGCGCCAGCCAGCTCACGGCTGGCTGCCCAGGTCTCGGCAGGAAGGGTGAAGCGGTGTTCGCCGCCGGATCGCGTCGGCGCGGCCGGGCCGCCGGCGCGACGATTGCCCAGGACCATTCCGCTCGCGACGGTAAACAGCTCGGCCACCCGCTCGGTGAGCAGGGTGCGGGTGCCGCGGGCGTCGAAGGCGGCGCGGTCGGTGACGGCGAAGTCCGCGTACCGCACCGGCAGCGGTTCGAAGTCGGGCGCCGCACCGGCCAGCGCCGCCTCGTACGCGGTGGCCAGGTCCTCGAACAGCGGCGCCAGCGACCACCCGTCCACGGCGATGTGGTGGATGTTGATGAGCATCGCGTCGCCGCCGGGCAGGCCGCGCCACAACGTGCACCGCCAGGGCGCCTCGCCGGCCAGGTCGAACGGGACGCGTGCCCGCTCGTCGGCCTGCCGGCGGGCGATCGACCAGGCGTCGGCGTGACCGGCCAGGTCGATGACCTCCAACGACACCGGCCCGGGGTCACCGACGAGTTGGACCGGCCGGCCGTCGCGCAGCCGGTAGGTGGTACGGAGCACCTCGTGCCGGGTCGCGACGGCGGCCAGCGCGTCGGCCAGTGCGTCGGCGTCGGCGCCCTGGGTCCACCGCACCAGCAGCGGCACGTTGTAGGTGGGCGTACCCGGTGCCGCGGTCTCGATGTACCAGAGGCGTTCCTGCGCGAACGACAGCGGCGCGACCGACGAGTCGGATCGAGCCAGGGTGGTTGGTATCACGACATCCCCCGTGTCAGAGATCAGTCAGCGGAGTGGCGCACGGCGATGCGCCCACGGACGGAGTTCGGGGCTGCAGCGGTGGCTGGCCTCGGGTCGTTCAGAGGGTGGCGGGCTGCCGGTCGCGCAGCCGGTCCACGAGGTCGGCGGCCGAGGTCGCCAGCAGCACGTCGTGCGGTTCCACTTCGACGCCGAGTCGTTCGGTGAGCCGCGACGCGGCCTGGATGGCCAGGATCGAGTTGCCGCCGAGGTCGAGGAACGTGTCGGTCCGGGTGACCCTGCTGAGGTTCAGCACGTCGCGCCAGGTCTCCGTCACGCCGGCCAGCACCGGATCCCCGCTCTCGGCCCCGCCCGGGCCGTCGTCGGCGACCAGCGCGAGCAGCGCCGCGCGGTCGGCCTTGCCGGTCTGGCCGACCGGTAACGCCTCCAGGACGATCCAGCGGGCTGGCACCATGTATCGGGGAACGCGGGCCACCAGGGCCGCCGACAGCTGCGACGGGGTTGGTGCGCTCCCCGCGCCGGGCAGGACGAAGCCGACCAGGAGTGCCTGCGGGCCGTCGCCGACCTTCTCCACGATGGCGACATCGGCCAGCCCGGTGGCCATGATGGCCCGCTCGATCTCCTCCAGCTCGATGCGGAACCCCCGCAGCTTCACCTGCCGGTCGTAGCGGCCGAGCAGTTCGACGCCGCCGTCGGGGGTCAGCCGGGCGAGGTCGCCGGACCGGTAGACCATCTCCCCGTCGGGCAGTCGGACGAACCGCTGCGCGGTGAGTTCGGGCTGCCCGAGGTAGCCCAGCGCCACCTTCGGGCCACCGATGCACAACTCCCCCGTCGCGCCCTCGGCGACCGGACGCTGCTGATCGTCGAGCAGACGCAGGGTGGTGTGCTGCAGTGCCCTGCCGATCGGCACCCGATCCACGCCGACGAGGTTGGCCGCGGTCACCTCGTGGTACGCGGCGAAGGTGGTGGTCTCGGTCGGACCGTACGCGTTGACCAGCCGTCGGGGCGGCGTGGCCGCAAGCACCGCGCGGGCGGCGGCGAGCTGCATCTGCTCCCCGCCGACGAGCAGGTTCCGCACGGTGCCGAAGGCGGCCGGGCGTTCCCGCGCGACCATGTGGAACAGCGTGGTGGTCAGGAACATCGTGGTGATGGCCTCGGCGCGCAGCAGATCCACCCAGTCGTCCAACGTCATGTCGGTGACCGCGGGCAGCACCACCAGCGTGCCGCCGGCGGTCAGCGTGCTCCACACCTCGAAGGTGGTCGCGTCGAAGGCCGGGTTCGAGAGGCTGACCACGCGGTCGCCGCGTGCCACCGGGCAGTATTCGGCGCCGTCGACCAGCCCCACCACCGCGCGATGTGGCACCACCACGCCCTTGGGGCGGCCGGTGGAGCCGGAGGTGTACGCCACGTAGAGCGGGTCGTCGCCGCCCGCCTGCTCGTCGAGGGTGGGCTGGTCCGACACGGCTGGTGCCGCTGCGACAGTAGCGCGCAGCCAGGTGAGGTCGGCCGGCAGCGCCCAGTCGGCCGGCTCGCCGTCAGCGGCAGTGACCACCAGGCGTACCGCGGCCTCGGTGACGAGCGCGGTGTTGCGGTCGGCCGGATTGCTGACATCCAAAGGCAGGTAGGCGGCGCCGCAGCGGGCGATGGCGAGGATTCCGACGATCAGCTCCGCAGAACGCTCCATCGCCAGCGCGACGATGTCGCCGCGCCGGGCGCCGTGCCGGGTCAACTCGGTCGCCAACCGGGTGGCCGCCTGCCACAGCTCCCGATAGGTCATCTCCCGGCCGGTGACCGCCTCGCGCACGGCAGTCGCGTCCGGGCTTCGGCGCACCCAGGTGCCGACGAGGTCGTGCGCAGATCGCGAGGTGATCGGTTCACTGTCCAGAGGTACGGCCGCCACGTTGGTCCCCCATGTGTTTACCTTCTGGTCATACGATGGCCACCGTGACTACACGTTCACTTAACGCGATCGAGCTGGGGAAATACGACGACGGCGGCCCGAGGGGCCGCCGTCGTTGCTGAGTGTCGGAGACTGTTCAGCGGGTCGCGGCCCGCCGCAGCACCGCGACGATCTCCCCGATGTCGCTCTCGGAGAGCTGGGGCAGCTCACCGGCGAACTGCTGGTGGGCGGCGGCGATCACGCCCCCGCTCGGCGCGCCCGCCTCAAGCGCCAGCTTCAGATCCTTCGTGGCCAGTCCGTACGAGAACTGCGTGGGCGCCTCAGGATTGTCCAACCGGGCGCGCACCCGCGGCACGAGTGAACCGAGCGCGGTGCCGCTCAGCGCCGTCATCGTGGTCTCCGTGGACAGCCCGAGCCGATCGCCCAGCGCCAGCGCCTCACCGACGAGCACGAAGGAGCCGCACAGCGCCACGTTGACGACGAGTTTGACGGCCGCGCCCGCACCCAGTGGCCCGACATGCTGGACCTTGCCGAGCACGTCCAGCACCTCGCGTACCCGGGCCAGGGTCTTGTCACCGCCCCCGAAGAGGATCACCAACTCGCCGGCTGCGGCGGCCGGCAGGCTGCCCTTGACCGGGGCGTCCGCGAGGTCCAGGTCGGGCAGCCGGTCGTGCAGGGAGGCGACGTAGTCGGGGCCGACGGTGGACATCTCGACCAGCGTCACCCCCGGGTCGAGCGCGGCGGCGGCACCGTGGTCGCCGAAGAGCACCGCGTCCACGGCGGCCGGTCCCGTCAGCATGGTGATCACCACGTCGGCCCCAGCGACCGCCTCGGCGGGGGTCGCGGCGGCCCGAGCCCCCGCCTGCACCAGCGGCGCCACCTTCTCAACTGTCCGGTTGTAGACCGTCACCTCATGGTTGGCAGCAATCAGCCGACCGGCCATCAGGGAGCCCATCCGGCCGAGACCAAGAAATCCGATGCGTGTCATCCGCACAACCTAGCGTCACCCATCGCGGCACGCCCCGCCCGATCATCAACCTCGCCCGTCGATCGGTTGCGGGTAGGGTTGCGCGGGTGACTGTCGACCAGACGCCCCTCTTCGTGGTCGCCGACGTGCACGGCCACCGCGCCGAGCTGCGCAACGCGCTGCAGGATGCCGGCCTCACCGACGCGGCCGGGCACTGGTCCGGCGCGGACGCGCGGCTGTGGCTGCTCGGTGACTACGTCGACCGCGGACCGGACGGGATCGGGGTCATCGACGACGTACGGCGGCTGACCGGCGAGGCCGCCGGAGTCGGCGGCGAGGTGCACGCACTGCTGGGTAACCACGAGGTGCAGTTGCTCGCGGCGTACCTCCTCGACACCAGCACGGTGCCCGGCTGGCAGCAGCAGGACGGCTTCCGGGGCGCCTGGGCACGATTCGGCGGTCGAGACGACGACCTGCGCCGGCTCCGCGACGAGCACATCTCGTGGATCGTCTCCCGACCGGCCATGGCGGTCGTCGACGGCTACCTGCTGGTGCACTCCGACACCACCCGCTATCTGGAGTTCGGCGACAGTGTCGCCGCCGTCAACGCCGAGGTCGCGAAGGCGCTCGCCAGTCGGGACGCCGCCGGCTGGCTGGCGTTCTGCTATCAGATGAGCGACCGTGGCGCGTTCCGGGACAGCGAGCCGGCCAAGCCGGACGACCCGGTGGCCACCATGCTCGGCACGTACGGTGGCGAGGTGCTGGTGCACGGCCACAGCACGCTCACCAAGCACTTCGGGGTCGCCCCTGGCGAGGTGCGCGAGGCCCTGCGGTACGCCGACGGCCGCGTCCTCGCCATCGATGGCGGCGCCTACGAGGGCGGTCGGATCCTGGTCACCCGGCTCGACGACCTCACGAGCTGATCAGGTTGTTCTGCTTGAGCCAGGTCTGAACGGTAGGCCCGGCAGCGTCGACTTCTTCGCCGCGCACGGCCAGCCCGGTGGCGACCGTGGCACCCCGGCAGGAGGCGGCGTAATCACGCTCGGTGGTGCCCAGCCCGCTCATGGCGTAGGTGGTGATCGGATGAACAGTCTTGCCGGTGAAGTCGTAGCCCTCGGCGAAGGTTGACATGATCATCGGCGCGCGGACGTTCCAGATCCCGCTGGCCAGCAGCACGGTGGTGTACCGGTCGACCGATGGGAGCGGGTTGGCGATGGCGGGGCGCGCGTCGGCGTTCTGCTCGCGTACGTTGCGCGCGACCGTTTCGTCGTAGTCGTCGGAGTAGGGGTCGGCGGCCTCGATGCGGTGCACGTCGCAGCCGATCAGCTCGCCGATCATGTCGGCGAGCCGTTGTGTGTTGCCGGTCCGCAGGAACCGGCGACCGCCGTTGTGGTAGTTCCAGCCGGCGCGGGAGAAGTACGCCACCAGCACCGCTGGCCGCCCGCCCAGCGCGGTGGAGCGGCCCGGGGCCGTGCTGGCCGTCGGCTGCGGTCCCGAATCGGCCGCGCAGCCTCCCGAGGCTGCCGCCACCGCGGCGCCGGCCACTCCTACCCCGCTCAGTCGCAGCAGCGACCGGCGCCGAATGGCGATGCCCTGCACGTCGTCACCTCCGGGTACGTGCTCTGGATCAGTCGACCCGGCGTCCGCCGAGCCACTGGACCATCTTCGGGTCGCGGTGGTCGAAGAACACGGTCTCGCCGGTGTCCAGGCCGGCGATGCGGGTCATCTCCTCGTCGCTTAGCTCGAAGTCGAAAATGTCGAAATTCTGCGCCATCCGCTCGGGACGCACCGACTTCGGGATGACCACGACGTCACGCTGGGTCAGCCAGCGCAGAACGACCTGGGCGACCGACTTTCCGTGCACGCTGCCGATATCGGTCAGGGTCGGGTTGCTGAACAGGTCGTTCTTGCCTTCGGCGAACGGCCCCCACGACTCGATCTGCACACGATGCTCGCGCATGAGCTGCTGGTCGGCGTGGCGCTGGAAGAACGGATGGGTCTCGACCTGGTTGACCGCGGGGATCACGTCGTTGTGCTGGATCAGATCCACCAGCCGGTCCGGGAAGAAGTTCGACACGCCGATCGCCTTGATCAGCCCCTGGCTGTAAAGCTTCTGCATCGCCCGCCACGAGCTGTAGTAGTCCCCCAGGGGCTGGTGGATCAGGTACAGATCGAGGTAGTCCACGCCCAGCTTCCGCAGGGACGTGTCGAACTCGCGCCTGGCGGTGTCCTCGCCGGTGTGTTGGATCCAGAGCTTGGTCGTGACAAACAGCTCCTCGCGGGGGATGCCGCTGGCGGCGATCGCCCGGCCGACGGCTTCCTCGTTGCCGTAGGAGGCGGCGGTGTCGATGGACCGGTAGCCGGCCGCCAACGCGTCGGTGACGACCTGCTCAGTCTGCTCACCGGGGACCTGAAAGACACCGAAACCCAGAATCGGCATCTGGACCCCGTTGTTGAGCGTGACGAGTCGGTTCTGCACAGCCATACCGGTTCCCTCCGCTGGTTCGGTTCTGGTCCGGACCACCACCCAACCCGGTTTCGCGGCCGGCAAACAGTGACGGTCCTGCCCGGTAACGCCAGACCCTCCCTACGCGCCCGAACAGCGCCGTACGTTCGAGGACATGGACAACCGCAGTGAGGTCCGGGACTTCCTCACCACCCGCCGTGAACGACTCACTCCCGAGCAAGCCGGTGTCCCGTTCTTCGGCGGAAGGCGGCGGGTCAAGGGCCTGCGCCGCGAGGAGGTGGCGATGCTCGCCGGGATGAGCACCGACTACTACACCCGGCTGGAACGCGGCAACCTCACCGGCGTCTCCCACTCGGTGCTGGACGCCCTCGCCCACGCGTTGCAACTCGACGAAGCCGAACGCGCCCACCTGTTTGACCTCGCCGAAACCGCCAACGTGCCCAAACCCGGGCACCCACCCCGGCGAGTGGCACGCCGGACGCCAGTGCGGGCCGGCGTCCAGCGCATCCTGGACACCATCAACGCCCCCGCGTACGCCCGCAACGGGCGAATGGACATCCTGGCCACCAACCGACTCGGACGGGCCCTGTTCGCCGACGCCCTCGGTGCGACTGGCGGTTTCAACCTCGTCCGTTTCCTGTTCCTCGATCCCCGCGCACAGGATTTCTACCCCGCCTGGCGCTCAGTGGCCGCCGACAGCGTCGCCGCCCTGCGCACCTACGCCGGACGAAACCCCTACGACCGCGCGCTCACCGACCTGGTTGGCGAACTCAGCACCCGCAGCGAGGCTTTCCGCACGTGGTGGGCCACCCACAACGTGAAACTGCATCACACCGCCACCAAGACGATGCGCCACGCCATCGCCGGAGACCTCGAACTCACCGGCGAAGCCCTCCACCTGCCCGGCGACTCCGACCTGACGATCATCACCTACACCTGGGAGCCGGCAAGCCCCACGGAGCAGGCACTCGTCTTTCTCGCCTCCTGGAATTCCCAGCCCGCCGACGACGCCACCGGTCAACACTCGCGCTCACCCCGAGGCCCGACCTCCAGGTGAACCGCGCGCGTACCGGCCCGGCCCTGCACCTCAGCGGCCGGTTTACCATTCCGCCATGGACGACACCACCCGCGGCGTACGTATCAGACGCGGTGGCCCGGCCGATGCGCCCGCCGTACTGGACATGCTCGATGCCGCGGTGACCTGGATGAACGATCGCGGCAACACCGAGCAGTGGGGCACGACGCCGTTCTCTGCAAAGCCCGGAGGGCCCGAGCTGGTCGACCGGTACCTGACCGAGAACCTCCCGTACATCGCGGAGGTGGACGGAACGCCTGCCGCAACCTTGGTATTGGACTCCGGTCCCAACCCGACGGCGCCGATCGCGCCCGCGAAAGAACCCGAGCGGTTCGTTCGCCTACTCGTCTCCCACCGACGATTCGCCGGTCAGAAGCTCGGGTCGGCCCTGCTGGCACACGCGGTCGAGGAGACCCGGCGCGCCGGCGTCGGGTTGCTACGGGTCGACTGCTGGGCGGGCGGCGGTGGTCAGTTGGTGGCGTACTACGAGCGCCACGGGTTCACGTCCACCGAAACCTTCCTAGCTGGAGCCTGGCCGGGGCAGGTGCTGGCCCAGCGGGTCGGTTGAGCCGCAGACCTCAGTCGACCCTGACCACGTACTTGCCCCGCACCCCGCCCGCCTCCAACGCCCGGTGTGCCGCCGCTGTCTCCTGCCCGGCCGATCCCGGGTTCCGCCAGGGCTGAACAGCCGCGTCCGCCCCCACCCACGTCGAGCTTGGCTGGCGCCCCGTCCCGCGTCGCGCTCATGTTGCTGCCCGCAACGACGGCGGTGTCGCCTCCCCGCCTCGACGGGACGCCAGCCTGGATCGCCGAACGGGCGGGTGGGCGGGACGGCGGAGTCACCCTCCAGCGGGAAGGCGTTCGCTACGTCGAGGGAGGTGGCAGGCGTGTGGTGAGTCCGATGGTTGACCTCATCCGCGGCGCGACACAGCGCCGCAGCAACAGGGGGAGAATCGGATGCGGAAAGTGATCCGCCGCATGGCATTGACCGCAGTCGCGGCCCTGGCCACAACGCTGGGTGCTGCCACCGTGGGCGGCGTGGCGAACGCGACGACCGAAGGCCCCGCCGCACAGGAGACTGCCAGCGTCGGGAGGGTGCAGGGTTGGGGGCGCCTGCACTACCAGGATCCGATCCATGACGTGCAGTTCTCCGTGGACGCCACCGTCACCTACCCACCGGGGCCGACCCGATGAGCCGGGAGATCGGGTGGCTGAAGCAACGCTTCGGCTTCAGCATCGCGGACAACGGCAAGGGGCACTTCGACCGGGTTGGGTGGTCCGGCCCGCAGCTGCGAGACGTGCCCGGACGGCCCGACGATCCCGAGCTTCGGCGATGCATGGCTCCGGCACCGTTCCACACCGTCCGGGCGGGTGGTTACACGGTTGTGGGCGCAGACTTCGCCGGGTGACAAGGTGCTCGGGGCCGGCGGCTACGTCGGCCCCGATGGGATCCCCCGTGGGCGCGTCGCGCTCGGCGAGGCGGTCATTCCGGTTGCTTCTTTTCAGCGGCGAGGCGGTTCGCGAGGGCTAGTCCGGCGGGCGACTGTCGGGTAAAGCCGTCGAGGAATCTGATGAAGGCACCGATGTCCGTCCCCGCACTGGCGTGGTCGAGCAGCTCGTACAGCTGGTTCTCGATCTCTACGACGCGGAGGGCTTTGTCCCGCCCCTGCCTGGTGAGCGTGAGCCGGACCTGCCGTCGGTCGTGTTCACTTGTGGTTCTCTCCACGAGACCTGCGGCGACAAGTCGATCGACGATGCGACTGGGGCTGGTGCCGGTGTCGCAGACGAGCATGTCGCCGAGTTCCCTGAGTGCAAGCGGTCCGTGGTCGCCGATGATGCGCAGTGCTTCCGATTGCGCCGGCGTCACACCGATCTCGGACAGCCTCACGGTGAGCTGACGGTTGCCTTCTCGTTGTGCTGCGAGGATGAGGTAGCGAAGCTGCTCGGCTGTTCTCACACCGGCATCGTGCCGTGTTCCCGCAGGGCCGTGGCCAGGAGCCCGGGTGCCGCGGGGTCGTGTGCGGCGAGAATCGGCATGCTCGGGTGGCGGGCGGCCAACATGTTGACTCGATGGGTGACCTCGTGCAGTCCGCTGAGGTCGCCGACTCCGGGGATGCGATCGGCCGCGAGACGCTGCACGTCATAGGTGACGTCGCCGACGAAGAGCATGGGCGGCAGCCCTTGAGCGCGTAGCAGCAGCGACATCGAACCAGGCGTGTGGCCGGGGGTCGGCAGCAACAACAGGGAGCCATCGCCCATGACGTCGTGGGCGTGCGTGAACGGCGCGATGGCGGGGTCTTCGACGCGATGCGGGGTGACAGCCGTGAAGCTGACGCCGGGCACGTGGATGTGCTCCCGCAGCAGACCGGCGAAGACTGCGAACCTCTTGTCGACCTCCGCCAGTTCGTTGGCATCGACCAGAATGTGCGCCGATCTCGGCAGCTCCCGCAGACCGCCGATGTGGTCTTGATGCAGGTGGGAGACGATCGCCACGCGTACGTCTGCGATGTCGTAGCCCTGGTCGCGAAGTCGCTCGGTCAGGGTGGCGCCCGCAGGAACGTCGAACTTGGCGAGCCGGCGGTAGAGGTGTCCGGCCGGACCGCCAGGGAAGTATCCCGGGTCGGTGACCGAGCGCCGGTCCTGGCCGGTATCGAACAGGACCAGTCCCTCGTCGTGCTCGATCACGTACACGTTGATCGGGAGGGGTTCGGTCCACCGGCGCGACGTGTTGAGCCACCACCACAGCGGGCTGCCGTTCGTCTCGCGGTGCTCCGGACGGATCTGGACGGTGCCGGTGCTGACCACCGTAACCCGCTTGATCGGCCTCATCGTGCCCCTTAGATGTCGTGACATGCATGTCGCGACATGGATTGAACGCCGGAGTGCCTCTCCTGTCAAGGCCTCCCCCCTGCTTCATCCGCTGGGGCGGGATCGCGGATGGGACGCGTGGGCTATGCCGGCAGTGCCGCGACCGTGGCCGCGACGAAGCCGTCGGGGTTGTCCAGCATGATGTTGTGGCCGCTGTCGGGTACGGCGACCACCCGCACGCCCGCATCGGTCAGGGCCTGTGCGCCGATCGGTTCGTTGCCGGCCGGGTGGAGGTAGGTGCGCGGCACGGGCAGTTCGAGCAGCAACTCTCGCATGGTGGGGATGGTGCCGCGGCCGAGGTGTGCCGCCGTGCGGTACAACGCCTCCGGGCCCGTGAGCCGCATCGTCGCCGCCCAGGCCGGGCCGACCCGGGTGAGCGTGTCGGTTCGGCCGTCGCCGTGGACGAACTGCTCCTCGGTGTAGCGGGAGCGGATGCCGACGCCCGGAGGCTGCGGGTCGAGGGTGGCGTCGACGAGGACCAGTGCGGAGACAAGGTGTGGATGGCGGGCGGCCAGGACGATGGCGACGGCCCCGCCCATGCTGTGCGCGATCACCTCTGCGGTGCTGACCCCGGCTGCTGTCAGCGCGGTGGCGGCGAGGTCGGCGTGCTCCTCCAGGGTGTACGAGGCGTCGGCCGGCCGATCGCTGATGCCGTGCCCGAGCAGGTCCATCAGCAGGCTGCGCCGTCCGGCGAGGGCGGGGTTGGTGGCCACCGCCGCGTAGTACGCCGGTGAGGAGGCGCCGAGCCCATGCAGGTAGACCCGTGTGGGCTCGGCGCCGGGGAGTTCCACCCAGCGGATCGTCGTGCCGTCCGGTCGGACCTGGGCGCCGCGCATCACGTACCTCCTGACCTATACCTCGCGTTCGAGATATTCCGTTGCCGAGGTAAGTTAGCACGGTGTTGGAGTTCGCGATATTGGGCTTCCTGGCCGACGCCCCGCTGCACGGGTACGAGCTACGCAGAAGTGTTGCCGCACTCACCGGCCACGTCCGGCCGATCGCGGACGGGACGCTGTACCCGACGATCAAGCGGATGGAACGTGCGGGTTGGCTTCGCCGGGACGTGCAGGCGGGCCAGGTGGCGGCACCACGGCACGTGCTGATCCTCAGCCCGGCCGGACAGGCGGAGTTACTGCGTCAGCTCCGCACACCCGACGAGCTCTTCATCAGCGACGAGAACCGCTGGTTCACGCTGCTGGCCTTCCTGCACCACCTCGACGACCCGGTCGCCCAGGCGGCCGTCCTGCGCCGCCGGCTCGATTTCCTCACGCAGCCGGCGAGCTTCTTCTGGGACGGCGACCGACCGCTGCGCGCTGACGACTTTCCTCACGACCCCTTTCGCCGAGGGTTGTTCCGCATCGCCACCGCCACCAGCCGCACCGAGATCGCCTGGCTGCGAGAAATGCTGACGACGCTCCCGGGATGACCATCCGGACCGACTCCGGCCGACTGACGCTCACCCCTCCCCGCGAGCCACGGCCGCGGGCGCCAGAACGATGTCGAAGCGCACCCGTGACCACGTGCGGTCTCCCAGGTCCCGACCATCGGGAGTGGGGGAACCGGCCGGCCGGGGCTCGAAATCCAGCACCAGCGAGTCCCGTACGCCGAACACGCTGTCGCGGTCCAGCAGCTCGTCCCCGCGCACGAAGATGTGCGTCACCAGGGTTCTGAGCCCCTCCCCCTGAATCATCAGATGCAGGTGCGCGGCCCGCATCGGCGACCGTCCGGTGGCGGCCAGCAGCCGGCCGACCGGGCCGTCGTGCGGGATCGGGTACGGCGTCGGGGTGACCCCCCAGAAGCGGTAGCTCCCATCGGCGTCGCTGTACAGGTGCCCGCGGGCGGCGGAACGACCGTCGCCGTACTGGACGTCGTAGAAGCCGTCCTCGTCGGCTCCCCAGATCTCGATGCGCGCGTGCGGCACCGCGTTGCCGCCCGTGTCGGTGACCCTGCCCTCGACCCAGCACGGCTGCCCGGACGCTCCGGCCGCGATGTCCCCGCCGAGTTCGATCTCCGGTGACCCGTCGACGAAGAACGGGCCGAACACCGTCGCCTCGGTGGCGTCGCCGTACGCCTCGTTGTTGATGGTGATGGTCTGCATCGAGGCACCCAGGACGTCGGAGAGCAGGATGAACTCCTGACGCCGATCGTCGGTGATGTGCCCGACGGCGGTGAGGAACTCGATGGCACGCTGCCACTCCTGCTCGGTCAGCCGCACCTCCCGCAGGAAGGCGTGCAGGTGCCGGGTGAGCGCCTGCATCAGCTCCCTGACCCGCTCATCCGGCGCGTCGTCGAACGACGCGGCCACCCTTTCGACGAGCTGTGACTCGCGGTTCCGCTGCTCCAGGGTCATACTGGCTCCCCTCCGTCCCATGCTCGGCGTAACAGGTCCTCGAGGTTCTCCCGAGTGACCGGCGTCGGGTTGTTCGGCGGCACGGCCGCCAGGACCGCGTCGACGGCAGCCGGGATGTCGGTCTCGCGCAGCCCGTAGTCCCGCAGGGCGCGAGGTGCCGCCACCTGCTCCCGCAGGCGCTGCAACCCCTCCAGCGCGGACGCCGCACCGAAGGCCGCCGCCATCCGCTGCCCGCTGGTGGGAACCGACGGTACGTTGAGCGCGAGGACGTACGGCAGCACCACGGCGTGGGTCTGCGCGTGCGGGAGGTTGTACATCCCGCCGAGCACGTGGCAGATCCTGTGGTGCAGCCCGGAGCCGGCGGAGGCGAACGCCACGGCGGCCAGGTAGGCCCCGTACAGCGTCTGTTCGCGCCCCGCGATGCCCTGCGGTTCGCGCACGACCTCGGGGAGCCCCTGGCTTAGGGCGCGGATGCCCTCCACCGCGAGTGCCTGGTCGATCGGGTCGACCCGCGGCGCCCACATCGAGTCGACACAGTGCGCCAGCGCGTTCAGCCCGGAGGCCACGCTCAGCGGCACCGGCAGGGACAGCAGCAGGCTGGCGTCGTAGACGACAGACCGTGGCAACACGCGGGCGTCGACCCCGGTGGTCTTGCGGCCACCCTCGGTCAGCCCCCAGACGTTGGTGGCCTCCGAGCCCGCGTACGTGGTCGGAACGGCGACGATCGGCAGCCCGGTGGTCAGCGCCACCGCCTTGGCCAGGCCGGTGGTGGAACCGCCACCGATGCTGACGACGACGTCGACGTCGTGCTTCTCGGCGACCATGCGCGCCCGCTCGGCGACGTCGGTGGGCACGTGCATCACCACCTCGTCGTGGCGCACCGCGGCCGGCAGGGCGGCCACCAACGGGTCGGCCAGCGCTCTGTTCGCTGCCGTGGCGATCACCATCGGGCGGGTGGCGCCGAGCCGAGCCACCTCGTCGGCCACGTGACCTGCCGCCTGGTACGACGCGAACACCACCCGCTGCGGCAGCGTCTCGTGCGTGAAGCTGACCGTCACGCCGCACCGCCCCGGCCGAGGTCGGTCACCTCAGCCCCGGGTGGAGCAGGTCGTCGAGGCCGATACGCGTGAGGAATTCGGCGCGGATCCGGTCGGCGACCACGCTCACGACCTCCGAGCCGTCGTCGGCGGGGTCGATGTGGACGCGGAACGGCCGCTTGCCGTGCGGCGTCTGGACGATCCGCACGACCGCCGCGGCGACCTCGGCGACGTCGGCGTCCGGCGGCGCGAGTTCCGCCAGCCGCTGCGAGACCTGCTCCATGAGGCCCGCGTAGCGCTCGTCGTACGCCTTGACGGTCGCCTCGTCCGCCGGGCGGCCACTGTGGGCGAAGTGGTTCGTGCCGTGGGTGAAGGAGCCCGGTACGACGATGCTGGTCTCGATGTTGAAGCGGGCCAGCTCGGCGGCGTAGCTGATGGCCAGGGCGTCCATGCCGGCCTTCGCCGCGAAGTACGGGCCCAGGTACGGCGGGGTGCCGCCCCGGGTGCTGCTGGAACCGATCCAGACCACGAGGCCGTTGCCGCGTGCACGCATGTGCGGCAGGGCCGCCCGGTTCACCCGTTGTGTGCCGAGCACGTTGATGTCGTAGACGTGGGCGATCTCCTCGGGGGTGAACGCCTCGGTCGGCCCGGTGACCATGTGCCCGGCGTTGTGGACCAGGACGTCGAGCGCACCGTGCGCAGCGATGATTTTCGCAACGGCGACGTCGGCGGACGCCTGCGACTGCACGTCGAGTTCGATGGTGCGCAGGTCGACGTTGTGGTGGTCGGAGAAGGCCGCGGCCTCGGCGACCGCCGCCGCGTTGCGGTCGGTGGTGGCGCGCATGCTGGCGTAGACGGTGTGGCCGGCGCGGGCGAGCGCCCTGGCGGTCAGCGCGCCGAAGCCGCTGGAAGCGCCGGTGATCAGTACGACGGACATGAGAGGTGGGCTCCTTCGTTCGTTGCTGCTGTCCCTGGGGGTCAGAAGACGATGACGCTGCGGCCGTGCGCTGTCCCCGACGCCATGGCCGCCAGGGTGGCCGGTGCCTGGTCGAGGGAGACGCGGGTGATCTCGGGGAGGATCCCGTGCGCGGCGGAGAAGGCGAGGGTGTCGCGGAGGTCGTGCGGCGACCCGGACGGGTTGGCCATCACGTGCAGTCGGTTGAGGACCATCGGCTGACTGGGCAGGCTCAGCGGGGTGTTGTCGTAGCCGCAGAGCACCAGCGTGCCGTCCGGGGCGAGCCCGCCGAACGCGGCCGCCGCGGCCGCGGTGGTGGGCGCGGCGTTGAGGATCACGTTCGCCCCGCCGTCCCAGTCCTTCAGCGCCGCGGCGGGGTCCTGCTCGCTGGACACGATGAACTTTTCCGCGCCGAGCGACAACGCCTGCTCCTCGGCCCGGCGGGAGTGCCCCAGGACCGCGACGCGAGCGCCCATCGCGACGGCGTAGCGGATCGCCAGCGCTCCGATGCCACCCGAGCCGATGACGGCCACCCGTGACTCCGGGCGGGTCCCGGCCTGCCGAAGCCCGTTGAACGCCGTGATACCCGCGCACATCAGCGGCGCCGCCGCGACCGGGTCCAGTCCGGCCGGCAGCGGAGTCACGAAACCCGCTTTCAACACCGCGAACTCGGCGTACCCGCCGTCGACGACGATGCCGGTGATCCGCTTCGCCGGGCAGAGGATCTGGTCACCGCGTACGCAGTAGTCGCAGTGCCCGCACGAGTCGGCCAGGAACTGCGCCCCCACCGCCGTACCCACCGCCGGGAAGGTGACCCCCTCCCCCACCGCCTCGACGACACCGGTGATCTCGTGACCCGGCACCACGGGAAAACGAGCGAACGGAAAGTGGCCGCGGACCAGGTTCAGGTCGGTGAAACACACCCCACAGGCGGTCATCCGGACCAGGACCTCGCCGGGTCCGGGGGTGGGCACGTCACGTTCGACGAGCGACAACGGGGCGTCGATTCCGGTTGCGACAGCAGCATGCATGGTTGATTGCTCCTTCTGAGTCGGTCGATCGGCCGCCCCGTCGAGCGGCCGGCGTCGGGCAGCGGCGGCGCGTCGCGTGGGACGCGCCGCCGTGGTGCGACGGTGGCGGGCGGGAGCGGGGATCGCCTCCGGCCCGGCCACCGTGTGCCGTCCCTCAGTCCGTCACTTGGCGAGGAAGGCGAGCAGCGCGTTGTTGACCTCGTCGGCGTGGGTCCAGAGCAGACCGTGGGGCGCACCGTCGATCTCGACGTAGTCGGCGCTGGGAAGCGCCTTGTGGAACGGGCGCCCGGTGGCGTCGATCGGCAGGATGCGGTCGCCGGTGCCGTGCAGGATCAAGGCCGGAACATCAATGGCGCGGATGTCGTCACGGAAGTCGGTGATCCAGGTCAGCGGGGCGGCGGCGGCCGCGTACGAGCCGCCGCTGGCGGCGACGGCCGCGCTGTTCCGGACGGCTTCCTCGCTGATCCTGCTGCCCAGGTTCTCGTCGAGGTTGTAGAAGTCGGCGTAGAAGGCCGTGTAGTAGGCGTAACGGTCCTTGCGCACCTGCTCGGAGATGCCCTCGAAGAACTCCCGCGGCGCGGCGCCGATGGGGTTCTCGTCGGTCTTGAGCAGGAACGGCTCCAGCGAGGCGAGGAACGCGACCTTTGCGATCCGCACCGATCCGTAGCGGCCCAGGTACCGGGCGACCTCGCCGGTGCCCATCGAGAAACCGACGAGTACGGCGTTGGTCAGATCAAGTGTCTCCAGGAGGACGTTCAGGTCCCCGGCGAAGGTGTCGTAGTCGTACCCGAGAGCCGTCTGGCTGGACTGGCCGAAGCCACGCCGGTCGTAGGTGATGACCCGGTAGCCGGCCCTGAGCAGCTCGGCCGACTGCTTCTCCCACGAGTGTCCGCTGAGCGGAAACCCGTGGATCAGGACGACCGGCTGACCCGTGCCGTGGTCCTCGTAGTACAGCTCGATCGCCGTGCTGTTCTCTTCGCCCACCCTGATGTACGGCATGTGCGTTCCCTTTCCCTGAATGGTCCCTCGCTGTCGAGGGCGCCGCGGGCGCCGATGCCGGGTGCCGGCGGAGCGCCGTTGCTCCGCCGGCCGCATTGGTCGTTCGGCGTGCTCCGCCGCGGCGATGCAAGAGTCGGGCACCGGCGCCTGGGAACGCATCCGTCACATGACTGGACGCCCGTTCACGAGTCGACAGGGAGGTGTGGCAGGTCTCGCGATTCGTGCTCGGGCACCTACCGGTGGCTGCCCAGAATCCTCGTCGGAGGCGTGCACCCGGCGCAGGCCAGTCATCCGCCAAGTCATCTGACCGGTCACTCGGCGAGCCGGCGGAGACAGGCTGGGTGACGCAGGGTGCGGAGGTTTCGCCACCCGCGACAGCGGCACCGGAAGCAGTGGAAACGGAGAACGACATGCAGCACCCTCGGGCCGCCCGGGGCGTGTCCTGGGCGCGTAGGGACGACTACCGCTCCACGGCTTTCACGACCCCCCGCACGGAATCCTCGATGCACGGCGAGACCGTCATCGCGGCGTCGCCGGAACGGGTGTACGCACACCTGGTCGACGTCTCTAGGTGGCCCGACTGGCTTCCCGGGGTACGACGCGCGCACGCTCCGAACGGGATTCGGCTTGGCGCGGCGTTCGAGATCGAGATGTACGGGATCCGCCTGGAGGCCGTGGTGCCCGAGTACGAGCTCAACACCCGGTTCGGTTGGATCGGTTCCTCGCCGAACATGAGCATCTACCAGGCGTGGGACCTCGTCCCGTTCCCGCCGGGTACGCAGGTGGTCGCGCGGAAGGTCGAGCGGGAGCTCACGACGGTGGTGGTGGGCAACTCGCGGGTGGAGGAGCTCTACTACGCCCACCAGGACGCGCTACTGCGACTGAAGGAGGTGGCGGAGGCTGGCGGGCCGTCGGCGTGAGGGTCATTGCCGGGTACGCGACGGCACCTCGTCCGGACGCTACAGTCCGGGCGCCTGTCCGATCCCTCCGTCCGCGTCCTCGCTCAGTGCCGCGAGCGCGTCCCGGAGCGCGGCCCGGGAGGTGATGCCCAGTTTGGGGAAGATCTGGTACAGGTGGGTGCCGACCGTCCGGTGCGAGAGGAACAGCTTCTCGCCGATCTGTTTGTTCGTCAGACCAGAAGCCGCCAGTTCCGCGATCTCCCGTTCCTGATGGGTGAGCACGGCAGTGCGTCGATCGTTTCTCGGCTTCGCGAGGCCGGTGGCGCGCATCTCGTTGCTCGCCCGTTCGGCCCACGGCCGGGCGTCGAGCCGTTCGAAGGTCGCCAGGGCCGCCCGGAGTTGGGCCCGGGACTTCGCCGTCGCTCTGGAGCGGCGCAACCGCTCCCCGTACGCCAGACGTACCCGGGCCAGGTCGAACGGCCAACGCTCGATGTCGGGCAGCGCCAACGCCGCCTCGAAGAGCTCCTCGGCACGGTCGTCCGGGGCGGTGAAGGCTGACGCCGCCGCGCTGAGCAGCGCGAGCCGCGGCGACAACGAGCCGACGTTCGCCTCCCGGAGGCAGGCGGTGTGCGCCGCGGCCTCACGGACCCGGTTGGTCCGGACAGCCGCCTCCACCAGGTCCAGGCAGCCCCACAGGGCGTGCGGCACGTACGGCGCGAGCGTGCCCGCGGGACTGACCAACGTCGCGTGCTGGTACGCGCTCTCGAAGTCCCCTCGCGCCAGGTCGTTCAGGCCCCGCACGTGGTAGGCGTAGAACTCCGCCGCCCGCGCGCCGCGGGGCACCGCGAAGCGCAGAATGCGGTCGGTCAACGCATCACAGGCCTCGGCGTCTCCCCGCGCGGCGGCGAGCAGCGCGTGGATGTACTGGAAGTACCAGCCGAAGAATCCGAACCCGTGCTCGTCGCACAGTCGGATGCCCTCGTCCGCGAGGTCCGCGGCCTCGCCCCATCGCCCGCTGTGGTAGTCGTCCATGCAGAGGTGCAACAGCACGCCGAGGTGGCGGCGGGCCGGCGCGGCACTCTCCCGGCCGAGGCGGACAATTCGCCAGTCGGCCTCTCGACACGCCCCGAGCCGGTCCAGGTAGATGGCGGCGATGCCGACGCGGACGATCTCCGTAGGGTCGACCTCGGCGCCCGTACCGGCGACGAGCGCGTCGAGGCGGCCGGTCACCGCGTGCCCCGTGCGTGCCGGGTCGCTGAAGGTCGCGGCCATCACCGTGAGCAGCTCGGGCGCTGCGGGCGTCAGCCGGTTGAGCGCGGCGAAGAACGGCTCCCAACTGGTGGGCTCACCCGTGAAGAAGCAGAGCAGCAGGAGCGTGTACAACACGTCGATCAGTGCGTCGTCGTCGGCGTCGTAGCCGTGGTTACCCGCCTCGATGGCGCCGACCAGCAGTCGGTAGGCGGTCCGGACGTCGCCGTCGCTGTTGAGCAACAGGTGCACCGCGGCGGCCGTGGCGTACAACGAGCCACCTGGGCTGACCCGACGAGCATCGTCCAACAGTTGCGAGGCGTTGGTGAGTTCGCCGCTGGCGTCGGCGCCGATGTAGGCGGCCTGCGCCAGCCGTCGACCGCGCTCGACGGGCTCCGGTGTCAGGTCGGCGGAACGGGTCAACGACGCGACGGCGCCCACGGCGTCGCCGCGGCGCATGATCTGGTGCGCGGCCTGTTCCAGCAGCGCGGCGACCCCCTCGTCCGGCCCGACCGCCGCCTCGCCGAGGTGCCATGCCCTGCGCTCCGGCTGCCCGACGAGTGTCCGGGCGAGGGCGCGGTGCGCCCAGCGCAGTTCACCACTGGTGGCCACCTCGACGACCGCCGACTCGATCAGGGGGTGCCGGAAGGCGAGGTGATGTGTGCTGCTGTGGACCCGGACCAACTGGTCGCGCTCCGCCGGTTCGAGATCATCGAGGTCGTGGTCGCTCGCCGCATCGAGGAGCACGCCGAGTTCGCCCGTACCGCTCAACGCGCCTAGCAGCAGCAGCCGGCGGCAGGCCTCGGGCAGTCGGGACACCCGCGTCGCGAAGAGTGCCTGCAGCCGTCGGGTCAGTGGCAGGACGGCCGGCAGGGGGGCCTCGGCGAGACGTTGCCGCCCGCTCAACGCGGAGGGCAACTCCAGGAGGGCGAGCGGGTTCCCCCGAGCCTCCGAGAGCAACCGTCGCCGGACCGCCGGGGCGACCTCGGGAAAACGTTTGTTGATCAGTTCGCTGGCGGCGTCCGGCCGCAGGGGCCGCAGTTCGAGTTCGGGGATTCCGCCCTGCTCGAAGAAGCTCGCGGTGTGCGACCGGGTCGCGCCCAGAAAGCCCACGCTGGTGCCCACCAGCCGGCGCGCGACGAACCCGAGCACCGCCGAACTGGACCGGTCGAGCCACGGGAGGTCGTCGACGATGAGCAGCAGCGGCTGGGCCGTGGCCATGGAGCGGAGCAGGAGCAGTACCGCGTTGGACACCAGCAACCGGCCCGGCGGCGGGCCGCTGCCGAACCCGAGCGCCACCTGGAGCGCCTCATTGTGCACGCCCGGGAGTTCGGCGAAGGCGTCATAGAGCGGAAACAACAGCTGGTTCAAGCCGGAATAGCTGATGTCCGCCTCGAACTCCACCCCGGCCGCCCGGAGCACGCGCATCCCCGTCTCCGTGGCCGACTCCGCGACCGCGTCGAGCAGCGCCGTCTTGCCCACCCCGGGCTCTCCGGACACCAGCATCGACCCGCCGTTGACCATCGCCTGGCGCAGGAAAGTGCAGGCCACGGCGAGTTCTTCGGCACGGCCGATCAACGACCACGTCGGCGTTTCGGATCGATTCATGCCAGGCACCTCCTGACCGCGTTCCCAGGAAGATTCGCCGGCGGCGCGCCGGAATGGCCGATGCGCGGGGAACGCGCCGACCGGGCAACTCCGAGTCCCTGTACGCGGGCCAGGGCCGGCCTCCCATCCTGGAAGACCGGCCCTTGGCCTACTGGGTGCTCGGAGCGACTCGAACCGCTGCCCACTGATCGTTCACGTCCGCTCGCGAGGCCGCCCGGCACCATCGGGGATCGTCAGCCGTTGAGCTTGCCGGCGATCTTGACGACCCGCTGCGCCATGTGGTCGAGGGCGTTGAGCTGTGCGTCGCCCAACGGAGCGTCGTTGCTTCCGCCGGTGACGTGCGAGACGCCGTACGGGTTGCCGTCGCCGAACTTCAGCGGGTCGGTGTAGCCGGGGGCGACGACCAGACCGCCGAAGTGGTGGATCGTGTTGTAGAGCGCCAGGAGGGTCGACTCCTGGCCGCCGTGGGCGGTCATCGACGCGGTGAAGCCGGCGTACACCTTGTCGGCCAGCAGGCCCTGCCCCCACTGCGGGCCGAGGGTGTCGATGAACTGCTTCAGCTGGCTGGAGACGTTGCCGTAACGGGTGGGGGTGCCGAACAGCACCGCGTCGGCCCAGACCACGTCGTCGGCGGTCGCCTTCGGCTCGTTCTTCGTAGCGTCGAAGTGCTGGCTCCAGGCGGCGTTGGAGGCGATGGCCTCTGCCGGGGCAAGCTCGGGAACCTGACGCAGCCGCACCTCGGCGCCGGCCTTCTCGCCAGCCTCGGCGAGCCGCTTGGCCATGGCGTGGAGGGTGCCGGTCGAGGAGTAGTAAATGACGGAGAGCTTGGTCATCGAAGTGGTCCTTTCGGCAAAGTATTTGCCGGCGATAAATTTGCGTCGGCAACAACTCGACTGTAGCAGCGGTAGCGAGGCGGTCGCCACCGGGCCCCGGCCTGGCCCCCCGAGTGCCGCAACAAGATCCACAAACCGCGAAGGCCGCACCGGGCAGATGCCCGATGCGGCCTTCGGTGCTCAGGCTCGACGCGCCTGAACTACTCAGCTGGACTGCCGACGTTCCCGGCCCGGCCTGCCCCGCTCAGTGTCCGTACGCGTCGTACGCCTTCCAGTCCTCGACCGGGGTGAGCGGAACAGGTGCGGGCCGCTCCACCACCGTCGTCAGCTCGATCCGCTGGCCTTCGGCTGCCGACCGGAGCAGGGTGGTCATCGTTTCCAGTACGTGCAGCGCGACATCGCCGCCAGCACGCGGCGGACGCTGACCGTCGGCCCTGACCAGGTCGATCAGACCGATGCCTCGGGACGACTCGGCGTAACCGGCCCGCGGTTCGAGAACACGCCATTCGCTACCACCGAGCGCGAAGAGGCGGACCGCACCGTCGAAGCGGTTCGGATCGGGTACGGCGAGCGTGCCGGTCTCCCCATGCACCTCGATCGGTGCGGCCGTCGTCGCGACGCCGTCGAAGCTCGTGGTGATGGTGGAGAGAGCACCGTTGGCGTGCTCGAGCACGCCGGTCACGTGGGTGTCCACCCCCGCCGGGATCCGCTGGCCGCTGCGCGGGCCGGAGCCGATGACGCGCTCGTCGCGCAGGCGGCTGGCGGCTCCGACCACCGCGCGGACCGGTCCGAGCAGGTGGATCAGCGCCGAGATGTAGTACGGCCCCATGTCGAGCAACGGGCCGCCGCCCGGGGCGTAGTAGAAGTCGGGGTTGGGATGCCAGCGTTCGTGCCCTGGCGTGACCATGACGGCGGACGCGGACATCGGGCGTCCGATGAGCCCGCCGTCGATCGCCGCCCGCGCCGTCTGCGTACCCGTCCCCAGCACGGTGTCCGGCGCGCATCCGACGTGGACGCCAGCCGATGCGGCCCGTTCGAGGATCGAGCGACCGTCGGGCAACGTCACGGCGAGCGGCTTCTCGACATACACGTTCTTGCCCGCGTCGATCGCGCCGAGCGAGATGTCGGCGTGCGCCGCAGGGATCGTGAGGTTGAGCACCGTCTGCACGTCCGGGCAGGCGAGCAGGCGCTCGACGCTCAACGCCTCGGCGCCGGGAACCGTGGCCGCGACCGCAGCCGACCGGGAGGCGTCGAGGTCGGCCACTGCGGCGATGCTCACCGCGGGATGGTTCGCGAGTGTGTCCAGGTACGCGCGGGAGATGAACCCGAGACCTACGACGCCGACGCGGTGCGGGTCGCCCACAGCATCCCCCTCTCGATGACGGTACGGACGCCTGCGTGCTCCAGCACGTCGAGGCTGTGTCCCGGGGTCGTCACGACAACGCGCCCGGCACCCCAGAGTCGGGTCCAGATCGCCGGCGAGGTGACCGGCCGGTGCCACGGATGCCACGCCTGCGTGGGGTGGGTCGTGACGGCCAGAACGTCGATCAGGTCATCGTGCAGCACCCAGTACTGCTCGGTGACCAGGTCGAAATCCTCGATCCCCGCGGTGATCGGATGCTCCCGGCCGAGGTCGGTGATGCGCACCGTGTGCGGCAGAAAGTTGTCCTCCGCGCCGCCGTGCCGCTCGCACGGCTCCTTACCCGGATGCGTGGCGAACTGGCCGCCCACCAGATGCAGGTACTCGGAGGACGCGCGGAACGAGTCCACGATGCCGCCGTGCCAACCGGTGAAGCCCGTACCGGCGATGACCGCCGCGCTGAGGCCCGCCGATTGCTCCGAGGTGATCTGCGACATCGTCACGCACTGCACCACGAGGTCGGTGGCGGCCATCTCGGCGGCGTCGGCGTAGATCTCCGCCGACTCCTCGACCCGCACGGCATAGCCGCTACGTTCGAGGAAGGGGATGAACAACTCCGTCGCCTTGACCGGCTGGTGCCCCTCCCACCCGCCCCGAACCACCAGTGCTCTCTGCTGCGCCACCCTCGCTCCCTCCCACGGTCGGTCACCACCGGGCTGGCCGTTCCCGCCCCGGCGACGTGCCGCCGATGCCCGTACCGGTCGAGCACCGAAACCGTACTCGTAGATGCCGCATTTGATCTACGCCAGTCGACATCTGCGCCGATCGGCCCGCGATCCCATGGAACTTTTTCCCGGGATGGCGTCGGATCCGGGCCGAGTCGTTCGTAGAACGGGCGGAAGGCGGGGACGTCCGCCCGATCCGAAGACGGATGGGATGCTCAACCAGCTGGCAGGCGAAGGTGACATCCCGATCGGGTCCTACGTGCACGGAAGGAAGAGGCATGGCAAAGCTGATCTACGTAACCAATGTGTCGCTGGACGGCTACATCGAGGACGAAAGCGGATCCTTCAACTGGTTCCCGCGCGACGACGAGGTTTTCACGTTCACCACCAACCTCCTGCGGTCCGTGGGTACTTTGCTTTACGGGCGGCGCCTGTACGAGATGATGGCTGTCTGGGAAACCGACGCTGCTCTGGCCGCGCAGTCCGGCCTCATGGCTGACTTCGCGAACGTCTGGCAAGCGGCGGACAAGGTCGTCTACTCCACGACTCTCACCGCGGTATCGACGGCCGCCACCAGCCTGGAGCGCCGTTTCGACCCCGCCGTCGTACACCAACTGAAGGCCACGGCCAGCAGTGATATCGCCGTTGGAGGCGCCAACCTGGCGGCGCAAGCCATGCGCGCTGGACTGGTCGACGAGTGCCAGTTGTTCGTCTGGCCCACGGTCGTCGGAGGCGGCAAGCCGTGGCTGCCTACTGGCGTGCGCACCGACTTCGCGCTCCTCGACGAACGCCGATTCCAGAACGGCGTTGTTCACCTCCGTTACCGCGCTCTCGGCCACTGACCCAAGCATCGGAGGTCCGTCGCATGACCGAGTGACGGTCGCGGTAACGTCCCGGGCCGACAGCATCGAGAGGTTGCCGGCGGGCTGGCCACGCCCAACCGCTGGTACGCCACGAAGATCGCCCGCGAGTGGAACGTCCCGGCTGGCGGCGTCGGCTACGTGACCCGGTTCGATGTCCAGCGTGCGCACCTGGACCGTTACGAGGTTCATCAGGTCGGTGGCCGCGACGTGCGGGAGTACTGGATCCCCGCAGAGGAGCTTGACGACCTCAACGCCCACATAGTCGGGGCGATCGTCGAAGAAGCCGACTACCGCGGTCCCGTGAGCGACCAGTTTCGCGTTCGACTTTGCGGCCTAGCGGGCCGGCGGCGCGAGCATTCGCTCCACCGAATCGAGCTGGCACCAGGCGAGCGAGTCGTACCCGTCCTCCTCGCCCATCCGGCGTAGCTCCGCGAGGGCGTTCGCATCCCCGCGCAGGGCCAGACCGCTCGCCGCGTAGACGCGGACCTCCCTGTCGTCGCCGCTCATCAGGGCGGTGAGCTGTTCTCGCAGTGCGGGCGCGTCGATCACGGGATAGATGAACTGGGCCGTCGCCACCGCGCGGACCGTCGGGTCCGGGTCCCGGGCCAGGCTCAGCATCGCCTCCAGGACGTGCGGTGGTGGGTCGTCGGCGGGTCGGCCGATGCCGTTGAGCAGGTCTGCGGCCGCGCGGCTGCGGACCTGGGGGCGATGGTCCAGGACGAATGGCAGGAACTCGTAGAGGATCGCGCCGATCGGGCTGAAGCCGGCGTAGGCACCGAGCACACTGCACAGCGTCTCGGTGTCCGTCTCGACCGCCATCCGGTCCCGCAGCACCGTCAGGGCATCGGCGGCGTACGGCGCGTCGGCGGCCTCTCCGTCCAGAGTGGAAAAGTGCAGCAGTTCGGCGGCGAAGCCGCGCACCGCCACCTGCGGGTCGGCGAGCCGCCCGGCTACCCACCGGAAGGTTTCCTCCACCGGGAACCGGGTAATGACGATGTGCCGCGACGTCTGCCAGTCGTACGATTCCGGGTCCGACGACCACAGTGCACGCGCCAGCAGTTCGTCGCGCGAGACGGGGAGGTCCAGCCACTTTTCGAGGACGGTGACGGCGGCCCGGTGCTCGGCGAGAACCTCCGCTCGTCGGCCGTCGGCGGCGGTCAGGCGGATCCGCAGCGCTCGGGGCGAGTGTTCGTCCGCGCTGAGGTGGTCCCGCGCCACCGTGACGGTGTCGTCGTCCACCGCACCCGCTCGGCGGCGCAACTCGGCCTCCGGGTCGACGTCGAGCCAGGCCCGGGCTGCGTCGAGCGCACCCCGCAGTGTGGCCTCCGGGATCGGGTAACGAGACAGCAGTTGTTCCAGCAGCCCGCTGGCTCCGTGCTCGGCCGCCCAGACCACCGGGTCGACGTCGCCCCAGGGTCCGCAGGGCACGGCTTCACCGGGCTGGTACAGCAGTTGTGTGAGCCCTGGGCCGCCCCAGCGGACCATCTCGCCGGCCACCGCGCGGCCTTCGTCCTGCCACTGCGCTTCAACCGGCAGCGCGTTCAGGTGTCGGCGGACAGTGCCGAGGTCACCGTCCCGGACAGCATCGATCACCGCTTGCTCCACACGGCCATTCTGCCCTTACCGCCCAGCGCAGCTACACGACTGTCTCGATCTCATCCAGAGCTGTGACGGTACGAGAAACTTCGCGGATCAGATCGAGCGGTTCTTCGGTCCAGTGCGAGGCGAGCACGAGCTCACGGGCCGGATCGACCCACAGCAGGTGTCGCCCGCCGTTGCCGCGGGCGCTGCGGCCGGTCGCCGGGGCTCCGGGCCACGGCACCTGCTCATCATTGAGCCACCACAGATAGCCGTATTCCCGTTTGACCGGGCACGGAGCCCATGACTGGTCAACCCATTCGGCGCTCAGCAGTCGGGTCCCGGCGTGGGTCCCTCGGTTCAGAAAGAGTTGCCCGATCAGGGCCAGATCCCTGGCCGGGATGACCAGGCCCCCGCCCCAGTGCGCGCCACCAGAAACCACCTCGACCCGGTGGCCGTCGATGTCGACAGCGCTCGTCCGGTACCCGTGCCACGACCACCGGTCGGAGCCACCCATCGGGTCCATGACGCGCTCCCGCAGCACGTCCGGCAGCGCCCTGCGAAACAGGAGTGTGAGCGCGTACGTCAACAGGTTCATCCGCACGTCGTTGTACGCCCACCCCTCCCCCGGCGGTGTGCCGTGCACCTCTGTCCGCTCGCGGAAGCTCTGCGCGTCCACGCTCGTCGGTTTGCCCCACAGCTCGCCCTCCCACTGGCTCGACTGCTGCAGCAGATGACGCCAGGTGATGCGCTCGTTGTGCGGCCCGTGGAATTCAGGAACGTCGACGACCTGGTACACCGGTTGGTCCGGCACCAGCAGCCCGTCGTCGAAGGCCAGGCCGGCCACGACCGACACGACGGACTTGGTGACGCTGAACGCCATCTCAGGGGCGTCCGGATCGCCCCAGGCCGCGACCTCTCGACCCCCGACCCGGACAACACCACTGGCCCCACTGGCGGCAAGCAACGGGCCGACAACCTCTCGGTGACTCGTGTCGGACACCTGTGCTGCCAGGTAGGTCTCGATGTCGGCAGCATCCCTCGTCCATCGGGCACCAAACTCCCGGACGATCCGTCCCAGAACCTGCTGATCCACGGATGCGGTCTTGATCATTCGTCGTGTCATCGATCGAGGCTGTCATACAGCCGCTCGCGGCGGTGCGCCCCGAAGGGCACATCAGCCCCCTGCGTCATTTCCCGGTGCGGTACGTTCTCGAGGTCCACGGCCGGCGACGGCAATCGCGAGGGTCGTAGTCAGATCTCCGTTTTATGTAGTGTGCCGAAGTGACAAGAAGCGAGCGAATCGCGGACCAGCTGGACCGGCACTGGCACAAGAACCTGCGGCCGCGGCTGCACGGTCTTGCCGACGAGGAGTACTTCTGGGAGCCGGTGCGCGGCTGCTGGAGCATCCGCCCACGTGACACGTCGGCCGCACCGATGTCGGCAGGTTCGGGGAAATGGACGATGGACTCCGCGTCCCCCGACCCGGCGCCGGCGCCGGTGACCACGATTGCCTGGCGGCTGGCGCACATCATCGTCTCCTGCCTGGGCTATCGGGTCGGATGGCACTTCGGCGGCCAGGACGTCGACTCCCAGACATTCGCCTACGCGGGGACCGCCGACGAGGCGCTGAAACAACTCGATGAGATGTACGGGAGATGGAACTCGGGGGTCCGCGAGCTTTCCGACGCTGACCTGGAGAATCCGCCCACGGTGGGTCCCGAGCGGTTCCCCATGGAGGGCATCGTCCTGCACGTCAACAGGGAACTGATCCATCACGGCGCCGAGATCTCCCTGCTGCGCGACCTCTACCGCTGGCAGGACGAAGCCGTACCGCGCCGAATATGACGTCCCGGCAACCGGCGATCGGCTTGGGAAACCTTCAAACTGCAGCTATCCGACCAGTGCCTGGGTGCCGAGCACGGTGAGCATCGCGAGGCGGTCGGCGTCCTCGGTGCCGGGCTCGGCGGTGTAGACCATGATGCGCAGGTCGCTGCCCGCCACGGTGAGCACGTCGCAGTCCAGCGTCAGGGGGCCGACGTGCGGATGATCGATGGTCTTGCGTGCAGCCTCATGACGGCCGACAGTGCCGGAATCCCACAACTTCGCGAACCGGTCGTTGTTCGCGCGTAGTTCCGCGACCAGCTGCCGGAGCTGCTGGTCGGCCGGATAGCAGCCCGCGGCCGCACGCAGGTCGGCAACCAGCGCCGTCTCGAACGCTCGCAGGGACTGCTGGGTGTGCCGGGCTCGGGTACCCGGTCCGAGAAAATGCCGCCACACCGCGTTGCGGTGGTTGCCACGCCAACCGGATGGATCGCCCATCAACGCCGCGTACGGCGGATTAGCCACAAGCAGCGTCCAGGACGCGTCGTAGACGCCGACGGGTGTCCCGGTCAGCCTGTCCAGCAGCCGCTGGACGCTCGGGGTGATGTAGGCGGGCACCGTTTCCGGGCCCGACGGTGCCAGCCCGGCCAGCCGAAACAGGTGTGCGCGCTCGGTTGCCGAGAGCCGCAGGGCCCTGGCCAGGGCTTCGACGACCTGCGCCGACGGATTGGACGCGCGGCCCTGTTCGAGGCGGGTGATGTAGTCGACGGAGATCCCGGCCAGCAGGGCGAGCTCCTCGCGGCGCAGTCCGGCCGCACGTCGGCGCCCACCGGCGGGCAGCCCGGCGGCCTCGGGCGAGACCCGGTCGCGCCAGCGGTGCACCGCCTGCCCGAATTCCGTCGTCGTCATGCTCACCAGTGTGCCCCTTAAGTTGTGGTATTGCCTGGTACTGGCAGTCCCAGGAAGACGGGACGACTGGGCGACCGCACCGCCGGGCCGGAGCCTGGAGGCATGACAACAACACTGATCACCGGAGCGAACAAGGGACTCGGCTTCGAGACCGCCCGTCGACTCATCGCCGCAGGTCACACCGTCTACCTCGGCAGCCGGGACGCCGAACGCGGGCGCCGCGCCGCCGAGCAACTGGGCGCGCGAGCCGTCCAGCTCGACGTCACCGACGACGCGTCCGTGGAGGCCGCAGCGCAGGCCATCGAGGCTGACGGAGGACTGGACATACTGATCAACAACGCGGGCGTCGAGGGAAGGGGTGCCGGCAACATCGTGATCGGCGCTGCGGACGTGACCGCCGACACGATGCGGGAGACGTTCGAGACGAACGTCTTCGGCATGGTCCGCGTCACCCACGCGTTCCTGCCGCTGCTGCAGCGTTCGGCGGCCCCGGTCATTGTCAATCTCAGCAGCGGCCTGGCCTCGCTGGCTCGGGTCACCGATGCGGGCACCCCGACGTACGCCTACCCCGGGGTCGCCTACCCGGCGTCGAAGACCGCGGTCAACATGATCACCGTGCAGTACGCGAAGGCGTTCCCGAACATGCGGATCAACGCGGTCGAGCCAGGCTTCACCAAGACCGACCTGAACGGGAACACCGGAATCCAGACTGTCGAGCAGGGCGCCGAGATCATCGTCCGCATGGCGCAGGTGGGCCCCGACGGCCCCACCGGAGGCTACTTTGACGCCGAGGGCGCCCTCCCCTGGTAGGAGGAGGGGTAATCAGGTGGAGGAGACCGGCCTGGTCGGCCCGTGCACACGCGGGGCCGGCCAGGCCGCATCCACGCGATGATCCACGACGACCAGGGCGTACGCGTCAGTTCTGGAATGGAGAACGTCGCGACGACACCGTTGTGGTCGGACCTGGTGCCACCGACGCGGTCGTGGCGTTGATGTGTGTAACGAAAATCGAGCCTTTATCGAGTACGTCGAACATGCTCTTCTTGTCGATCAGCGCCTCACCAGCCTGGTTGGTCCCGCCAGCTCTGATGTGGATGCATGTCGGGTACTCGACCCAGCGCTATCGCCTGAATCCCCTTGCCCGGACAGTGCACTCGGGGCTCGAGGGGGTGGGAAATTGGGACAGCCGACGGGTGAGTCCGTCATGATCCAGGACTGGTTCAGTGTGCCGCGGGTGTCCGCCGAGAACCGGGCGGCGGTCTTCGGTGCGCGTACCCAGGACCCGCGGGTGGAATTCGTCGCGCTGACCGTACGGTACTGGATGGACGCGCACGCCACCCGCTCGATGACCCGCGACCGGGTGTTGCAGGCGATGACCGGCCGGATCTCCGCCGACAACGTCTGGGACCTGGTCGCGATGCTGGCGAGGCTCCGGCTGGCCGAGGCGTTCTTCGACCTGGCGGCCTCAGACGTCGACGCGGACGGCGCGTTCCGACGATTCCTGCTCGGCCTCGACCCCGCGCTGCTCGACGCGATGCGCCACTACGCAGCCTGGAACGGCATCAATCCCAAGCTGTTCCTCGACGGCTTCCTGGTGGGCGTCGGGGAGTCGTTCGCGACGGTGGTGGTCGACCTCGGCAAACTCGTGCAGCTGGTCGGTCGCCTCCAGCAGGAGCAGCTGACCACCCTGATCGTGCTCACCGTGGATCCCCGGGCCGGTCTGCAACGTCTTGCCGAGCAGGCCACCGTCGTCCGCGAGGCGTTGGCCGGCGTCGTGGCCGCGTTGGACCCGAGCACCGTGCCCGAGCGGTTGCTGACGCTCTGGCGCGGCTGGGCGGCGGAATTCGGGCGGCACCTGGAGGAACTCGACCCGTTCGCGGCCGGCCGGCTGCTCGGCAGGATCGCTGGCGACCTGTTCCAGCTGCTGACCGGCCTGGTCCAACTGGTCCGGCTACTCGGTGGCGTGGCGGTGCGCGCCGCGATCCGGTACGTGCCGCTGCTGATCGTGGGTGCCCGGGAGGCCGCCGCCGAGGTCCGTCTCCTGACCACCCAGATCGCCGCGCTGCTCGTCGCGATCGGCCGGGCGGCACTGCTGGCCACGCCGCAGGTAGGCCTGGCCGTGCTGCGTACCCTGTTCCCCCCGAAGGTGCTCGACGCGTTGTTCCGGCAGGGCCGGACGCTGCTGGTCGACGCCGAGTTGACCCTGACCGTGTTCAACCAGGCTGCGCACGCCGAAGCGTTCGCCGGGGCGGGTGCGGGAGCCCGGCTCAGCGCGCTGATCAGCGCCGACGGCAAGCCGGTCCTGATGGCGTGCATGTCGGAGACGGTGTCGTCGGCCGGTCGCTCGGCCAGCCGAGCGGAGCTGAACCAGGCGCTCGACGAGATCATCAAGCGCGTCGAGGGCCTGCGCGAGCTCAAACCGCCCAAGACCCCCCGGGACATCCGGGCCGCCGCAGTGCGGGCCGCCATCGCCCGCCAGCTCGAGCAGCGCCTGACCACGGTGTTCAACCGGGCGTTGCAGACCGCCGCGTACGAGGAGTTCCGCGCGCTGCGTAAGGCCGGGCAGGCGCAACCCTGGCGGCTCGGCCAACAGGTACACCGGCGGATGGCGGCCGAGACCGCTCAGTTGGTCGCTCGCTCACCGGGGTTGCAGCCGTTCGCGGAGAAGTCGCTCGCCACGGTCGTCGAGGCGGTCCGCGCGGCCAACCCGGAGCTGGCTGCGGCCCTGCGCGGCTCCGACGCGGTGCTACGGCAGACGGTCGCCCAACTGCTGCTCAGCCACCCGGACCGGGACCTTCTGCTGCGCCTCGTCGGGTTCACCCGGAGCCCGTCCGCGGCCGGCGCGGAAAAGGCGTTGGCCGCCCACCTCGCCGAGCGGTTCGGGTGGAAGGCGTCCACGACCGTCGGTGAGCTCCGCAGCGACCTGCTGTTGGTCGACAGCGAGGCGGCCCGGGTGACAAACGTGGACTGGACCGCGTCGACGAAGCTGGAGCGCTTCGAGAAGACGTGGGGCACGGTCGCCGACGACCTCGGCGAGGCGTTCGACGGTCGCTGGGAGGCGATCGCGGACGCCTACCAGCGTGCCAAGAAGGGCGGGGTGCCGGCGGAGGTCGTCGCCGGCCTGGAAGAGCTGACGGCACACGCCGTGCGAGAGACCGTCGTCCGGCAGGCCGCCCTCAGCCAGTTGTTTCCCGGGTTCTTCGTCACCTCGCACGAGATGACCTACCAGGGCCTGCAAACCCTGTTCAAAATGCCACTTTAGAGGAGCACCGATGGGTGAAGTCGTCGTCGCCGACGCGGACCTGGCGACGCTGGGGTTCAGCACCGCGCACTCCGACCGCTACGTCTACTCCAACTACTTCGTGCCGGTCCAGCTCACCTTCGACGACGGGGAGACGCCCCTGCTGCCGTTCTACGTCAAGCAGGCGCTGATCGAGGCAATGCGGTACGGCGGGCTCTCCCATGACCGGCTGCCGCACCTGCTCAAGGAACTCGGCCTGTCGGGGCTGTGGAAGGCCAATGACATGGACGCCGCCGAGGCGGCGCTGCCGGGGCAAGACTCGGGCATGGCCAACCGCGAGCCGCGGGCCCGGCGCCAGACCCTCCTCGGTGACCAGGAGGCGGAGTTCGTCGCCGGTCTACTCCAGTCCGACGTGGGCATCGCGTTCCTCGACCGGACCCGGATCCGGCCGGTGGGCTTCGCGCTCGGCGAACACGTCTACGCCCTGGCGCTCGCGCCCGGCGAGGAGGCGGTGCTGGAGCAGCGCACCTACACCAAGCGTGAGCTGACCCTGGAGGAACAGGACGAGACCGAGCAGCAGACGGACGTCGAGCTGACCAGTGCACTCACCACGGAACTGCAGGAGGGCTTCGAGCGGCAGAAGTCGCTCACCGACACCTGGGGGCTCAACGCCAGCCACACCGGCCAGTACACCAGCCCGACCGGCGTCTGGGGCACCTTCAACGCCAGCCACACGATCGGCTACACGCGCAGCGTGACGGCGGCCAGCCAGGAGACCAGTCGCCGTGCGGTCAAGGACAGTCAGACCGCCACCTCCAAGGTCGCCGCCCGCTACCGCACCCAGCACAAGACCGACTTCAAGTTGGTCAGCGAGTCCGGTATGGAGTCGACCTCGAAGCGGACCGTGCGCAACCCCAACCGGGCAACGCCGATCACGCTGCACTACTTCAAGGTGCTGCAACGGCTGGAGTTGGCCCACGAACGGTACGGCGCCCGGGTGTGCTGGGCGCCGACAGTGAAGGACCCGGCGCTGGCGTTCGCCAAGAAGATCACCGACGGGCGGCAGCGGATCCGTGACAACGCTCTCGCCGCGCTGCCCGCCGTGCCGGTCAAGCCGGTGCGCCCGGTACCGGGCGTACCGGCCGCCGTGGAGACCCGCACCATCTACTCCCCGGTCGTGACACTCGACAAGTGGGGATTCACCGGCGACATGAGCGCCGACTACGACATCGACGTCGTCTTCGACAGCGGTTGGGAGTGGGACGGCGACATCGAGACCATTCGGCAGAACCTCACCCTGATCACTCGCCGGCCGCCGTCGGGTATCGCGGCTCGGGTGGTCGGCGTTCCGGTGATCACCGACGCGAACGGTCAGCCGGCACTGCGGGTACGCATCCACGTCGGTGCGGCCAGCTGGCTCGCCGGGCCCGGTGCCGACGTGCAGCTCGCCGCCACGTTCCGGCGTACCCCGACGATGGTCGACGGGAACGCCGACGACGCCGCCTACAACGCGCTGGTCGCGGGCTACCTGACCGACCTGCAGGACTGGCAGGACAGGCGCGATGCGGCGCTGGCGGCGGCGGAGGAGGCCGCGGACGAGTTCGAGGCGCGGCTGCGCGGCGGGTTCTCACCGGTCAACGAGATGGTCTCGCAGATCGTCGAGGCGCACTTCCCGGCCAGCGTGCGGGACGAGGCGTGGGAGATCGAGTTCTGGCACCGCGTCTTCGACTGGGAGCGCGCCTCGTTCGTGTCGTACCCCGGTTGGTGGTCGGCCGGTGACGCCCGGGCCCCCGAGCGCGACCCGAGTGACTTCCTCAACGCCAGCTGGGCGAAGCTCTATCTTCCGGTACGGGCCGGCATGGAGCTGGCGGCGCTGCGGTGGATCTTCGGCAAGGCGGTGGCGACCCGGCTCGCGCCGGCGGTGGAGCAGCAACTGGCCGCGTTCGTCGACGAACTGGCCGCGTTCCGCACCAGCCACCTCGGCACCGGCGACGAGATGCCCGACCTGACCAGCGAGTGCCAGGAGGTGCCCGAGCGGGTCTACTGCCTGGCCAAGTGGGCCGAGCTGATGCCCACCGACGGCACCCACCTGGAGGTCGTGCAGGGCGCGACGACCGCAGCCGACGCGGTGACCAGCAAGGAGATCACGGACGCGGAGGCTCTGCGGGCGGCGCTGCTCGACGGCGAGGTGCAGACCAACCGGCTCAGGACCAAGGCGTACGACCAGATGACCGAGGCCGCCGACGTCGACATCCACCTCGGCACACCAGGAGGCAACAGCCCGACGGCGTGACACGGCGGCGGTCTCCCCTCCGCGTCGGCTCGCGCCCGGCCTGCGGTCGGCGAGGCAGGCGCGGCTGGTGGGGTGTGGTGGTGCGACCAACGCAGGTTCGACGTGGTGAGGTGATCGACGCCCTGGCCGTGGTGCTCGCTCTCAGTGCCGTGGCCGCACCAGCCCTGCGTCGAACGCCGCGATCACCAACTGTGCCCGGTCTCGGACGGCGAGCTTCGCCATCAGGTGCGTGATGTGCGTCTTCACCGTCTTCACCGAGATCACCAGGGCAGTCGCGATCTCGTCGTTCGACAAGCCACCGCCGATCAGGGTCAGCACCTCGACCTCACGGCCGGTCAGCCGCCGTAGGGTCGGTGTCGGCCGTTCCGGTCGGGGAGCCGTGACGTAGTGCGCGACAAGCCGGGTGAGGATCGACGGCGCGAACAGCGATTCACCGAGGTGGGTGCGGCGGATCGCCTCGATCAACTCCTCGGGGCGGGAGTCCTTGAGCAGGAAGCCGGACGCGCCCGCGTGCAGCGCCTCGTACACGTACTCGTCGAGTTCAAACATGCTCAGGACCAGGACGCGGGCGGCGGACAGTGCGGGGTCGGTGCAGATGCGGCGGGTGGCCTTGAGGCCGTCGAGGTGCGGCATCCGTACGTCCATCAGGATGACGTCGGGGCGGGTGGTGCGGGCGCACGCCACGGCGTGCGCTCCATCGCCGGCCTCGCCGACGACGGCCAGGTCCGGCTCGTTGTTGATGATCATGGCGAGGCTGTGTCGGAGCAGCGCCTGATCGTCCACCAGAAGCACCCGGATGCCGCTCACGCCGCCTCGTCCCTGATCCGCGCAGTGAGGCGGAAGCCCCCGTCGACGTGCTCCGCCGACAGCGTGCCACCGAGACTGCCGACCCGCTCCCGTAAACCGGCCAGCCCGTGCCCGGCGCCCGGTGCTGCCAGCCATCCGTCGACTGACGGTCCGGCGTCCGCAACCGTGACCACCACGTACGTTCCGTCCCGGTACACCCGCACCCGCACGTCTGTCGGTCCCGCGTACCGTGCCGCGTTGCTGAGCGCCTCGCGCACGGTCTTGCAGACGGCGACCTGTACACCCTGCGACACCGGGCCGAGCGGCTCGACCGTCAGCCGTGTCCGAAGCCCCGCGAGCGACGACCCGTGCACGATCCCGGGCAGGTCGTCGAGACTGTCCACCGGCGCACGGCGACTGGCGGCCGACGGCTCACGCAGCACCGTGAGCATGCGGCGTAACTCGGCTGTCGCATGCCGGCTCGCGTCCTCGATATCGGTGAGTGCCGCCTCCACCTCGGCAGGCTTGGGTAGATGCCGGGTGGCCGCCGCGCGGACCGTGATCAGACCCAAGCCGTGCGAGACGATGTCGTGCAGGTCGCGGGCGATCCGCAGCCGTTCGGCGAGCACCGCCTCGGACGCTGCCCAGGCGGTCAACCGGGACTCGTAGGCGGTTCGGTCGGCGCGTGACCGCCGCACCGCCCACACCGCGGCCGCGACGGCGCCACCGACCATCAGCGACGGCAGGATGACCGCGAGCGGGCCCTGCGCGCCGACCGTACACATGGCCATCACCAGCACGCTGATCGCCACGACAACGACCGGCACGGTCCTGGACCGCCCGGAGGGGCGCGGATGGGCGTTCACCGCCCCGACTGTAGATCTCAGACCAGGGTCTGACGGCCCGCGGACCGACTCGGCCGTCGAAATCCGAGAACGGTCGGATGTACGAGGCCCGCACCTTCGGTTGACTCGGCTCATGATCACGATCGATCGCGTCAGCAAGACCAAGGGCAGGACACAGATCCTGTACGACGTCAGCTTCGAGGCCCGACCCGGCCGGGTCACCGGCTTCCTCGGGCCGAACGGAGCCGGCAAGACGTCGACGCTACGTATCCTGCTCGGCCTGGACCGCCCGCAGAACGGGACGGCACTGATCTGCGGGCGCCCGTACCGGAAACTGGACCGCCCGCTCACGACGGTCGGCGCACTGCTCGACGGCAGCGGGGCGCACCGGGCCCGCACGGCCCGTGCCCACCTGCGGTGGGTAGCCGCCAGCAACGGCCTGCCGGACTCCCGCGCCGACGAGGTCCTCGAAATCGTCGGCCTGACCGGCGACGCACGTAAGCGTGCCGGCCGCTTCTCCCTCGGCATGAGCCGCCGGCTCGGGCTCGCCACCGCCCTGCTCGGCGACCCTGAGGTGCTGGTCCTGGACGAACCGGTCAACGGCCTCGACCCGGCCGGGATCCGCTGGATGCGCGAGTTCCTCAAAGACAGCGCCGCGCAGGGCCGCACGCTCCTGCTCTCCAGCCACCTGATGGGCGAGTTGGCCGAGATCGCCGACGACGTCATCGTGATCGACAAGGGCCGGATCGTGATCCAGGGCAGACTCGCCGACGTCACCGGTGGTCATCGCACACTCGAGGACGCCTTCTTCGCGCTGACCGGCACCGAGGCGGGTGGCCCGTGGTGAGCCTGGTCCGCGCCGAACTCCGTAAGCTGCTCGGCCTGCCCACCGCCTGGGTGGGCCTGGTGCTGGGCACGCTGACAGCACCAGTGGTCGTCCTGCTGAACGCGCCGTACACCCGCCGGGCGATCGCCGCCGGCACCCTCACCGACACGTCCGACCTGGGTCTACGCGACCTGGGTATCGGCCTGATCGGTCCGATGGTCCTCGGCGTGATCGTGGTGAGCAGCGAATACACGTCCACTGGTCAGGACGCCCCCGGTGCCCGCCAGCTCACCGCGACGCTCGCCGCGGTGCCCGACCGGCTACGTCTACTCGTGGCGAAGACCACCGCGCTCGTACTGGTCGTCGCGGCACAGGCGGTGGTCACCGCGACCGCCACGCTCACCCTCACCCAGGTGCTGCACGGCGAACACGCGCCCGCACCCGCCCCGGCCCGAGTCGCCGCCGCGCTCCTCTACTGGACGCTGACCGCACTACTGGCGTACGCGCTCGCGTTGATCACTCGCAACGGCGTCGTGCCGCTGACGCTGCTGATCATCAACAGCTCCGTCGTCTCGGTGTCGTACCTGCTGACGAAGGTCACCGACCTCGCCGCCTACCTGCCGGACATCGCCGGGACGCAGATGTTCCTCCGCAGCGGGGACTTCCCCGTCGAGATCGCTCCGGTGACCGCGGGACTGGTGATGACCACCTGGGTCGTGGCACTACTCGCGGTCGGCGCGGTCCTGTTTCGCCGGCGGGACACGTGAACACCGCACGCGCGGAACTCCGCAAACTGCTGACCCTGCCGTCGCTGCGCCTGACCGCACTGCTGACCTGGACCGCCAACCTGGTGCTGACGTACGCGTACCGAGCGGCCGGGTCCCGCGGTGAGCCGCTCGGCGACGACGCCGCCCTGGCCCCGCTCGCCTACACCCAGGCCGGTTTCCTGGTGCTCGGCGTGCTGGCGGCCGCATCCGAGCACCAGGAGGGTGGCCAGATCCGCACCACACTGCTCGCGGTGCCCCGGCGCCTGCCACTGCAGGCGGCGAAGGCCCTTGCGCTGGCCGCTCTGACGCTCCCGGTGGCCGCCGCGACGGCGACCACCAGCACCCTGTCGGCCGGCGAGGCCACCTGGACGCCCGCCGCGACCGCCTACCTGACACTCACCACGTTGCTCGGGGCGGCAGTCGCCAGCGTCGTCCGCCGCGCAGTGCCCGCCGTGATCCTGCTGCTCGGCCTGTACTTCATCGCCGGCCCGCTGCTCCGCGCCTGGTCCGCCACCAGCGCCGCCTACCTGCCGGACACCGCCGCCCTCGACCCGTCCCGTGGTGCCGCGGCAACGCTCGTCTGGACACTCACCGCCCTGACGCTCGCCGCTTTCACCGTCGACCGACGCGACGCCTAGGAGTCCACAGCTCCCCTTCCACCAGCCAGCCGACCAAACACTCGCGCGCCGTTGACGCACTTCGGAAACCAGCTACCGGGTGGCGGGCCAGTGCTCCGCCCTTCAGGGTGGGGGTGAAGGTCCGTGCTGGGAGGGCCGTCAAGGCCCGAGCTGTGGCTTAAACCGGGCGGTTCTGCTGCTCGATGTGCTGACGCACGACGCTCAGCGGTGCCCCGCCCTCGGAGCCCGCGAAGTACGAGACTGACCAGGGCTTGTTGGCCCGGTAGTAGTGACGCACGGGGTTGGGGAACGTCTGGCGCATCCGCCGACTCGACACGCCCTTGAGGGTTTTGACCAGCTTCGCCAGGGCCACCTTGGGCGGGAAGTAGAGCAGAAAACACAGTGTCTACCAGTGCGGATGCCTTCACGGTCTGCCGCAGACCACATGGGACACTCGGTTTCGTGCAGCTTCGTTACAACTTCCGGGTCTATCCGGACGCCGTCCAGCGCACCGCGTTGGCGAGAGCGTTCGGGTGTGCCCGGGTGGTGTTCAACGACGGGCTGCGCTTGCGTCAGCAGGCACGCGAGGCGGGCGAGAAGTACGTTTCGGACGCCGACCTGTCCAAGCGGGTTATCACTCAGGCTAAGGGCACGCCGGAACGGGCGTGGCTGGGCGAGGTGTCCGCGGTGGTCCTGCAGCAGGCCCTCGCGGATCTGAACACGGCGTACCGTAACTTCTTCTCCTCGATCACCGGCAAGCGCAAGGGGCCGCACGGTGGCACCGCCCCGGTTCCGGTCCCGCAAGAACAACCGGCAAGCGATCCGGTTCACCAGGAACAGCCGGTTCAAGGTCCTCGACAACGGCCGACTTCGGCTGCCAAAGATCGGCGACATGCCGGTTCGGTGGTCGCGTAGCCTGCCGTCCGAGGCCATCTCGGTCACGGTGATCCGGGACGCGGCCGGGCGGTACTTCGCCTCGTTCGTCGTTCACACCACCGACGCACCGCTGCCGGAAACGGACTCCGAGATCGGTATCGACCTGGGCCTGACCCACTTCGCGGTCATGTCCGACGGCACGAAGGTGACCGCACCGAAGTTCCTGCGCCGCGCGGCCCGCAAGCTCAAGCGGTTGCAGCAAGACCTGCCCGCAAGACCAAGGGCAGCAACCGCCGCAAGAAGGCCGTGGTCAACCTCGCCCGCACTCATGCGCGGGTGGCCGACACCCGACGGGACTGGCAGCACAAGCTCTCGACATCGATCATCCGCGACAACCAAGCGGTGTACGTCGAGGACCTGTGCGTGATCGGTCTCGGCAGGACTCGGCTTGCGAAGTCCGTGCACGATGCGGGGTTGGCCAGTTTCACCGGCATGCTGGAGTACAAGGCCGCCCGGTACGGGCGCACGTTCGCCCGGGTGGACAGGTTTTTCCCGTCAACCCGGAAGTGCTCCACCTGCGCCCGGGTCAACGACAAGATCGCGCTGAACGTCCGAGCGTGGGACTGCCCATGCGGCGCAGCCCACGACCGGGACGTCAACGCCGCGAAGAACGTCAAGGCCGCCGGACAGGCGGACTTCAACGACCGTGGAGCGCAGATAAGACCAGCATCCGTGCCGGCACCGCGCGGCGAAGCGGTAACCCACCCAGACGCCGCGTGTTCCACACGCAGCGTCGAGGGAATCTCCGCCCTTTAGGGCGGCGAGGATGTCAAAGGTGACCGGTGTCGTTGAAGCTGACCAGGGTCGGCGGACGATCGGAATCCCACTGCACGACGGTGATCGCGCAGTTGCCCTGGTTGAGGCCCATCCACCGCCATTCCGGAGCGTCCAGGACGTGCCGGACGAACCAGCCGATCACGAAGTTGTGCGTGATCAGCAGTTCGTTACGGTCCTGCTCGCCTGTCACACCGAAGTGTTCGACAGCGGCTCGCAGCGCGACGGCGTCCTCGTCCCGCTCGTCCGTGGGCACACCGTCCAGCCAGGAAAGCAACCGGTCCGGGTAACGGCCGCGTTGACTGATGGAGGGCACCGGCGTGCGATCCGCTACGAAGTCGCAGGCATGTCTGGGCACCTGTGCGAGGTGGCCACCGACAATGTCGGCGGTCTGGGCCGCTCGGGTGACCGGGCTGTGGTGGATCGCCGAGAAGGGCACCGTACGCAACCGTCGGCCCAGCTGATCTGCCTGCTCCCGACCGAGGGGCGAAAGACCTCCGGCTGAGGCGTGGTCGGAGGTCTGATCCTGTTCGCCGTGACGGACGAGGTACAGCTTCGTACGAGCCATCGACACACACCTTCAATCAGCGTTCGGCGAAGATCACCATAGACCGTGCGGAGGCTCTCGTGGCCGCGGCGTAACTACGCGAAGGTGAGGCCACCGGACCGGGCTCGTTTGAGTTCGGAGAAGGACCGGCAGCCGGCGAGCAGGCGGGCGCCGTCGAAGACACGCAGGGCCTCCTCTCCACGGGGAATCGAGGTCAGCACGGGGCCGAAGAAGGCCACGTCGTCGACGACGACCGTCGGGGTGCCCAGGTCCTCCCCCACGAGTTGCTGTGCGCGGGCGGTGCTCGCCCGCATCTGCGGGTCGACGTCGCTGCGATGAGCGGTGTCGGCCAGGTCGGCGGGAAGGCCGGCCTCGGCCAGGGCCTGCGGGATGACGGTGTCGAAGTTCTTGTCGCCGTCGTCGTGGATCCGGCGGCCGAGCGCCGGGTACAGACGTGCGAGGGCGGCGGGGCCGTGTTGTGCGGCCGCCGCCACGCACACCCTGGCCGGGCCCCACGCCCGGTCGTTGAATTCGCGGTACCAGGGCTCCAGGTCGCGATGCTCGTTGATCACCGCGAGGCTCATCACCTCGAACCGCAGGTCGAGCGGCCGCATCTGCGCCACCTCCATGAGCCAGCGGGAGGTGATCCAGGCGAACGGGCAGGACGGATCCACGTACGCCGTGACCACCGGGATCGACGTTCGGGGCGAGTTGTCTTCCATGGAAGACAAATTACCTTCCCTGGAAGGTAAGATGCAAACGTGGATGACGACCGAGTCGCCGAAATCGTTGGTCAGTGGGCTCGCGAGCGACCAGACCTCGACCCCGGCCCGTTGCTGATCATCGGTCGGATCCAGCAGATCGCGGCCATACTCGATGCGACCCTGCGGCCGCCGTTCGCCGCGGCGGACCTCGGCAACGGCGACTTCGACGTGCTCGCGGCGCTGCGCCGCGAAGGCGAGCCGTACACGCTCACGGCGGGCCAGTTGAGCCAACGGATGCTCGTGACCACCGGGGCGGTGACCAAGCGGGTGGACCGGCTGATCGCCCGCGGCCTCGTGTCGCGATCGGTCTCCACAGCCGACGCCCGCGGCCGGGTGGTCGGGCTGACTCCGGCCGGAGCGGCGTTGACCGACCGGCTCATCGAGGAGCATCTGGCCAACGAGGCGGCCATCCTTCGTGACTTCACCGACAGCGACCGCACCACTCTTGAACGCCTACTGGCGACGATGACTCGGACCCTGGCCGCCCAGGATGTGGGCCCGGGAGAACCTGCCGGCCCGCCCCGCCATCGGCTACCCCGACGCTGATCCGCACCCGATCGCCTCAGTCGCGGACCCGATGCCCGGAGCCAATTTCTCCCCTCCCGCCGGTCGACGCGACGTCCGCCAACTCCGCATCGGGGTCGTGGCCGTAGAGCCACTGGAGGTGGCTCAGGTCGACCTGCCGGGCCAGGTCCTCGTCGCGGGCGCGCTGCGCCGGCCCGTCGGGCAGGTGGAAGAGGGCGGCCCGATGCCGGGCCTGCCGGTGCACCTCCGCCACCCGGGGGCGGCGTGCCCGCTGGTACCGGTCGAGGGCGGTGGCCGGGTCCGCAGCGAGCAGGTCGGCGAGGAGCAGGGCGTCCTCCAGCGCCTGGTTGGCGCCCTGCGACAGGTACGGCAGGGTCGGGTGGGCGGCGTCACCGAGCAGCACCAGCCGACGGCTGTGCCAGGACCCGGTGATCTCCCGGTCGTACAGTCCCCAGCGGCTGATCCCGCGGGCCGCGCCGATGACCCGGCGCACCTCGGGATGCCAGCCGTCCAGTGCGGCGGTCAGCTTCTCGACGGCCACGTCGCCGGTGTCCGCGCGCTGCGCGCAGACCGCGCTGACGTGCACCGTCTGTCGGGCGGCGATCGGGTAGTACGTGACGTGGGCGCCGGGCCCGAACCAGAAGAGCACCCGGGGTACGCGGCGCAGCGCGGGCACCTCGTCCACCGGGAGCAGGCCGCGCCAGACGGCGTAGCCGGAGTAGCGCGGACTGTCGTCGATCAGCGCGGGACGCACCACGGAGTGCACACCGTCGGCGCCGATGACCAGGTCGGCGGTGTCGCTGGTGCCGTCGGCGAGGTGCAGCGTGGCCTGCTCGTCGTCCTCGCTGACGGAGACGACGCGCCGGCCGAGCCCGAGGTCGGCCGCCGGCAGGAGCCCGACCAGGCCGCGTTGCAGCTCGGCGCGGTGGATGAGCACGTACGGGGCGCCGAAGGCGGTCACGCACGCGTCGCCGTGTGGGACGGCGCAGAGGAGCCGGCCGTCGTCCCAGCGCCGGATCTCGATCGATTCGGCGGCCACGCCGTGCTCGCGCAGCGTCGGGCCCACACCGAGCCGGTGCAGGATCCGCACCCCGTTCGGGGAGAGCTGGATGCCGGCGCCGACGGCGGTGAACCGGGCCGACTGTTCGTAGATGCGGTACGGCATCCCGTGCTGGCGCAGCAGCGCGGCGACGGCCAGCCCGGCCACCCCGCCGCCCACGATCGCGACCCGGGTCACGCCGCCACCTGACCCGGCTCGTACCCGTACAGCCAGGCACGGGCGTCCAGGTCGGCGGCCTGGCGCAGCACCACGTCACGGGCGGCCTGTTCGGGACCGTCGGCGAGGTGCATGTGCCGGGCCTGCGCGCGGGAGGCGCTCTGCACGGCGGTGGCCCGGGGCATGCGCTGCTGCTGGTAGCGCAACAGCCGGTCGGGGGCGTTGGCGCGGGAGGCGCCGGTGAGGCAGGAGGCCAGCTCGACGGCGTCCTCGACGGCCTGGTTGGCGCCCTGGGCCAGGAAGGGCAGCATCGGGTGGGCGGCGTCGCCGAGCAGGGTGACCCGCCCGACCGACCAGGCGGTCAACGGTTCCCGGTCCCACAGCGCCCAGTACCGGACCTCGCGGGCGGCTCGCGTGACGGCGGCGACCGGGGCGTGCCAGCCGTCGAAGGCGGCGACCAGTTCGGCCGGATCCACCGTGGCGGACCACGATTCCACGGGCGGCTGACGCAGGGGTGCGATCGCGGCGAAGGCGAGCGCCCGGCCGCCGCTGACCGGATAACAGACGAAGTGCCGGCCCGGGCCGAGCCACATCCGGGCCACCGGGGCACGGGCGCCCGCCGGCAGTCGGTCCATCGGCACCAGACCACGGAACACGCCGAGGCCGGAGAAGACCGGTGTGTCCGGGACGAGCGCGGCGCGGACCGCCGACCGCAGCCCGTCCGCACCGACCACCACGTCGGCCCGGTGGGTGCGGCCGTCGGCGAAGGTGAGCACCACCTCCTCGCCGTCACCGTCCACCCTGGCCAGTGGCCGGCCCAGATGCAGCCGGGTGGGGTCCACCCGCGCGTGCAGGGCGTCGCGCAGGTCGGCCCGGTGCATCCCCAGGTACGGCGCGCCGAAGCGCACCTCGCAGGCGGCGCCGAGTTCGGTGCGGGCCACCGGGCCGCCGGACCAACCGTGGATCTGTGCCGCGGCGAGTCGGACGGCCCGGGCGTCCAGCGCGGGCCGCAGGCCGAGTCGGTGCAGGGGCCGGACCGCGTTCGGGGAGAGCTGGACGCCGGCGCCGACCTCGGTGAGCCGGTCGGCCCGCTCGAACACCTCGTAGGCCGTGCCGGCCGCGTCGAGGGCGGCGGCCAGGGCCAGTCCGCCGATGCCGGCGCCGACGACCGCCACCCGCGGACCACTCATGACGGGTTTCCGTCCGGGTACGCCGCGGCAAGCCAGGCGTAGGTGCGCAGCTCCTCGAAGAGGCTGCGGCCGAGCCGGTTGTGCAGCATGTGGACGTGGGAGAAGAGGATCTGGGCGGGCGGGGTGTCGCCGGCGGCGGCGATCTGCTCGGCCAGCTCCGCGATCGCGGCGTGCCAACGGCGGAACGGGCCGTGTGCGTCCGGGTCAGGGACCGGGCCGGTGGCGTCGACGGCGCAGAGGGCGGCCAACTGCTCCGGCGTGGTGCCGGAGTTGCCGGCCCACACCCTCCAGGCGTCCATGCTGCGGCGGTAGAACTCGGCCTGCCGCTCGGGACCGCCGAGGGCGGCTGCGGCGGCGATGGTGCCCCGCAGTCCCAGGCCGGTGCGCAGCCCTTCGGAGGGCCGGCCGGGCAGCACGGCGACGACGAGTTCGCTGGAGAGCTGGAACAGCCGCTCGGTGGCGGGCATCAACGACTGCCCGCCGTAGCGCAGGTGCTCCGGCTCGTACACGGCCCGATGCACGCCCGGCGGCATCAGGTCGCGCACCTGCCGGTCCGCGCCGCGTTCGGTGGCGGCGAAGGTCACCGCGCCGGCCCGGTAGCCAGCCTCGTCGAGGGGCTCCTCGTCGTCGGCCAGCCGGCCAGCCTCGGCCAGCCGGTCGCGCAGCGCCTCCTCCACCCGTTGGTACGCCTCGGGGTCCAGGTCGCCGACGCGGAACCGCAGGTGGGTGCCGGCCTGCCAGAAACGCATGAAGAACCAGGGCCGGCCGTCGAGGTTGGCGGCCACCGGCCGGATCACCTCCTGGATCACCCGGTCCTGTACCGAGCGGGCGTCCGAGGCCAGGTGCAGGTGCCACGAACTCCATTCGGTGGGCCGGGTCGCGGCGGGGTCGGGGCGGAGCACGGTCTGGGTCACGGCATCTCCTTCGTTCGTGATTGCGGGGCTCGCAGACCCGGTTCACTGCTCACGCTCACGGCACGTCTCCTCACAATCTGATGTCGAGCAGCCCGCCGCTGGCGTGCCGCGGGGTGCCCACCACCGCGGCGAGCGCGATCATCTCGTCGCCGGACAGGCCGAGCAGGTCCCGTGTCGGGTTCTCCACGAACGCCCGGACCGGCCGGGCGAACAGGTCGGCGGCGCTGGCCGCGAGGGAGAGGCCGTGCGCGGCCCAGCCGACGGCGTACTGGGTGGCCGTCCAGGCGGTCGGCCCGTGGGCGGCGTGCAGTTCCCGGGGGCGGACCGACAGGAACCACACCATGGAGGCGTGCCGGACGCCGCAGCCGTCGGTCGGGGTGAGCGGGTAGCCGTACGTCGACTCCAGCTTCGTGGTGATCTCCCGGTCGGCTCGGTGCAGGACGAGTTCGCCGTCCGGCCCGACCCGGTGGACGCCGTCGGCGTACCCGTCGATGTCGCGCAGGGCGACCGAGACGGTGATCCGGTCACGGACGGCGGCCAGGGTGGGCCCGGGCGCCGGCACGGCCAGCCAGCGCACGATGTCGTGCACGACCGCCGCCGGCAGCCGCCGGCGGCGGGAGTCGAAGCCGGGCCGGCCCGCCGGCATCCGCCCCGAGTTCCGACGCCAGGTCAGCTCCGCCCAGTCCGGTGCGGTCGGCGCGGCGGCCGCGCCCGCGGGCACGCCGGAGCCGAGCCGGGTGGGTGGGTCGGTGAACGACTGTGCCCGGTTCACCCCCGCCACCTCGGCGAGGACCGGGTCGGGTGACCCGGCGGGCGGGTCGGCGGGCGTCGGGCCGGGCACCAGAGGGGGCGCACCCAACCCGACGGTGACCGGCAGCGACCACTCCCCGGCGGGGTCGAGCCCCAGCTCGGCGAGGACCGCGCCGGCCCCGGCGTCGGGCAGCCGCACCCACGCCGGCATCCGGAAGTGGTGCAGGCCGATGGCGAGGGCGCGCAGCGCGTAGCCGGTCTCGATGGCGACCAGTGAGCCACGGAACCAGCGGTAGCCGCGTGGGATGCGGGTGTAGCGACCGCTCAGCGCGAGCTGCCGGGCCCGAGGTCGGTGCCCGGGCACCGACAGGGTGGTCAGCGCGTGCCGGTCGGGGTCCAGCAGCGCCCAGTGCTCGCCGTCGTCGGCGAAGACCTGCACCGGGTACAGGCAGCGCGGTGAGGCATAGCCGCGGTGGGGGTTGTAGACGTTGTCCGGGTCGTACCACTGCGGCCCGTACGCGGCGACCAGAGCGTGCCCGAGCGGGTCGGCCACCTCCCCCGCCACCTGCCCGTGCGGGTACGCGGTCCGGCCCAGCAGTTCCGCCGTCCCGTAGGGCAGCAGCCGGCGGGTGCCTCCCTCGGCGGCGGCCGGGGTGGGCGGGTGGACGTGCGTCTCCATCGGAGGCACCGGCTCGGACAACCACGGTGGGATCACGGTCTCGTCCGCCCCGGCGGCGTACGCGTACCAGAGCGACTCCCGGCCGATGGTGTGGTCGGTGTACGGCGCGGGGACCCGCAGCCCGGCGCTCACGGGAACGGGTGGGGATCGTAGGGCAGGGGGCGTCCGGCCTGGGCGGTGCCGGCGAGCGCGGCGGCGAGCCGGTGCTGGCCCAGCAGCCGCTGCTGGGCGTGGCCGAAGCACATCGGCAGGATGCCGGGTACGACCATCTTGACCACCGAGATGCCGACGTCCCGGTGCTCCCGGGTGCTCTGGTCAACCAGCACCATCCGGTCCATGCCGGCCGCCGCGTAGAGCTCCCGGACGTGGTCCAGGGCACCCCGCACGTCACCGGCGGCGGCCCGGTCGAGCTGGCCGGGCCAGTCGCCGAACGCCTCAGCGGTCGTGGTCTCCGGGCCACCCAGCACGGCGGTGGCGCGGGCCAGCGTGGCCGGATGCATGTAGTAGCGGGGGTGATGGACCAACTCCTCCATGTTCCACGGATCGGCCAGCATCGGCTCGATGTCGGAGGTGTCCGGGTCCTGCGGGTCGGTGACGAGCTGGGCTACCTCCCGTAGGGCGCCCCGGATGGCGGTGGCCGGGTTGGCGCCGGACCCTCCGGAGTGGAAGGTGGCCGGGAATCCGCCGGTCCGGTTGACGGCGAGGGTCCACACGATCGGCAGGGCCACGTCGTGGGTGGCGACGAGGATGTGGACGTCGAAACCGCGGGCGTGGATGAGGTCGATCAGGGCCTGACTGTCCGGGTCGGTGATCGTCGAGGTCGGGATCACCGGCAGCGGGGTGGCCCGGTGCCAGGCGATCAGGAAGGCGTCCCGCTCGGCGAGTTCGAGCAGCGAGTGCAGGGCCGCCTCCTCCAGGCAGGAGCCGGCCGCGCAGCCGCTGGAAGAGTCGTAGAAGTGCTTGCGGTTCTCCCGTGGGTTTGCGCGGCGCGCCGCGCGGGCGGCCCGGCGGTTCAACCGGTACCGGTACTCGTACTGGTAGAAGCCGATCTCGGCGGGCACCAGCACCGGCCGTCCGGTGCTGAGGTCGTGGCCCCACACCCAGTCCATCGGGGTGTCCGGGAGCACCGGGAGCACCCGGGCGGTGGGGTGGGCGAGCTGCTCGTCGGTGTGCCCGCCGAGGATGGCCGGGTCGAGGGCGTGGTCGGCGACCTGGTGGTAGGTCAGCCCCTGAAGCACCGGCGCGTCGAACGGGAAGCCGCCGAGGCGCTCGTAGAGCTCGATGAGGCCGACGGGTTCGGCCTCCCGGAAGGTCATCGCTCGGCCGTGTCCCCAGGCCGGCGCGTCCGGCATGATCGACATGCTCATGGCGAAGGGCGCGGCCGACTCCAGAATGATCTTCTGAACCGGTCCGAAGCGCTCGTCGACGACCCGGTCCCGCAGCGCCCCCGGAACGACCAGGCGGGCACCGTCCGCGGCCCGGGTGGGGTCGCCGGGTGCGGCCGGGTGGCTGCGCAGGGTCAGCGGCTCCGGCCGCCAGTCCAGGTCCGGGTGGAAGCGCGGTGCGCAGGACGGGCAGTAGAAGTGCCGTGGGATCCGGTGCCGCCGCACACCGGCCGGGCCGATGACAGCGAGTTCGCCGGGGGCCAACGGCACGTCCGCCAGGTTCCGGGCCGCCGCCGCCAGCAGGTCCGGCAGCAGCGGGTCACCGGTGCCGGTCCGCCAGCGGTTGAGGTCCAGGCGGGCCTGCAACGGGTGCTCCAGCACCGAACGCTCGCGGGACTCGGCGCAGACCGGGCAGCCGGCGTCGGTGTCCGGCACCCAGCGCGGGCCGACCTGCACCTCGTCGTCGTACACCCGCACCGACAGGTGCTCGCGGCCGTCGGCGGCGCTGCGCCGCCACTGCCCGGTCTGCCAGTCCAGGTTGAATCCGTGATCGAGCGTCACGGTGGCGCCGACCGCGAGCAGGGGGGCCAGCGCGGTGAGCCACTCGTCGGCGGCGTCAGCGGCGAACCCCGGCCCGACGGTGGGCCGGTCGGTGTCAGTGCCCATCGGTCTGCTCCTCGATGTCGCCGGTCACCTCGACCGGGCCGTACCAGAACGGAAGCTCACCCAGGACGGGATCGGCGTGCCGGGCGCGACCGCGGAACCGGCGGCCGTTCGCCGCGGCCAACGCGGTGACCTGCTTGCGCAGCGCGTCCACCACGCCGTCACCGGCGAGCAGCAGCGCGTCGGTGTGCAGGGCGGGTGCCGGCTCGCCGCCAGCTGCCCGGACCTGCCCAGCGGTGACAGCCACCCCCACGGCGGCGCGGACGGCGGTGTCCGTGTCCGGCCCCCAGGCCACGCCGAGCGTCTTCCCGTCCGGGGTGCCCACCCGGGCCAGCCGCCAGTCCAGGCCGGGCACCGCGCGCAGGTCGACGATGTGCGGCTGAGCACCCAGGCTCTGCCGGATCCGGTGCGTCTCCGGGTCCAGGTCCGCCGGGTCCATTGTGTGGGCCTGCTCGGCTTCCGCGGCGAGCAGCCGCAGTGCGCCGTCGAGCAGCCACGTCTCCTCGGTCAGCCCGGCCGCGCCGCCGCCGGCCGCCCGCCGCATCCCCTCGATCGCCGCCGCGACGTACGCGGTCTGGAGGTCCGGCCCACCGGCGAAGACCGAGCCGGTCCGGCCGTCGCGGTACGCCAACTCGCGCTGCGACAGCGGCAGCTGAGGCAGCTCCGGTTCCCGGTCACCCCGGGTGTACGGGCCGGTCCAGCGGGCGGTGAGGGCGGAGACCACCGGGGTCATGTCGTCGATCGTGGGCAGCGGAACGGGCTGGGCGTCGTCCAGCAGGTGCCAGCGTTCGTCGTCGGCCAGCGGCGCGCCGAGCACCACCCGGTCGGCGGTGAGCGCGTCGGAATGCACGACGTGTGCGTCCCGGCGGGTGTCCTGACCAGCGATGACCGTGAACAGCAGATGCGCGGCGAGCGCACCGGCCAGCGCGTCCGCGACGGGACGGGCGGCCGGCGGCACGTCGTCCGCCGCAGCCTGGTCCAGGACCCGGTCCCGCCACGCCGGCCACACCGCGGCTGTCGCGGTGTCGGTCACCACCGGGCCGGCCACCAGCACCCGGTCGTCCAGCAGCACCGGCAGCACCGGCACCGCGGCCGGCTGGGGCGCCTCGCCAGCGGAGAAGCAGCGGATCACTGCGTCGAAGCCGGTCAGGTCGTCGGCCGCGTCCCGGGCCTCCGCCGCACCGATCCCGGCCCGGAGCAGCCCCCGCACCGCCGGCCCGGTGACCTCGACGGGGCCCACCACCGCGACCCGCGCCGCCCGCACCGCCGAGAAGGCCGCGTACGGATCGACGGAAACCGCCTCCAGGTACGCCAGTGGCCCGGCCCACCGCTGCCGCTCGGCGTCGCCCGGCTCGGCGACGGTGTGCGCCGCGAAATCCAGGAGCAGGTTGTGCCCCCGTAGCTGGTCGACCAGGTGGCGGACGGCCGGCCTGGCCCGTTCGGTGCCCAGCGCGGTCACCATCTCGTCCTCGGTGGTGCCGACGTCCAGCAGCGGCACACAGGTGTCGGCGATCCGGAACAGCAGCGTCGAGCCCCGCAGGACGAGCTGGTCGCGGCCCCCGGCGAGGTAGACGCCGTCGGGCGTCGGCGCGTAGTGCAGGTACGGTCGCGCGCGCAGTCTCATGACTTCTTCCCTCCGTACTGGAACAGGCCGCCGGGGCGCCTGCCGATCTCGACCACCCACTCGTAGGCGTGCGTGCCGTCGACCACCCCGGGAAGTGCCTCCTCCAGGTAGTCCACGGCCTTGCCGTCGGCCCGGCGCTCGAGCATCCGCGGCAGCACCCGGGTGCCGAGGGCGGAGGTCAGGTCGACGTACTGCGGCTTCTGCTTCTGCCGGCGGGGCATGATGTCGGCGGGGCGCAGCGATCGGGGCGCCTCGTCGTCGAAGGCGGTCTTGACCACCACCTCCTCCGGTACGCCGTACCGGCCGCGCCAGCCGGTGAGGGCGAGCAGCCGCTCGGGGCCCTCCGGTGCGGCCAGCGCCCCGTCCAGTTCGGCGCCGCCGTACCAGCGGCGGCGGCTCACCACCACGTCGCCGACGGCGATCCGCGGGGCGATCCGGGTACGGGCCCGGTCCCACGGGTTGCCGCCGTGCCAGAGGTCCAGCAGGTAGTTGTTGAGTCGGCCGCCGGTCGCCAGGCAGGACGCCACCGACAGTGGCGGCGGGAACAGTCCCGGGTGGCCGGTGCCCAGCGGCAGCACCCGTAGCCGCTGCCCGTCGGCGTCGGTGACCGCGAGCGTGTCGGTGTCCGGGTCGTGCACCAGACGCAGCGCGTACCAGTCGTCCGGGCCCAGCCCGTCCGGCAGCACGCGGGGATGGGCGTTGACGTTGAGCCGGTGCAGCCCCAGGTCCTCCACGACCCGTGCGCCGTCCCAGCCGAACCGTTCGGCGAGCCGGTCGGCGAGGTACGGCAGTGCCCGGCCGCCGAGCCGCCGGTCGCCGTCGAGGAAGCGGGAGTAGAGCATCCCGTGCCCCGGCAGCCCGTCGTTGACGACCAGCCGGTCCCCCGCCCACTGCGCGAGCACCCCGTAGCTGAGCGGGTCCCGCCGGAACTCCTCGGGCAGATCGGCGACGAGCTCGTACGCCTGCTCGGCGGACCACCGCACCTCGGGCTCGCCCGCCTCGGCGGCCCGGGTGATCTCCGCCTGGCTGAAGGCCATGATCCGGCGGCGCAGCGCGTAGAGGCGCAGCAGCGGGTCGTCGCCGACCGGGCTGTCGTCGGTGAGCGTGGCGGCGTACTCCCCGGCCGCCACAGCCTGTGCGGACACCGCCTCGACGAGTTCGTCGGCGTGGTCGGCGAGCGGGACGCCGGCACCGGCGCCGAACCGCCCGACGAAGGCCCGGGTGGTCATCATGCGCACGTCGTGCAGCCAGTCGAAGACCGACAGCAGCTCCACCGCCGCGCCCAGGTCGGCCAGGTTGCCCCGCACCGGTTCAATGTCCACAGTAGCTGGTGCGAGGAGGTAGTCCTCCTCCACCATCACCTGCGCCGGCCGCTGCGCCAGCCGGCTGACCCGGGCCAGGTCGGCGCGCAGGGTCGCCAGGTCGGCGCCCCGCTCCACCACCGGCCCGTCGGCCAGCCGGGACAATCCGGTACGCACGTCGGCGAGCGCGTCGGCGGCCAGGGTGTCCGGCCGGTCCAGTTGCTCGGCCAGGTCGGCGTCACCGTTCTCGGCCTCGTTGAAGGTGCACAGGATGCCGCTGTCCAGCGCCCGCAGCACGATCTGCTCGGCGTCGGGCAGCGGGCAGCCGGCGTGCGTGGACACGTACGCGGCCACCGCCCGGGCCGGCCGCGGGCCCATGGCGATCGCGTCCATCAGCAGCTTGATCGGGCCCCGCAGCGGTGCGGAGAGGCGCTGGTAGCCGCCCTCGGTGGGGCGCAGGAAGAACAGCGCGCCCTGCTCCGGCTCCACGGCGGAGGTTGGCGAGAGCCCCACCCAGGCGCCGAGCCGCGCCGCGCCCGCCGGCGGGTTCAGCCCGCCCAGCACATAGGCGATCATGACGCGGTCCAGGCTGGGGAAGGAGTGCGCCCCGGTGAACGGCACCCCGCGCGGGTCGACCCCGTCGGGGCCGGGCACCGCGATGCCGACGGCGGTGAACCGGGCCAACGGGCTGGTCCGGACCATGGCCCGGGTGACGTACTGGATCAGGCCGCGCTCGGACTTGCGGGCTCGGGCGGCCACCGGTTGGCCGGTGGCCACGGCAGCCCGGTAGCGCTCGGCCTCCTCGTGCACCTCGGGTGCGAGCAGCGCCAGCGAACGGCGCAGGTCCTCGTCGCCCAACAGCCCGGCGAGGGTCCCCCGTTCCCGCTCGGCCGCCGCCGGGTGCTCGGCGATGAGCCGGGCCCGCAGCTCGTCGCGACGATGCCGGGCGACGACCCAGGCCGCCACGGCGGGCAGATGCGTCAGATCCGTGCGGGGCTCCCGGTCCCGGGAGATGGCGCGGCGGGCCTCCACCAGGCGCTTGCGTTCGGCCTCGTCGGAGCTGGCACCGATCAGCCGGTAAAGGTCGTCGGCGCAGCGGGCGGCGCTGTCGGACAGCGCCCGGTCCACGTCGGTCAGGTCGGCCAGGAGCACGCGGAGCGTCGGGTCGGCGAGGCGGGCCCGGCGCAGCGGGTTGATCCGCAGCTGCCAAAGGGGCTCCGCCGGCGAGGTGATGGCCGTCGGGGCGAGAGGCGCCGGTGCGGCGGGGGCGAGGGTCATGCCGCCCTCCCCGCGGCCGCGACGACCCGGACCCGGTCGCGGGTGAGCCGGTCCTGCCAGCTCTCACCGAGCACCTCGTCGACCAGCTCGCTGATCGCGTAGCACATGTAGTAGCGCTGCATCGGCGACACGGTGAGCAACGGAAGCTGCTGGTAGAAGAGGTTGATCAGCACCCGGTAGGCGGCGAACCACTGGGTGGTCCGGTCGTAGGCGCCGGACGCGGCGACCCTGCGGTGGAACTCGGTGTCCGGCTGGTCGCCGGTCGGCACCACGTCGGGGGCGCTGGGCGGCCCCATCGCGGCGGTGTCCACGCTGCCGGTGATCTCGTCCAGCAGGTCGAGGCTGAGCGTGCCGTCGGTCACGGCCGCATCGAAGGTGCCGGCACAGTAGGCGAACGCCGTCCGCCAGGCCGCCGCCGGGCCGCTGGGGGTACCGGCGAGCCGCTGCTCGACCACCGGGCGCAGCACCGCCGCGTCCCGCGCCAGCCGCTCTGCGAAGACCGGGCGAACGTCGCGGGTGGGCCGCGCCCAGGCCAGGAACGCCTCGACGTGCGACCGGAACGAGTAGACGCCGTGCGCCAGCCCCAGGAAGTACGAGTCGGCGAGTGCCGCGAAGGCCTCGCCGAGGCGCACGTTGCCCTGTTCGGGCCGGCGCGCCAGCTCATCCACCATGTCCAGTAGTGGCGTGGTCAGGACGCTCTGCGCCACCTCCCAGCCGGGCAGGGCGCGCAGCGCCGGCTGCCGCGGGCCGGTGTCCTCCCGGCGGAGCAGCTGCACCGCGCCGTGTTCGGCCATCGGCAGGTACGGCGGGGGCACCGCCTCCAGTCGGCCGAACTCGCGGGCCTGGGTGAGGTAGTCCTCCTCGCTGAGGGCACGGGCCTCATCCAGTGGGCCGGCGTCCAGCTCTGCGGCGACGGTGGCCCAGTCCGCCGTGCCCCCGGCGCCGCCGTACGCGACGACGTCGACGTGGGGACCGTGTCGCCAGCCCCGACGGAGGTGGACGACGGCGTTGCCGTCGCCGTGCAGTGCGCGGGCCACCGGCACCACGGATCGTGCCAACCAGGGAAGCGTCACAGGCCCCCTGGTGTGGAGCCGCACACCGATCACGTCGGTGGCGAGCTCATACGCCTCGGTCGTCATGTCGACGCACCTTTCCGGAATTGTCTCGACGAGCAGGAAATTCACTGGGAATTCGATTCTCGACCCGCACGGCGATCGAACAACAATGTTCCTGACAACTGTCAGCAATTCGCTGACGGCTCGTCCCGGCGGGTGGTTTGCGCCTTTTGAGCGACCTACGCTAGGGTCTGCTCATGTCTGCTGACACCGGCGCGCGACAATTGGGCGGCGAGTCCGTGAATCGCCGAGGCCCGCTCGCCATGGGCGTCGTCACAATGATCGTCTACGGATTGCTCTGGTTGATCGTGGGCGTGACCGGCCTACCGGTGCCCACCGGCGTCCGGCTCGCCCTCGGCCTGGCCGCCGTGGTCGGCGCCGGCGTCCTCCTGGTGGCGGGCCGGCGCTTGCGAGCGCGCGGTCCGGCCCGGGTCCGCCGCGTCCGCCCACATTCGATGCGCTGGTTCCACCTGGTCAACCTTGCCCAGACCGCATTGATCGTCGCCGCCGTCTTCGGGCTGCTCCGGGCCGGTTCCCCGGGGCTGATCGTGGTGGCCGTCTGCCTGGTCGTCGGCTTGCACTTCCTGCCACTGGCCCGGATCTTCGACGTCCCCGGCTACTGGTGGACCGGCGCGCTGCTGATCCTGGTGGCCGCGGCCGGCGCGACAGCGTACGGTCTAGATACGGGCAACGAGACCGTACGCGCGGTGGTCGGCCTGCCGGCCGCCGTCGCGCTCTGGTCCACCGCGCTGGACGTTTCCCGGCGCGGTTGAGTTAGGGCCAGGCGCACCGACGTCGGCTGCACTCGTCCAACTTCGACTTGGACGAGCACAGCCGACGTCAGCCGCGTCAGCAGGTGCTGGGCGAGCGGGTGGTCGAGGGCGACGGTTGGTTCTCGCCGCCGTTCATCCACTGTGTCCGGTCGCCGGTCCGGCTGGTCTCGGTCCGACTCTGACTGTCGTTCAGCAGGTGCTGGACGAGCAGGTCGAGGAGGAGGACGAGGTGCCGATGCTGCCGCTCGACGCGCCCAGCTCCGGCAGAGCCACGCCCTGCGCGACCTCGAGGACCTCCAGGTCGGCGATCTCGAACGAGTCGAAGGTCTTGTCGTCCTGGGCGGCGGCCTGGGTCTCGTCGATGCTCATGTCATTTCTCCTTCTGTTTTGAAGGGCTTTTCTTCAACCCTTCCGGTGAAATCAATTCTGGCCCCGCCCAACGACCGTGTCCATGCTTTGCCAGCGCCTGCTGACACATATCACGGTGGCAATTACACCCGTGCCGGCCGCAATCGCGAAAGGGCCGCCCGGGGCAAGGTGAGAGCCTTTCGGAAAAGGCCCACCCAGGCCCGGACGGCCCCTGCGGCGATGCTTCGGCAGGTCATTCGCGACCGAGCTCCTCGCCGGCCCGCAGCGCCCACTCCGCGCCGTTGAGCAGCTGCCAGCCGTCCTCGGTGCGCCACGTGCCCAGCTCACCCGCCGGCCGGCTGCCGAGCAGGAAGTCCCCCACCGACGTCTCTCGCAGCCAGTCCAGCCGCAGCACCCGGGCGGCCAGGTCGGCGTCGCCGATCCCCAGCCCGCACGGCGCCAGCCCCATCGCCGTCGCCACCAGGTACATCGTCTGGTAGACCACCCCGCAGTGCCGCAGCGTCATCCCGTAGGCGATGCCCGCGTACTTCCAGGACAGCCGCTGGAAGCGGGAGGTCAGCGTGATCAGCACGTCACCGTCCGCCTCGCCGCCGGTGGCTCCCGCGGCGACGTCCAACATCGCCGCCTGATCCGCCGGATCGTCGTTGACCAGCACCAACCGGTGCGCCACCGAGTCGTAGAACCAGATCCCGGCGTCCAGGCCCGCGCAGCGGCGCACGGTCAGGTACAGCTCGATCTCGTACGCGGATCCGCCGGTCGGATAGGGACGCCCCACGATCTCGTTGCCGGTCGGGTCGCCCTCGGCACCGCGCAGCACCCGCACCCGACCCACCCGGTAGAGGAACTCGCCGAGCTGGCGCAGGGTGAGCGGCTCCTCGCCGTAGGAGCGGATGGACCGGCGGCCCTCCAGCGCCACGGTGAACGCCGGGTCCCGGGCCAGCACCTCGTCGAGCTCCGGCCGGTACAGCTCCACGGTGCGGCCCGCCGGCGGCTCCTTGACCGCCGGCAGCGGCGGGATCTCCCCCCGGTGCGGGTAGATCCCGCCGATCGGGTCGTCGTAGCGACCGGGGCGGGTGCGCGAGTGGAAGAGCAGGTCGTGGAAGGACCACTGGCGCAGCGTCGTATCCGCCTCGGACTCGAAGCCGCCGGCGCTGTCCGCCGCGTCGACCAGGCCCGCACCGACGAGATGACCCAGGAGCGCGCCGACCGCCGCGACGTCGAGGTCGTCGCCGGCCAACTCCACCGGGGTACGCGGGGTGCCCAGCTCGGCCACCAGGCGGCGGGCCGCCGGGTGCACCAGGAGAACCCGGTGCCGGGCCAGCGGCGACTCCAGCACCAGCGCGCCCTCCCTGGTGCGGCAGAAGGCGAAGCGGGACAGCCGCACCCGGGCGGTCGGCGGCACGGTGACCGGGCCGTACTCCGCTCCCGGCGCGGTCCGCTCCAGCCGCAGCATTTCGCGGCCACCGGCGACGACGCCTCGGGCGAGCAGGTGGGGTGCCCGGTCGAGAAAACCGCGCAGCTGGGCGGCTTCCCGCCCGGTCAACCCGCTGACCAGGTCGGCAGGGTCGACCGGCCCGTCGGCGAGCCGGCGTAGCGCCGCGCCGAGTCCGGTGCCGACCTGCCGCATCGCGACCACGCCGGCGGGGCTGGTGAGGACGACCCGGCCGGCTTCGAACTCCGCCCGGACGTCGTCGCGGAACCCGACGAGCGTGCCGTCGGTGAGGGTTGTCGTCTGCATACTGCACTCCGTATCCGTCGCGGGGCTGGGTTTCGGGTCTCGCCGCCACGGATGCCGGACCTCGCCGGACACGACGCAACGAGGCGCCGCCGCCACTGTCACCCGCCGCCCTTGCCGCCGTCATCGACGGATGACGCTCGCACCGCACTCCGGTGACACCGGTCATGGCGGCTTCGTGACACCTGTACCGGCATCCGTGACGGACATCGTGGTGGCGCTGGCCCGGGTGAGCGGTCCGGGTAGAGGCTGGCCGGGCCCCCGCCTCCTCGGCGGAGGGCGAAGCCTGCGGACGGGAGGTCACGGTGGAGACCGGGGAGGCGCACTACGTACGGCGGCTGCTGGACGCCCTGCACCGGCGACCCGGACGGCCCGTCCTGCACCGACCGGAGGGCGCGACGACCGGTAGCGAACTCGCTGCGGCGATCCTCGCGACCGCCATCGGACTGACCCGCGCCGGCGTGGCCCGCGGGGAGACGGTGGCGGTGCTGACCGAGCCGAACGTGCCGGCGATGCTGGTCACCCGGTATGCCGCGCACCTGCTCGGTGCCACCGTCACGCACGTGCGCTCGATGAACGCCCGCGCCGACGGTGAGCATCTGTCGACAGTTGCCCGCCTGCGGGTGCTGCGCGCCACCGGTGCCCGCACCCTCGTGGTCGACGCGGCGAACGCCGGGCGGGGTCGGGAGTTGGCCGCCGCGGCGCCCGCACTGACGGTGCTGGCGGCTGACGACCTGTGCCGACACCGGTCGGGTCGCCTTCCGACCGCCGATTGGCACCCGAACGACATCGCGGTGGTCGACCTGACCAGCGGCAGCTCCGGTGACCCGAAGCTGGTGCAGCAGCCGTTCGGTGCCCGCGACACCCGGATCCGGGTGTCCGCAGGCGACGGCTCGCCGGACTGGCCGGTGACCATGCTGTCGGTGACCCCGGTCAGCCACGCCACGGCGACCATGGTCGACGCGGTCCTGATCGGCGGGGGCGCGGTGGTGCTCCGCGACGGCTTCGCCCTGGACGACCTGGTCGACGCCGTCGTCCGGCACCGGGTGACGGACGTCTACCTGGCGGTGCCGCACCTCTACCAACTGGTCGACCGACCGGAGGCCGCCCGGCGGGCGCTGCCCTCGCTGCGCCAGGTGCTCTACAGCGGTACCTTCGCCGCTCCGACCCGGATCGCCCAGGCGGTGACGCTCTTCGGCGAACGGCTGACCCAGCTGTACGGCAGCACCGAGGCCGGCGGCATGTGCACCCTCACCCCGCTCGATCACGCCGAGCCGGAGCTTCTCCCCAGCGTCGGCCGACCCTTCTCGTGGGTCGATCTGGAGGTCCGCGAGGCCGACGGGCGGACCGCAACGCCTCGCGGAACCATCGGTGAGGTCTGGGTACGCGCGGCGACCACCATGGCCGGCTACCTGGGCGACCCGGCGTTGACCGCGCAGACGATGCACGACGGTTGGCTGCGCACCGGCGACCTGGCCCGTTTCGACCGCTACGGCTACCTTCACCTCGTCGGACGCATCGGCAGCGTGATCAAGGCGAACGGCTTGAAGATTCATCCGTCCACCGTGGAGCGTGTCCTCCTTGCCCACCCGGCGGTGGCCGACGCCGTCGTGTACGACCGACGCGACCCGCGCCACGGCGAGACCGCCCACGCCGCGGTGCAGCTGCGTCCGGGGGTCCGGTGTGGCGCCGCCCAGCTGCGCGACCACATCGCCGCCGGACTCTCGCCGGCGCACGTGCCGGCCGGCTTCTCGTTCCTCGACGCGCTGCCGCTGACCGTGTCGGGAAAACCCGACCGCGTCGCCCTCCGCGCCGCAGCCGACTGACCCTCCGTTCAGTTGGGTTGAAACATCCGGATGGTCAACGCGTGACGATGGTCGGCCGGAGAGCTGCGATGGTCGGACGAGTGGCCCCTAACGTCGGCGTCGTTGATGCGAAGCTGGCCGGGTGACGATCAGGGTTCTGCTCGCTGAGGACATGAACATGGTCCGCGGTGCCCTCCTGGCACTCCTCGCCCTGGAGCCCGACATCGACGTCGTCGCCGAGGTGGCGTCGGGTGACGACATCCTGCCGGCGGCGCTGGCGCAACGGCCGGACGTCGCGGTGCTCGACATCGACCTGCCGGGAATCAACGGGCTGACCGCGGCAGGTCTACTGCACGAGCAGTTGCCGAGCTGCCGCTGCCTGATGCTGACCAGCCTCGGCCGGCCGGGCAACCTGCGCCGGGCGATGGCGGCGCACGTCGCCGGCTTCATCCTCAAGGACGCCCCGCCGGAGATCCTGGCCGACGCGATCCGGGGGGTGGCGGCGGGCCGCCGGGTGGTCGACCCGCAGTTGGTGCTCGCCGCCTGGGACAGCGCCGAATGCCCGCTGACCACCCGTGAGGCCGAAGTGCTCCGGCTCACCGAGAAGGGCGCCGAGCCGACCGAGATCGCCACGCGGCTGTTCCTGTCCCCCGGGACCGTCCGCAACTACCTGACCACCGCGGTGACGAAGCTCAACGCCCGGAACCGGATCGACGCGATCCGGATCGCCCGCGAGGCCGGCTGGCTCTGACCCGGCCTCCCGGCCGGTCAGGACGCGAGCTGGGCGGGTGCCTCCACGGCGGCGGGCAGGCTGACCGGCAGCTCCGCCCGGAGCCGGAACCAACCGTCCGGAGAGCAGCAGGTGACCAGGCGGCCGCCGAGTGCCCCGGCCCGGTCGGCGAGGTTGCGCAACCCGCTGCCCCCGTGCTCGGACGGCAGGCCGGGCCCCTGGTCGGCGCCGTCGTTGGCGATGGTGAAGAGCACGCGCCCGCCCTGCTCGCTGACCAGCACCTCGCAGTTGCGCGCCCTGCTGTGCCGCAGCAGGTTGGTGACCCCCTCGCGGAGCACGGTGGCGAGCACGGTGCTGACCGCCTGCGGCAGCGCGGGATGATCGATCTCCATCCGTACCCGGATGCCGGCGGCGGCCAGCACCGACTGCGCCGAGCGGGCCTCGTCGCCCAGCGACATGTCGCGGTAGCCGCTGGCGAGCTCTCGTACGTCAGCCAGCGCCTGCCGTGAGATGCCCAGGATGTCGTCCAGTTCGGCGAGCGCCCGGTCCGGGTTGCGGACCACCAGGCGCCGGGTCAACTCGCTCTTGAGGGTGACCGCGGAGAGGCTGTAGCCGAGCAGGTCGTGCAGGTCACGGGAGAAGCGGAGTCGTTCCCGGATCACCGCCAACCGGGCCAGTTCGGTGCGGGTCGTGTGCAGTTCACCGACCAGGATGGACATCTGGGACAACCCGTAGACGATGAGGCCGGTCAGCACCGTGGACACCGTCGTGTACGCCACGAGCAGGACCTCTGTGGTCATCGCCGACTGGATCACCATGGTGCCGAACACCGTCGCCGCGAAGGCCACGACCGAGCGGGGAGGCGCCAGCATCAGCAGGAAGCTGCCCGCGACGAAGCCCGGCATCCCGACCCAGGACTGGCCGAAGACGAGGAACGGCAGGAAACCGAGCAGCGACTGGGCAATGAGCAGCCCCAAACGGGCCGGCCCGGCGAGCCGACGAGCCCGATCGGTCAGGAAGAACAGCTGCAGTGACAGAAGGCCGCCCATCGACACCAGGGCGAGCACGACCGCACGCGGCTCCTGTGCCGCCTCGATGATGTTGAGCAGCGCGACCAGGCTGAGCCCGGTGACGACGGTGGCGACCACGGCCCGGGCCAGTCGCGACGCCGTGGGTCCGGTGCGCACGTCGTCGTTGGGCGGTCTCGAATCGTCTGGTGGTGTCCGGTCCATGTGCACGCCCCCCGAGCGCCGATCTTCTCCGCGCGAGCGTATGCGGTCACGCCCTCGCGGCGGATCCGCGATAACGGCGGAACCTGATGTTAAGGTCTGCGCCGCCCGAGCGGGGGGCAGCATCATTCGTACGCCCGCCCCGCGGACTGCCCGTCCCCACTGGTCGCCGCCGCCCGCTCGGTATGCGCGCCTGCGACCGCCACGCCCGTCGCGAGCAGATGCGCCACCGCCTCGCCGACCAGCGCCGCCGGCAGTCCGACGGCCGCCGTCAGCCCCGCCAGGGTGCGCGGCACGGCCAGCGCCTCGACCAGCGGGCCGCCGTCCGGGCGGTGCAGGACCACCCGGTACGCGCTGCCGGGCAACTCCAGCACCAGAGCACCCGACTCGCGGCGAGTCTGGACCGCCGGGGAGAGCCACACCGGGCGGTCCACGGGCGGCGGCGCCAAACAGAACACCGCGCTCGGGGTCAGCGGCACAGCCGAGAGCCACGGACCGAGGCCGTCGTCCAGCCCCACCGACCGGACCACCACATGCTGAAGGCGGTCCAGCAGCGCGGACAGCCGGCGACGCCGGTCCTCGACGCCGTCCTCCGCGACACCCTGGAGAACGTTCTCCAGGGACACCGGGCCGAAGCTCATCCGACGCAGCGACTCCACAGTCGTCGGGTCCGGATCGTCCACCCGGATCTCACCCCACCGGGTCAGCAGCAGCACGCTGCCGTCCGGGGCGCCGGTCTCCACGAGCACGTCCTCCGGGAACGACCAGAGTGCGACCGTCCTGACCTGCCGGCCGGGCTGCCACCACGAAATGTGGCTGTTCACCTGGGCCCTCCTCGCTCCGGCGACGCGCCAGTGGATCAGACAAAGATCGGGATGGGGTTCAGGTCCTCGTAGCGGGTGGCGGTCTCGAGCCGGCCGAGTTGGACCGGCAGGTCGTAGAGGCGCCCCGGCGCGAACCTGGCCCAGAAGTGCCGCAGTCCCGGTACGAGCACCTTCACCACCGGCAGGTCGATGTCCGGTCGTGTCTGGTCGAGCACCAGCAACTCCAGGCCGTGCGCCGCCACCGCCCGCTGCACCGTGCGGACGTCGTCGCGCAGGTCGGTGCCCGGGACGTAGCCGTAGTCGGCGGGCGTACGGGCCGACACCTCGGCGTTCGGCCTCAGCCAGGGTTGGTTGGCCACGGTCGCGCTGGCCCACCAGCGGCGGGCCTCCGGGTCGTCGCAGGCGTACCCATGTCCGTCCGCGTCCACCTCCACCACGGCGGGCAGCAGCTGGTTGACCTCCGTCAGGGCCCGGCGCAGCGCCACCGTCGGGTCGAGATGCGCACCGAAGCCGAAGACGATGTCCTCCGCCGGCTTGTCCGTCCGCCGGGACAGCGCCACGAACGTCGGCACGCCCAGGTCGGCGGTCAGGTCCAGGGCCCACACCTCGCGGCGCAGCCGGCGGTGCACCTGCCGCAGCTCGACCATCCACCCGTCGGCGAAGGCGTCGAGGTCCACCCCCGGCTGCCGGGTGCGGTTGTACCACCACAGCGCCACCGCGTCGCGCTCCACCAGCTCGAAGAAGCCCTGGCAGATCGCGTCCTCCAGGCTCGCTCCGGCGGCGTTGCCGTTCGAGTCGGCCCGCAGGCAGCGCTGGCTGGCCTCCGCCGGGGTGCCGTAGTAGAGCAGGGCGGTGGGGAGCAGGCGCTGCCGCCCGGCGGTCAGCGACCACACCGGCGTCCAGTCCAGTTCGGCCTGCTCGTCGAAGCGGGGACCGATGTATTGAAACGCCGAGTGCCGGGTGTTCCAGGCCGCGCGGTCGGCGTACTGGCGATCGTGGAACAACTGCACCGAGTTGGGGTGGATGGCCTCGTCGCCCAGCTCGGCGAAGCGGCCCCGGATGCGCAACTCGTCGCCGTGGAACGTGCCGGACTGGCGCTCCAGCGCCTCACAGAGCGCGCTCACCCGAGCCTGCTCGGCGGTGGTGCCCTTGCCGCCGTGTTCGCTGCGCAGACCGCGGCGCAGGTCGTCCAGGCCGCGCACGTCCAGGGCCAGGTTGGCGCCCGCACGGTAGGAGTGCAGGAACTCCGGCCCGTGCGGGTCCCGGCGGATCTCCCGGACCAGCCCGGTGACCGGGCTGACCAGGTGCTCGTACCGCTGCCACACCTGCTCCGGTGAGAGCGCCCGGTGGCCGCCGCCGTCGGTCGACGCCTTGGGCCGGCTGACCGGAGTGACCGGGCGGCGGGTGCGCTCGCGGACCAGCTGCGGGTCGCCGCAGGAGGGGCACTGCGGGCGGGCCCGCAGCTCATGATGCCGCCCGTCGAGGGTGAGGGTGTCCACAGTCCACACCGCCTGCTGCCCGGCGTAGCGGTGGCCGGCCAGCCACTTCGTCGCCTCGAGGGCGACGAGTTGGGCGGCGACGGCGGTCGACGGCGGCACGGCGGCGACGGGACGAGGCACCGGCCCGACCCGTCCGAGGACGCGCTGCACGTACGCCTCGGCCCGTCGATGCAACCAGAGCCGGTGCGCGAGGCAGTGCCAGCAGGCCTGACCCGGTTGCAGCACCGGGCCGATCCAGAGCTGGGTGCCGACCGGGCGAGCCAGCAGCCAGGGTCGGGCGGTCTCGCTCTGCCGCCGGTCCACCGCGGCCAGCTCGGCGTCGAGGTAGTCGGCGCAGAGCACCACGTCGAGGTCGGCGGCGCCCTCGCCGGTCATCAGGGTGAGGCCGGTGGTGGTGCAGGCCTCGCGTACCGCCGTGTCGTCGACCCCGCCCACGGCCTGGACGCGGACGGCGGCGCTGGTCAGGGCGGAGGTCGCGGCACCGCTGTCCAGCCCGGCCGACTCCCAGTACGCCACGGCTCGCGGGTCGTGCTGTCCGACAGTTGGCGTACGGGCGACGAGCAACCCGGCCTCGGCCAGGTCGCGGACCAGGCCCGCGCATTCCTCCGGTGCCTCCCGCAGCACGGTCGCCACGTCGCGGGTGCCGTCGAGCAGCGGGGTGAGGTGTTCCATCCGGGCCGCTTGGACGGCCGTCACACCGTGCTCCGAGAAGAGGTACGTCGCCTCGCCGGCGACAACCTCCGGGCGCAGGTGCCGCCGGAAGCCCACAAGTGACGGCTCCGCGACCCCGGTCATCTCAGGCGGCCCGCTCGTCGAGGGCGGCGTCCGCCAGACAGATCCAGGTGAAGGCGGTGGCCGGTGTGTCGGACGTCGTCCACGCGTCGTGCTGGCTGATCCGCAGGCCGGAGCTCGCACCGGCGAGGCCACGGAAAGCGTTGGCGGTGGTGCCCGCCACACGGGCGTCGCTGGCGGGTGCGGATGAGTGCGCCATGGTGATCCTCGTTCCAGGTGAGGCAGGGGATCGACTCGCCCTGCGATGGGAAAATCGTGTCGTCGCGAGGGCGTCCGCACCAGTGCCGACGTCACCGACCCGATGTGAAAAACACACGTGGTCGCGGCATGAGATTTTCAGGCTCGCCGACTGTGCAATTTCATGCTCGCCTCAGGATCGGCGCACTGTTCCGATCGCGGTCGCGTCGCCATGCTTTTGGGCAACGTCGAATTGGCCTCGGCAGCGCCGGCCACCGACGAATTCTCTCACCAGCGGGGTGGCCCAATGAGCATTCGAATTGTCGTCTGCGACGACCACGCTCTGGTCCTGGACGCGTTCGCGGAGACGCTGCGGACGGTCCCGGGCTTCGAGATCGTCGGTCTCGTCAACGGTGGCCAGCACGTGGTCGCCACGGTCCGGCAGCTGCGTCCCTCCATCGTGATCCTGAGCATGGGGATGGCCGGCACCGACTGCCTGCAACTCGCCCGTCAGGTACGCGAGGCACTCCCCTCCTGCGGCGTCGCGCTGATCGCCGCCGCGCCCACCCGAGCCCTGGTGGATCGCGCGGTGGAGGCGGGCGTGCTCAGCGTGATCCCGAAACACGCACGCCTGTCCCACCTGGTCGGCGCGGTCCGCGGGGTGGCCGCCGGCTGCCTCACCATCGACCCGGCCCTGATCGGGCCGCCTGGGGCGCGGGCGCAGGCCCTGTCCCACCGCGAGAGGGAGATCCTCAGCCTCACCGTCGGCGGCGCCTCGGTGAAGGAGATCGCGAAGGAGCTCTTCCTCTCCGCCGGGACGGTCCGCAACCTCTCCTCCTCCGCGATGCGCAAGCTCAAGGGGCGCAACCGTTTCGACGCCGCCCGCATCGCCTACGAGCAGGGCTGGCTCTGACCGGCCTGTGACATCTGTCCCGGCCTGCGGTGATGTCGGTCAGCGACGCCGCTTTCCGGCCGCCGGGCGCCCTAGCGTCCGGGAAAACCAATCGAAAGGGAACAACCGTGACAGCACCGGAGCACCCCCGATGAGCGCCCTGGTCGTGGACGGACTGCGCAAGCGGTACCGCGACCACGAGGCCGTGGCCGGCATCGGCTTCACGGTCGAGCAGGGGGAGATCGTCGCCCTCCTCGGCCCGAACGGCGCCGGCAAGACCACCACACTGGAGATTCTGGAGGGCTTCCGCAGCCGCGACGCCGGCCGCGTGGAGGTGCTGGGCCGTGACCCCGGCGACCGGGCCGAACGACGCTGGCTGCGGGAGCGGGTCGGCCTGGTGCTCCAGGACATCGCGGTGGAACCGCACCTGCGTGTCCGGGAGACGATCGCCCGCAGCGCCGGCTACTACCCGGCCCCACGTGACGTGGACGAGGTGATCGAGCTCGTCGGACTCGGCGAGAAGCGCGACGCCAAGGTGAAGGACCTCTCCGGCGGGCAGAAACGCCGGCTGGACCTCGCCCTCGGCGTGATCGGCGACCCGAAGCTGCTCTTCCTCGACGAGCCCACCACGGGTTTCGATCCGACCGCCCGCCGCGGCGCGTGGGAGGTCGTCCGCAGCCTGCGCGATCTCGGCACCACCGTCGTGCTGACCACCCACTACATGGACGAGGCGCAGGCGCTCGCCGATCAGATCGTGGTGCTCAACGCGGGCCGCGTGGTGGCACAGGGCACCCCGGAGACGATCGGTGGCCGAGACACCGCCCGTACCCGGATCCGCTTCGCCCGGCCCGACGGGGTGGCACCGGAGGAGCTGCCCGTCGTCCCCACCGAAATCGACGAGACGAGCGTGACCCTCGAGGTGGACGACGCCACCGGGGCGTTGCACCGGCTGACCGGCTGGGCGCTGGAACGCGGAACGTCGCTGCACCGACTGACGGTGGAGCAGCCCACCCTCGAGGACGTCTACCTGAGCCTGACCGGCGACGCCGCCGGCCGGCCCGAAGCCGCGTCCACGCAACGTCGGCAGCGCCGCAGGAACCGGAGGGCAGCATGACCACGTTGAATCCCGTCGCCGTCGGCGTCACCGACGAGACCGCCGACGGCCCGTCCGGCCGTCGCCGCAACGACCTGGCCGTGCTGCTGCACCAGATCCGGTACGAGCAGCTGTCGTTCTGGCGCAACCCGCAGGCCATGATCTTCACGTTCATCTTCCCGCTCGCGTTCATCGCCATCATCGGTGCCGTCTTCGGTGGCGGGGAGGCCAGTGACTTCTTCTACGGCCGCACCGGCATGCAGTACTACACGGCGACCATCGCCGCCGTGTCGGTGCTCGGGGCCTGCTACGGCCAGCTCGCCATCGCGCTCGCCGCCCGACGGCAGACCGGAGTGCTCAAGCGACTGCACGCCACCCCGCTGCCGGCCTGGATCTACTTCGCCGGGCTCCTCGCACACTGCCTGATGGTCAGCGTCATCGACGTCATTCTGGTGGTCGGCGTGGGCGCGCTGTACGACGCGCCGATGCCCTCCGACTGGGCCTCGGTCGGTGTCACGCTGCTGCTGGGCTCGGTCTGCTACTGCGCCCTGGGTGCGGCGGTCGCCTCTCTGGTCAGCAACTCGGAGGCGGCCCCCGCGGTGGTGCAGTTCGTGCAGTTCCCGCTCGTGTTCATCTCCGGAAGCTATTTCCCCATCCACTCCGACACGTTGAACACCCTTGCCGGGCTGCTGCCCGTGAAGCCGTTCAACGATGCACTGTTGTCGGCGTTCACCACCGGCGACGGCCTGCACTGGAAACAGCACGGCGTGCTGCTCGCCTGGGGTGTGCTCGGCACCCTGATCGCCGTCCGCCGGTTCCGCTGGGACCCGCGCCCGGAGTGATCCGCGGCCGTACCGGCCCGCCAGCACGGCGGCGTCCGGACGGTGAGTTCCGGCCCTGGTTCCGGAGCTCGCCGCCCGGACGTCGCCGTTCTCGGCTGCGGCTGCGGCTGCGGCTGCGGCTGCGGCTGCGGCTGCGGCTGCGGCTGCGGCTGCGGGACCCTGGTCGACGCAGGAGCGCGGCACGGCGTGGAAGCCGGCGCCCCGTCATCGGGGCAGGGACGTGCTCACGCAGCTGGATCGCGCTCACGGTGGAACGCGCCCCTCGGTGGCCCTCCCGGGTCTGTCGAGGGGCGTACGGCCGTCTGGACGGGTGGCGTCCGGCGCCCCTGGATGGTGGCCAGGGTGAGCCCTTCCGGGTCCGCCTGCGGGTCGCGCTGACCGATGGGCAACGGGACCGCCACGGTCGGCACGGCGATGCGTCGTCCGGCATGGCGCCGCGTTGGTCGGCGCGGCCGTGCGGAGTCCGACACGGTGATGCGTCGGTCGGCACGGCCGTGCGGAGTCCGACACAGGCGACTGCGCCCGACCCTCGGCCGAGGCCGTGGATCGGGCGCAGTGGACCGGCGCTGTGGACGCCGGGCGTCAGTGGGCGAAGGCGGTGAGGTTCCAGCGCTGGCTGCGCAGGCGATCCTGCCAGGGTTCTCCCAGCACGTCGTCGATGGTCTCCGCGACCGCGTGGCACATGTAGTAGCGCTGTAGCGGGGACACGGTCAGCAGCGGCAACTGCTGGTAGAACAGGTTCGTCAGCAAGCTGTACGAGGCGAAGAACGGCGACGGAGACTCGGTCACGCCCGACTCCCCCACCGCCCGGTGGAAGTCGCTGTCGGGTTCACCGGCGAGGCGCCGCCGCGGCCCACCGTCCGGGCCCACCGAGTCGACCAGGTCCGGGGTGAGCACCCCGCTCGCGGCCGCGTTGTCGAGCGCGCCGGCGCAGTAGCCGAGCGAGGCCCGCCAGCCCGACGCGGCCGCCGACGGCGCGTCGGCGAGCCGGTCGGCGACCACCTGCCGGATCTGGTCGGCCTCCTTGGCGAGGCGGTTGGCGAAGGTGGTCCGGACCTTGCCGGCCGGCTTCGCCCAGGCCAGGAAGGCCTCCGCGTGCCAGCGCAACGAGAGCGCCCCGTACGCGGTGCCGAGGGCGTGCGTGTCGGCGAGCGCGACGAATGCCTCGGCGAGGCGTACGGTCGCCCGTTCCGGGTGGGCGGACAGCTCGTCGACCAGGCGCATCAGCGGTCGGCCGAGCGTGCTGCGCACCACATCCTTGAGCTGGTTGAACGCCGGCGCTGGTTCCTCCATGCCGGCGGCCCAGAGGAACTCCACCAGGCCGTGCGTCCGCAAGGTGCCGTACGGCTGCGGCAGCCCCTCCAGCCGGCCGAACTCCTCTGCCTGTGCCAGGTACACCTCCTCGGTTAGTGCGGTGGCGGGATCCAGCGGCCCGGCGTCGAGCCGCGCGGCGATGGAGTGCCATGGCGGCGGCGGGCCGAAGGCGCGCCGGGCGATGATGTCCACGTGTGGGCCGTGCAACCAGCCCCGCCTGAGGTAGACGATGCGTCCACTGCCCTCGGCGAGAGTCCGCGCGACCGGTACGACGTGGTCGGCGAGCCAGGGCAGGCTCACCGGCCCACGGGTGTACAGGCGCAGACCAGTCACGCCGGTGGTGTCCAGTTCCACGGTGTGCGGTGGCACGGCGTCAGCCAGCATCTCCATGACCTCCCATAGGCATCGGAAACCGTCCACTGGTGCCGGTTCGGATGAGCGTTCCGCCGACTGCCGGCGGCCGTTCCGCCTCGGATCATCCGGGCTTCGGAGCACCGTGGGAAAGCGCTGGAAACGATCCGCTGACAAGTGTCACCCCGCTTTGTGGGCGGCTGTGAAAAACGCACATGACGGAACGTCAGCGGGACGATGACAAGTGTCCCCGACCGACCCGGCGACCCGTTACGGAAGGCCGTTCGCGCCCCATCATCAAGGCGTGGCGCAATGGCCCGGACCGGGCCGCCGGATGCACCGGAATTCGCACCACCCCGTTATCGGAAAGGACCACCGTGTCCACTCGTCGTCAGTTGCTGCGCCTCGGTGCGGCGTCGGGCATCCTCGGCGCGACCGGTGGCCTCGCCAGCCTCGCCGACCGGTTGGCGGCCACGCCCGCCGCGGCGGCCACCGTCGCACCGCCGGCCACCGTCCCGGCGCCGTTCACCGTGCCGCTCACGGTGCCTCAGACACTGCGACCGGTCCGTCGTACGGCCACCACCGACTACTACTCGGTCATGATGCACCGCCGCCGGTTGGAGATCCTGCCCGGCACCCGCACCGAGGTCTACACCTACAACGGTGACCTGCCCGGCCCCACCATCCGGGCCCGCTCCGGTCGCCGGGTGGTGGTCCGGCAGCGCAACCGGCTCGACATGCCGACCGCGGTGCACCTGCACGGCGGGGCGACCACGCCGGACGACGACGGTTCCGGCGGTGTGACGATCGCCCCCGGCGGGGAGCGCGTCTACACCTACCCCAACCATCAGCCGCACGCGACCCTGTGGATGCACGACCACGCCCACCACATGGAGGCCGAGCACCTCTACCGCGGTCTGAGCAGCCTCTACCTGCTCACCGACGCCACCGAGGAGGCCCTGCCGCTGCCGCGCGGCCGGTTCGACGTCCCGCTGGTGCTGCGTGACGCGCATTTCGACGCCGAGGCGCAGCTGGTCTGGACCATGGACGACGTCGAGAACCGGAACACCATCCTGGTCAACGGTCGGCCGACGCCCCGCTTCGAGGTGCAGGCGCGGCGGTACCGGCTGCGCCTGGTCAACTCCAGCAACATGCGCATCTTCCTGCTGCGGCTCGCCGACAGCGGGATCTTCAACGTGATCGGCTCGGACGGCGGGCTGCTGGAGGCGCCGGTCGACACGCCGTACCTGCTGCTGTCCCCTGGGGAGCGGCTGGAGGTGGTGGTCGACTTCGCCCGCTACGCACCGGGCAGCTCGGTGGTGCTGGAGAACCTCATGGGCCCGGGACCGACGGACCAGGTCGGTCAGGTCATGCGCTTCGACGTCGTACCGGCAACAGCGCGGGATCGCAGCGCGGTGCCGGCCCGGCTGCGCACGCTGCCGACGCTACCCACCCCGACGGTACGGCGGCAGGTGGAGTTGCGGATGGACGAACCGGGGACGGGCCACCGGGCGTACATCGACGGAAAGGTCTTCGACCCGGACCGGATCGACACCACCATCGCCTGGGGCACCACCGAGGAATGGACGGTAACGAATGCGAACACCACCATTCCCCACAACTTCCACATGCATCTGGTGCAGTTCCGGGTGCTCGATCGCGGGCCCAACCCGGCCGACCCCACCGAGTCCGGCCTGAAGGACACCGTGACCATCTTTCCCGGCCAGTCGGTACGCCTACAGGCGACCTTCAACACCTGGCGCGGTGTGTACCCCTATCACTGCCACATGGTCGACCACAGCGGGATGGGCATGATGGCCCAATTCAGAGTCGTCTGATCCTGACCTGCTCGAAAGAGACTCCCGGCCCACCGGACCGGGCCGCACACCTTCGGGACAGGAAGGATGAGAATGCCACTACACAGCCATTCGGCACGGTCGTTGCGACTACGCCGACTGCACCATCACAGCACCGCCGGCCTGGTCGTCGCGCCGGTCGACCACAGCATCGCCGACGGTCCGGTGGTGACGCCAAGCCAACCCATCGACCGGCTCGTCGGCCAGCTCGCCGGCGGCGGTGTCGACGCGGTCGTGGTGCACAAGGGCAGCATGCGACACATCGGACCGGACAGGTTCGCCGACATGTCGCTCATCGTGCACCTGAACGCGAGCACCAGTCAGGCTCCCGACCCCGACGCCAAATACGTCGTCACGGCCGTGGAGGAGGCGATCCGCCTCGGTGCCGACGGGGTCAGCGTGCACGTCAACCTCGGCTCGCGGCAGGAGCACCAACAGATCCAGGACCTGGCCCGGATCGCCGACTCGTGCGACCGGTGGAACCTGCCGCTGATGGCGATGATGTACCCGCGCGGGCCGCGAATCGAGGATCCTCGCGACCCGGCCCTGCTCGCACACGCGGTCACCATCGCCGCAGACCTCGGCGCCGACCTGGTCAAGACGGTCTATCCCGGCTCGGTGGCGGGGATGCTCGACCTCACCAGCATCTGCCCGATCCCGGTCCTGGTGGCCGGCGGGCCGCGACGGGGCAGCGAGGCCGAACTGCTGCGCTTCGTCGCCGACGCGCTGGCCGGCGGGGCCGCCGGAGTGGCGATGGGTCGCAACCTCTTCCAGGCCCATGACCCGGAGCAACTGGCGCGCAGGGTGGCGCGGCTGGTGCATCGCTACCCGATGGAACAGATCGACGACCTAGAGGGAGGACACCATGACGGGCAACAGACTGTGCTGGCTTGACATTCGGGCGGCTGGCGAGGCGACCGCGGCCATCGTCGAGGAGGCCGTACACCAGGGCCTGGACGCCGTGGTGGCGTCCGACCCGGCGGCCTTCGCGGGCCTGCCACCGACGCTGGGCAAGGTTCTGCTGCTGCCCGGCGGTGAGTTGCCGGACCACCTCGGGGAGGCCGACACGGTGGTGCTGCCCGACCCGAGCCCGGAGCGGGCCGCGCATCGGGCCGCGCAACGGGCGGCGCACCCCGGTGTGCGCTTCGGTCGCTACGTCGAGATCGTCGACGCGCCGTCCCTCGCCGAGGCCTGTACGGCGGCCCGGGAGGAGGAGGTCGCGGTCCTGGACTTCCGCGACCCCACCAAGATCCCGCTGGAGATCGTGCTCGCCGCGGCGGCCGAGGCCGAGGGGACGATCGTGACGGTGGCCCACGACGTGACCGAGGCCGAGATTCTCTTCGGAGTGCTGGAGGTCGGCTCCGACGGGGTGCTGATGGCCGCCCGGTCGGTGGGGGACGCCACGGCGTTGCGCCGCGCGGCGACCGGCCAGCACGGTGAGATCCCGCTGGTGGAGCTGGAGGTCACCCGGACGCAGCACGTGGGCATGGGCGAGCGCGCCTGCGTGGACACGTGCACGTACTTCGGGCAGGACGAGGGGATCCTGGTGGGTTCCCACTCCAAGGGAATGGTGCTCTGCGTCAGCGAGACGCATCCCCTGCCGTACATGCCGACCCGGCCGTTCCGGGTGAACGCCGGCGCCATCCACTCGTACACCGTCGCGGCGGACGGGCGGACGCACTACCTGAGCGAGCTGGAGGCGGGCAGCAAGGTGCTCGCGGTGAACACCAAGGGCCAGACCCGGCTGGTCACGGTCGGCCGAGTCAAGATCGAGACCCGGCCACTGATCTCCATCGACGCGGTCGCGCCGAACGGGCAAATGGTCAACCTGATCCTTCAGGACGACTGGCACGTGCGGGTGCTCGGGCCCGACGCGGTGGTGCTCAACTCGACCGAACTGCAGCCCGGGGACCGGATCCTGGGCCACCTGCCCACCGCCGACCGGCACGTCGGCTACCCCATTGAGGAGTTCTGCCGCGAACAGTGAGTGACTGTTCGGCACAGAGGCGCGCCCCGCAGGCGTTCATCGGCCTGCGGGGCGCGCCTCTGTCCACGGCTTGATGCGGCACGTGCGGATATTCTCCGGCCTGGCTCGGGTGCGGTGCGGGTGGCACGTTCAGAGGGAGCGGGTTTCCTCAAGGATGACCCGGCCGCCCACCTCGACGGTGTCGTTCGGACCTGGTCGAGTCAGGATCTGCGATCCCTTGCCCTGCATGATGTCCAGCGCCCGGCGCAGCTCGGCGGTGAGCACGATCGCGGACGCTCCGGTGGCTTCATCCTCGACGATGGCGTCGCCCCGGCGGGGAAATCCCCTGGTACGCACCCGACCGGCGGCCTGGTCCTGCCACGCCCACGCGTACAGCCACCCGTCACCTGGCGGCGGACCCGGCAACGCCTCGACCTCCTCGGCTGAGGCGTACTGCTGCATGCGCCTGTCGGGCGCCCACCGCGCGTGTCCCCTGATCCAGGTGAACTCGCCGTCCTGCCAGGTTGGCACCGTGCCCGCCGGCGGGCGTAGGAGTTCCGGCCTGGCGCGGAACCGACTCAGCAGCCAGGACGTGCCCACCAGGGGATGCCCGGCAAACGGCAGTCGCACGCTCGGCGTGTAGATGTCGACGACCCCGGTGCCGGCATCATCGACGAAGACGGTTTCGCTGTAGCCCAGCCGTGCGGCCACGGCCTGGCGGTCCTGCCCAGCGGCCACGGCATCGCCGTCAAGAACAACGCCGAGCTGGTTTCCGTACGTACCGCCGGGACCGCAGAACACACGAAGTACATGGAGATCTGCCACAAAAGCGATGCTATCCACAGCCGGATTGCTGATCCGCGCAGGTCGCAGGTCGCGGCCAATCCGGATGACGGCCCCGTTCAGACGGTGACGCGCCGACCATAACGATGGGCCCGTTGACGATGCGGCGACTGAGCAGCCTTAATCTCTGGCTCGACTGCGATCCTTACGTCTACTGACCGGGCAAGGCCTGTCAGATCGATGTAATCCGGATCAGGTGGCCGGTGACTGGAGGAGCCCTTGCGCTTGCGATTCGAGCATCGTGACGCCGAGACGGACGCGAGCATCGTCAGCCATGTGTGGCGCACCCGCAGCGAAGCCGAAGACACGATGACATCCGCGGCGCGCACGTGCTGCCAACTGATATTCACGCGGATGCAGGGGTATCTACTCGCCAGCCTGCGCGGGCCGGAGACCAGCGCGACTATTGCGCCGGTCCCGCCGGACGCCGAGTTCCTCGGTATCCGGCTCACGCTCGGCACCGTTCTTCGGCCGCATCCGGCAGCCTCGATCGTCGACGGGTTCGCGCCCTTCCCAGTGACGGGCTCGGGCCGGGTGGTCATCGGCGGCGAGGACTGGGAAGCGCCGACGTACGAGAACGTCGAGCAGTTTGTCCGGCGCCTGCGGGACGCAGGTCTGCTGGTGCGATCACGTCTGAAGGTTGAGGGGCACTTCGCCGGGCACCCCGAGGGCCACCCGTCCAAACGAACCCTTCAGCGGCAGTACCGCGCGATCACTGGCCTCTCGCAAACCGCTGTGACGCAGATCGACCGCGTGAACGCCGCGGCCACGATGCTGCGCGATGGGCGCGACTGGCACACGGTCGTCGAGGCGCTGGGGTACTTCGACCAAGCTCACCTGGCACATGCGCTGCGGCGCTACGTCGGGCGCACCGCGCGGGGGCTGCAGGCGGGCGACGACGCAAAGCTGTCGTTCTTGTACAAGAACTGCCCGTGGCCAGGCAGCTAACCTCCGTTTGCCGGCCGCCCCGACGGCTGTCCGCGATCCGGAATTCGGAGGAGAACCGTGCTGCTCAGCGTCAACGTCTTCGTCAGCCTCGACGGAATCATGCAAGGACCGGGAGCACCTGACGAGGACCGCTCGGGCGGCTTCGACCGCGGCGGGTGGCTCGTCCCGCACGCATCCGTGCACACCAACGAGGTAGTCGAGGGCTGGTTCCGTGAGGCGGACGCATTCCTTTTCGGCCGTACGAGCTATGGACTGCTCGGCGGGTACTGGCCGAAGGTCACCGCACCTGGCGACCTGATCGCCACCAAGCTGAATACGCTGCCGAAGTACGTCGTCAGCAAGACGCTGACGGACAAGGACGCCGACTGGAGCCCGACGACGGTCCTCCGCACCGGCATCGTCGACAACGTGCGCCGGCTCAAGGGGCTCCCCGGCAAGGAACTCCAGGTTCACGGCAGCTGGAAGCTCGTGCAGGCGCTGCACCAGGCCGGACTTGTCGACCTCTACCGGCTGCTCCAGTACCCGGTCGTCGTCGGAACCGGAAAACGCCTGTTCCCGGACGGGTCGACGTCCGCGACATTCGCAACCTCCGAAGGGAGCGCGCGCGTGCTGCCTGGCGGCGTTGTCTCGCTGACGCTGACCCCCACGACCCTCGGTGTGATCTCTGCGGGCGCGTACACCGTGGACAGGGGGCGCTCGACGCCGGTCGCCCAGTGACGCCGGTGCCTGATGGTGCAGGGCGTTGTCCCGGTGCCGGCCACGCAGGCTGACGACGTGACTCGACCCGGACGGCGGTGAACCCCGAGAGGTTTACCGCCGTCCGGCCGTCGCCGGCCCGACCGGCTGCCACAAGGTCACCGGCGGTCCGGCCCGGCGCGGAGAGTGGTCCTCCGCGCCGGGCCGCGGCATCGGGTGGGGTCAGCTGGCCGCGCAGGTGGCCGTCGCGCTCGGGCCGGTGCCGGTGCCCTGGAAGCCGAAGTTGGTCGACTGCCGGGCGCCGACCTGTCCGTTGTAGCTCACGTTGGTGTACCGGACGGTTCCGCTGGTGCCGGCGGCCTGGGCGTTCCAGACGCTGGTGACCGCCGCGCCGCCGGGCAGCGTGATGGTCACGGTCCAGCCGTTGATGGCCGCAGCGCCGGCGGTGACCGTCACGCTCGCGGTGAAGCCACCGGACCACTGGTTGACCGTCACCGATGCGGCGCAGCCGTTACCGGTCGGCGGCGGCGTGGTGGGGGGAGCCGTGGTCGGCGGTGCGGTGGTGGGAGGAGCCGTGGTCGGCGGCGCGGTCGTCGGCGGGGTCGTGGTCGGGGGAACCGTCGTCGGCGGCGCGGTGGTGGGCGGATTGGGTACGCCGTTGGCCAGGCTGTAGGCCAGGTCGGGCTGGAACGAACCGGCCGTGTAGCGGCAGCCGTCCGCCTCCCCCGGCGGCTTCACCCAGAGGTACGCGTCGATGTTGCTGTCGCCGGTGTTTGTCGTCGGGTACTGCCCGATGCGCCGGTCGGTGTTGTCGTCGCCGCACCAGTCGCCGCTGGCGCCCCCGTTGCGGCTGGTGTCGATGACCTGGCGCTTGCCCGAGATGCCCATGCCGTTGAGGGCGGAGATGACCGCCCGGCCGAAGTTCGCCTCGTTGGAGGTGGAGTTGTAGTTCGACACGTTGCTGAAGAAGCCGTCGGCGTACTGCACGCCGGCCGCCCGGAGCCGATTGGCCGTCTCACCCGCGCTGTTCCAGGTGGAGTGACCGGCGTCGAGGTACACCTTGGCGTTGGAGTTGCCCGACTTGATGGTCTGCGTGGCCGTCGAGATCGCCTGGTTGCGCGCGCTGATCTCGGCGCTGCTCAGGCACGTCAGCAGGGCGAGCGAGTCGGTTTCCAGGATGATGATGACGGTCTGGTTGCCCAGCCCTCTCGCGAAGTTGGACACCCACGTCTGGTACTGGTTGAGGTCCGGCGCCCCACCGGCGCTGGCCCCGCCGCAGTCCCGGTTGGTGATCTCGTAGACCGCCAGCACCGGGATCTGCTGCGCCGCGTTGGCGGCACCGATGAACCCGGAGACCTCGGACTGCACGGTCGACGGGTTGAAGTTGGCGAACCAGCGAGCCTGCGGCTGACTCGCGATCTTGTCCCGGATGACGGCGGTACGCGAGTCGCCGGGGTTCGCGGCGACCCAGCGGACGACGGCCGAACTCGGGTCGCGGTAGAGCGATCCGGACAGCGTGCCGGCGGAGGCGCTGCCGACGGCGAGGCAGACGCCGATGGCGGTGGCGCCCGCGACGGCCGCCACGCTGATCGCCGCCGATCTGCGGCGGAGCGAGGAGAGGGTAGGCACGACGTGTTGCCTCCTGATCACATAGATGTTTCTAAGTTTATGGGAGCGTTCCCATGGACGGTAGCGGAGGCACGCGTCGCTGCCAAGATGTGGAGACTCGTCGTCGAGGCAGTGACGACGGCGAATCAGTAGGCCAGGAGGAACTACCAGACCGCCGACGGCTCCACCCGGAAGGCGGCCATCTGCTGCTGGATGAAGAGCGAAGCTCCGGCCAGGGCTACAACCCCGGCCGGAGCTTCGATCACACGGCGATTGTCCAGGCGTCAGCAGCTGGCGTTCAGGCCAGCCCAGTCGGCGCGGTCGTTGTAACCACCGTCGCCGCCGTCGCCGACCAGCAGGTCGAGCACCCGGACGCCGGTCAGGTCGACGTCGACCTGACGGATGTCGTCACGGGTCAGCACGCCGCTGTCGAACAGGACCCGCCCGTCGCCGACCACCTGGAAGGTCGAGGTGGCTCCCTCGGGCCCGACGTTGCGTACCGCGTCGTCCAGGCCGACGGTCGCGGTCAGCCGGTCGCACTTGTCGCCCAGGTAGTAACGGACCGTGGAGGGTGAGGCGACGCCGAGGCCGGTCGGGTAGACCTGGCCGACCATGCTGATCGGTGACCCGCCGCCGACGCTCTGGTCGACCGTCGGAGTCATCCAACCGCTGGTGGCGCTGATCCACGCGTGGTGGGACAGCACGGCGTCACCGGTCGGTGGCGCCGGGGCGACCACCACCGTCGACACCGACGTCTGGCGCGACTTGCCGCGCCCGACCACCTCGTACGACGTGGTGGCGGTCAACGCGGCATCCCCGGGGGCGGCGGTGGCTGGCAGGGTCACCGTGAAGGCGAAGGTGATGGCCTGACCTGGGGCGAGCACGACCGACGCCCCACTGAGTGCCCGGACCGTCCAGCCGGCCGGTGCCGCGAGTCCCACCTGGGGCTTGAGGACAGGCAGCAGGCCGTCGTTGCGTACGACGACCTCGACCCGCGCCTGGTCACCGCCGCCGACCACGGGTGCGGTCCCCTCCGGCGTGGCGGAGTTGCCGACCTTCGTGACCTGCGGAAGGCCGGCGGTCACGTGCGGGGCACCGGGCAGACCGCGCGCCGGGGCGACCCGGAGCAGTGCGGCGCCGTGCGCCGGAACCGCAGCGCTGAGGGTGCCCGCGCTCTCGGTGACCTGGTTGGTCCACGCGTTCTGCACGGTGAAGCGGGCTCCGGACAGGCCGACGGACGAGGCCTTCGTGGTGATGATCTTCGAGCTCTCACCGCGGTTGAGCAGCACCACGGCCCGATCACCGTTGGCCAGGCGCTTGACCCAGGTCTCGGTCGTGCCGGCGGGGCCGACGCGTACGGCCTGGACACCGGCGGGGTCCTGGTTGATCGCCAGGGCCTCGGGGTCGGTGAGCGTGTCGATCGAGGCCTGGCTGAGCTTGCGGATGTCACTGCCGATCACCAGCGGCGCGGCGGCCGCGGACCAGAGCGTCATCTGCGTACGGAATTCCTCCTCGGACATGCCGAGCCCGGGAGCCAGGTAGTCCGGGTCGTTGAAGTGCCCCGGTCCGGCGACCTCGGGGTGCCGCGCGTTCGCGTCGTAGTTGCGCAGCACGTCCTTGAACTTGATGTCACCGACAAAACCCACGTCGGTGTAGGTCCGCCAGGACTGCGCGATCTCCGGAGCATAGGTCCAGGAGTACGTCGACTGCTGCTCCTCCGGGTAGTTGCCCCAGTCCGGGGAGGTCACCGGGTTGCACAGGTTGAAGATGATCGGCCGCTTGCTGGCGTTGTTCCGCAGCGCCTGGGCGAACTCGGTGTAGGCGGTCTTCGGGTCCAGGTCGGCGGCGATCCCGCAGAGGAAGTCCACCTTCACCGCGTCGAACTCCAGGGCGGCGAAGTGGTCCGCGTCGCGCTGGTAGTAGCCGCCGCCGCTGCCGAGCCCGCACTTGCCGGGGATGTACGGACCGGCGTCGGTGTAGATGCCCGCCTTCAGCCCCTTGGAGTGGATGTAGTCGACCAGCGGCTTGAGCCCGTTCGGGAAACGACTCCGGTCGGCCTGCAGGTCACCGGCGGCCGTACGCGGCTCCGGGTCCTGCCAGCCGCCGTCCAGCCAGACGATGTCGTAGCCGGCCTTGGCCAGGCCACGGCTGACGATCGAGTCGGCAACCTCCCGTACGGACTCCTCGGAGAAGTTGCCGCCGAGGCCGAAGTAGGTGTTCCAGCCCTGGTAGGGCGTGGGGCTGAGCACCTGCTGGGGTGCCGGTTTGGTGGTGACCACAGCGTCTTTCGTGGCTGCGGCGTGGGCCGGAGCGGGCACGATCAGCAGGCTGGCCGTGACGGCGGTCAGGGCGGTGAACAGATGTCGTCTCACGCGGGGTTCCTTCACAGCAGTGGGGCAGACCCGTACTCCTGGGTTGTTTCGACCGATCTTGCGATCTGTTACGCGCGGATGTCAATATTATTTAATAAATTATGTTCGGAACGTGCGCGAGCTGTCCGCCTGCGCGCGGCCGCGCGCATGTGCAGCCGCCTGACCCGTCCGGATTACTTTGATCGGCGTCGTACGATGGCTGGGTTGTGCTGCGCCCGCGACAAGGAGTTGCCGTGCCCCGCCCCCCTAGTACCGCCCGGATCGTGGAGCACCCCGACGTGTCCGAGGTTTCCCTGCAGCAGGTCATGGAGGCGCTGGCGGATCCGGTACGGCGAGCGGTGGTGTCCCAGTTGGCCGACCGGGGCGAGGACATGACCTGCGGCTCGTTCGAGACACCCGTGTCGACGTCGACGTTGACGCACCACTTCAACACGCTGCGCGAAGCCGGCGTGATCCGCCAGTACTACGTGGGGACAGCCAAGATGAACGCGCTGCGGGCGGACGAGATCGAGCGTCGCTTTCCCGGCCTGCTCTCGGCGGTGGTGGCCGCCGCGGGCACCGAGACGCGGGCAGGTACGGCTTGAGCTCGCGGCCGCTTATTCCGACGATGGTCGAAGTTTGACGGTGGTCGAACTTCGGGTTAGCGTGTGGGGCGGCACCGAGCCGCTCGGCGTCGTTACCGTGATCCCTAGTGCAAGGACTCATGCACCGTGGCAAAGCTCGTACAGTTCGACCGGATCGGTGGACCCGAGGTTCTGACCCTGCGTGACGTGGAGGTGGCCACTCCGGGCGCGGGTGAGGTCCGGATCCGCGTCGATGCCATTGGCCTGAACCGGGCCGAGATCATGTACCGCGAGGGCGTCTATTTCGACCAGCCCGCGTTCCCCTCCACCCTCGGCTACGAGGCCGCCGGCGTGATCGAGGCCGTCGGCCCGGGCGTGGACGGCCTCGCCGAGGGCGACACCGTCGCGGTCGTGCCGGCGTTCCTGCAGAGCAGGTACGGCACGTACGGCACCCACATCATCGTCCCGGCCTCGGCTGTTGTGCCTCGCCCCGCCCAGGTCGACCCCGCTCAGGCGGCAGCCGTGTGGATGGCCTACATCACCGCCTACGGCGCCCTCGTCGAGTCCGGCAAGGTGCGTCCCGGCGACCACGTGCTGATCACGGCGGCCTCCAGCAGCGTCGGCCTGGCCGCCATCCAGCTCGCCAACCACATCGGTGCGATCCCGATCGCCACCACCCGTGGTTCCGGCAAGAAGCAGCGCCTGCTGGACGCCGGCGCAGCCCATGTCATCGTCACCGACGACGAGGACCTCCCGGCCCGGGTCAAGGAAATCACCAGCGGCGAAGGCGTCCGCCTGGCCTTCGACCCGGTCGCCGGCCCCGGCGTCGAGACCCTCGCTCTCGGCATCGCCACCGACGGTTTCCTGGTGGTCTACGGAGCCCTCGACCCGCGCACCACCCCGCTCCCCAACGCGCAGTCCTACCCAGCGTTGAACAGCAGCACCTACACCCTCTTCGAGATCACCATGAATCCGGAGCGCCTGCGCCGCGCCGTCGCGTTCGTCAACGCCGGACTCGCCTCGGGTTCCTTCGCCCCGGTCGTCGACCGCACCTTCGACCTCACCGAGATCGCCGAGGCCCACCGCTACATGGCGGCCAACGGCCACGTCGGCAAAATCGTCGTCACCGTCACCCACGACGACACTGTTTGATGCCGTAGGCAGGTGAAGGCCTCCGGTTGTGGAGTGGAGCCGTCCAGGAACCGCTCCGGCAACAGGAGGCCTTCCTGTCCCCCGCCGACGCCGCCAAGATCCGGCTGTCAACCGCCGGCACCGTAGACGCCGGCGCCCATCGGCTTGTCGATTTCCAGGTCCGTTGCCGCGGCGACCCGGGCGATCATCATGTATTGCCCGATCACCATCAGAAGTTCGACCACCTCACGCGGGGAGAGTAGCCCCGTCAGTGCGGTGGCGGTTTCGTCGGAGGGGCGGACGTCGCGGACGACTTCGGTCGTGAACTGCAGGACGATCCGCTGGTCCGGCGAGAAACAGTCGGCCTCGATCTCGTCGCGCCCAAGCGCGTGGACCATCTCGTCCGTGGCACCGACGGAGCGGGCGATCGGCGCGTGCTGGACCCACTCGTACTGGACGTCGCTCAGCCGGGCAACTCGCAGGATCGCGATTTCGCGCAGCAGCGGGTCGAGGGCCAGGTCCTTCAGCAGCGTGCCTCCCCAGCGCATCCAGTCCGGAAACGCCGTCTCGGCATTGGCCATGACGCGGAAGAAATTCAGGGGAAGCGCGGCCTGCAGCGCTTCGCGCACCGGCGCGGGGGCGTCAGCAGGGTTCACGCATGGCAGGCGACTCATAATTTCCCCCTCATAATCGGCAAATCGGGTGTCACGGACCATATCCGATCCCAGTTGCGCTCGACGCCGATCCGCTCGGGGAGACCGGCGATGGGGCAGCGATGAGCGCACCCGGAACGCACTGTCGGCACGCGTTGATCTTGCGCGTCCGCAGGGGCTCGAACCCTGACTCCTGATTCGTAACAGGCCCGAAACTACCGGTTGAAAAACCTGGAACTTTCTGCCAGCCTGAGAGCCATCGATCAGTGTGAACGTTAACAAGATCCTTCCACCGCTGGAGGCGCCACACGCGACCGCCAAGCCCACCAGCATGCCAGGCGACCCCGTCCACCACTTCTGAGCGGGGCTCCACTCGGACAGCGACAGAGATCTTTCTATCCCACCCCCGGTGGATCAGCATGATTTCCCGGGCCCGCCCCGCCAGGCGTACCCGCCTCCGCGAAAACGCACTCTTTCCGGAACGGCCGCGAAAATTCTGGCCCTGAGCGTGTCGCAGGTGTCCACTGTGGCCCATTTCGCCAAGACGACAACTGCCGGGTCTGCTGACGCTGGAGCCCGCCCCGCACCCACCCATCACCAGGAGGTATCGACAGTGCGAGGACACGGACACCATCCCCCACCCTCGGGGAATGCCCCTGCTGCTCGAACGTCCCGCAATCGGGGACGGCTGTTCAAGCTCGCCGCGGCCGGGCTCGCAGCCGCAGTCGGGTTGTTCACCCTGACGGTGACGACCGGGTCGGCGTCGGCCGCCGACAACCCGTACCAGCGGGGCCCGGACCCCACCCGGACCAGCGTCGCCGCCGTGAACGGCCCCTTCGCCAACACGTCGGTCAGCGTCCCGACCGGGTACGGCTTCAACGGCGGCAGGATCTACTACCCGACCGACACCAGCCAGGGCACCTTCGGGGCCATCGCGATCTCGCCGGGTTACACCGCGTTGTTCTCCGCCGAACTGGCCTGGATGGGACCGTGGCTGGCCTCCCACGGCTTTGTCGTGATCGGCATCGAAACCAACAGCCGTAACGACTTCGACACGGCCCGAGGGACCCAGTTGCTCGCCGCGCTGGACTACCTGACACAGCAGAGCCCGGTACGCGACCGGGTCGACCCCAACCGGTTGGCGGTCGCCGGTCACTCCATGGGCGGCGGTGGCGCGCTGAGCGCAGCCACCCGGCGCTCGTCGCTGAAGGCAGTGGTCGGCATCGCGCCGTACTCGCCGTCGTCGAACCTGGCCAACGACCGGGTGCCCACGATGATCTTCGCTGGGCAGGCGGACACGGTGGTCACCCCGTCCTACGCCACCAACCTCTACAACAGCCTCCCGGCCACGACGGAGAGCGTCTACCTGGAGGTTGCCGGCGCCGACCATGGGTTCATGGTCGGACGGTCGAACCCGGTGATGATCCGAACCATGCTGCCGTTCGTCAAGATGTTCGTCGACAACGACACCCGGTACAGCCAATTCCTCTGCCCGCTGGCGGACTCCAGCGGCGTGGTCACCTACCGCAGCACCTGCCCGTTGCTGCCCTCGACGCCGACCACCCCGACGGCGACCCCCACCAACACGCCGACGCCCACCGCTTCGCCCACCGTCCCACCCAACTCCGCCAGCGAAATCGTCGGCACGCAGTCCGGCCGGTGCATCGACGTACCCAACGCCTCACACAACAACGGCACCCGGGTAAGCCTCTACGACTGCAACAGACAGTCCAACCAGTCCTGGACCTACACCGCAGGCAGACAACTACAGGTGTACGGCAACATGTGCCTGGACGCGGCAGGCTCCGGCAACGGCGCGGCGGTCCAGATCTACAGCTGCCACAGCCAGACCAACCAACAGTGGAACGTCAACTCCAACGGCACCATCAGCGGCGTGCAGTCCGGACGATGCCTGGACGTCTGGAGCACGGCCAACGGAGCCCAGGTCCAGCTGTACGACTGCCACGGACAAACCAACCAGCAATTCAGGCTCGTGTCCCTCGCCCGATAACCATGATCGACTCGACCGACAACCTGTTCGAGGGCGTGCAGATCGACAAGCTGTACGGCGGGATCGCACACACCTGAGACAGGCGGCTGGACCGAAAGCGGGCGGGCTCGGCGACATGCCGGGTCCGCCCGGGTCGCACGGGCTGATCAACGCATCGACAAGCACTGCCAGCGCCACCCGGCCTGTTCGCCCGGCCGGCCGAGGCACTGGCTGCCGAGGGGCTGCGGCGACAGGTCGCATCGGTCGGGCAGGCGTACTCCTGCCCGGGTTCTCAATCCGGGTGCTTGTCAGACTTGAACACCCCGCCGCGCCACGAACTCCAGGAAGTCTGATGCTTCAACGGTTGGGTCGCCGGCGTCGTGATAGTGGAACCACACCTCGTCGCTGCATCGGCCATTCAGGACGGGGAAGCACCAGTAGTCACCTGTGCCGACAGGAGCTATCGCGACGAACGACCCGTCCCGGAACTCGGCCTGACTGACGGAGACAACGTCGTCGACCTGGTTCGAGGACCCTGCTGCGGGTATGGGCAGCAGGTCGAGGAATCCGAAGGAGCCGCCCCCGTAGCGCACCATGAAAGCCTTGTACTGCTCAGGCAAGGTCACACTCAACCTTCGCTCCGCCTCGGCGGTCTCCTCCGCCGACGCGGTCAGTCCTTTGATCACCTTGAAATCTTCAACTGCATCGAAGCCCGACCGGGCCACGCGGGCTCGTAGTGATAGAACCTGCTCGTCGAACTCCGCGAAGTCCATGCCGTCGATCATCTCCGACTCCTGGACAGGTAATGGTGCCGCCGGTGGTTGGAGTTGGAACCGAAGATGATGCCCTGCGTGCCCATCGTCGATCTGCTACCGGAATGCGGGCCAGTGCTCCAGCCTTCAGGCCGGGGGTGAAGGCTCGCGGCTGGGAGCGCCGCTAGGCCCGAGCAGTGCCTTAACCGGGACGGTTCTGCTGCTTGATGTACTGCTTTACGACGTTCAGCGGCGCGCCGTCGACGGAGCCTGCGAAGTACGAGCCTGACCAGAGTTTGTTGGCTCGGTAGTACTGGTGTGTGAGGTCGGGGAACTCCTGCCGCAGGCGGCGGGAGGAGACGTCCTTGAGGTTGTTGACCGGCCGGGCCACGGCCGCCTTGGTGGGAAGTTGACCAGCAGGTGCACGTTCTCGTCGTTGAACTCGACCAGCTCGGCCTCGAAGTCGGCGCACACGTCCGGCATGATCTGTTCCATCGGGGTCGGGTGTCGGTCGGTGAACACCTTGTGCCGGAACTTCGTAACGACAACCACGTGCCGGCCAGTGCGCATGCCTTGAGGTTCAGCCATAGACCAACATGGGACAGTGGTCATTGTGCAGCTGCGTTACAACTACCGGATCACCCCGGACTCCGCCCAGCGCACCGCGCTGGCCCAAGCGTTCGGGTGCGCCCGCGTGGTCTTCAACGACGGGCTGCGTCTGCGTCAGCAGGCACGCGCGGTAGGCGAGAAGTACGTCTCGGATGCCGACCTGTCGAAGTTGGTCATCACTCAGGCCAAGGCCACCGAGGAACGCGCCTGGCTGGGCGAGGTTTCCGCCGTGGTGTTGCAGCAGGCCCTCGCTGACCTGAACACCGCGTACCGCAACTTCTTCGCCTCGATCACCGGCAAGCGCAAGGGTCGCACGGTGGCCCCGCCCCGGTACCGGTCACGTAAGGACAACCGGCAGGCCATCCGGTTCACCAGGAACTCCCGGTTCAAGATCCTGGACAACGGGCGCCTGCGGTTGCCGAAGATCGGCGACGTGCCGGTGCGCTGGTCGAGGACCCTGCCGTCCGAGCCCAGCTCGGTCACAGTGATCCAGGATGCGGCAGGCCGGTACTTCGCCTCGTTTGTCGTCACCACAGGCGAGGGTGAGGCGCTGCCTCCGGTCGAGTCCGAGGTGGGCATCGACGTGGGTCTGACCCACTTCGCGGTGCTCTCGAACGGCACGAAGGTCACCGCACCGAAGTTCCTGCGCCGCGCCGCCCGCACACTCAAGCGGCTGCAACAGCAACTGTCTCGCAAGCAGAAAGGCTCGGCCAACCGCAAGAAAGCCGTCGTGAAACTCGCCAGGGCGCACGCCCGGGTGGCTGACACCCGCCGCGACTGGCAGCACAAGCTGTCCACGACCATCGTTCGCGACAACCAAGCGATCTATGTCGAGGACCTGTGCGTCGTCGGTCTCGGCCGGACCCGCCTTGCCAAGTCCGTCCACGACGCCGCGTGGACCAGCTTCACCAGCATGCTGGAATACAAGGCCATCCGATACGGCCGCACGTTCGGCCGGGTCGACCGGTTCTTCCCATCCACCCGGATGTGCTCCTCCTGCGGACGCGTCACCAACAAGATGGCACTCAACATCCGAGCGTGGCGCTGCCCGTGCGGCAGCGCCCACGACCGGGACATCAACGCGGCTAAAAACATCCTCGCGGCGGGACGCGCCGAGAGCCTAAACGCCTGTGGAGCGCAGATAAGACCAGCATCCGTGCCGGCACCGCGCGAGGAAACAGGAATCCGCCCAGACGCCGCGTGTTCCACGCGCAGCGTGGAGGGAATCTCCGCCCTTTAGGGCGGAGAGAGCGTCAAGAGCCGGAGTGACCACGCCGCGCCCTGACCCGGCGTCGCGTGCCACATGGCTGGCCTCGGTGTACGCGAGCGTCAGAGGAGCCGGTGGTGCGGTCACCACCTCGGTCGAGGAACCAACAGTCGGCCGAAACTACAACCGGGTCGGTGTGCGACTCGGTGACGGCACGCCGCTGTGGGTCCTTCTCAGTCCCGCGGCCGCCTTGGTCGCTGCAGCTCAACAGCGAGATCCTCATCTGATCACCCTGTTGTTCGCTGACGTCCCGGGCGGAGAGATCTATCGCCGAGCGGGATTGCGGGTCGCCACTGCGGCGGAGCTGGAGCAACCGATCGAGGATCGGTACCTCCGGGTGCTGACCGACGCAGAACGCCGAGACGTCGCCTACCACCGTCCGGGCCGGCTTGGCGACCTGCTGTTCAACTGGTTCGACTGACCTGCCCGTGAACCTCGCGGCTCGCCCCCAAACTTCCCGGGATCTGTAAACAACCCTTGATATTAAACTTCACGAACGTCAATATGTGGAGGTCGCGGGTCGTCGATGCCTGGGGAGTGAGCCATGAGAAGCCGTCGGATTTTCGCAGTGGTGGCCGGGGCGGCGATGACCGTCACGGCCGCCGTCGCCTTCGTCCCCAGCAGCATCGCGGCCGTGTCCTCGGCCAACGCCGTCCCGATGGTCGCCTGCACCGCCCCGGCCTGGGCCGAGGGCACCACCTACCAAACGGGCGCCCAGGTCACCTACGGCGGCCGGCTCTACCAGGCTCTGGTCACGCACACCGCGCACCCCGGCGCCGGCTGGAACCCCGCCGCGACGCCGTCGCTGTGGCGTGACCTCGGCGCGTGCTCGGGAAGCACTCCGCCGCCCACCACGCGACCACCGACGACCCCGCCGTCCACCACCGCGCCGCCCACCACGCCGCCACCGACCACACCTCCGCCCACCACGCCGCCGCCCACCACGCCGCCGCCGACCGGTGGGACCTGCGGGGTGAAGTCGCGGCCCACCGGCAAGGTGTTGCAGGGCTACTGGGAGAACTGGGACGGCGCCTCCAACGGCGTACACCCCGGCCTCGGCTGGATCCCGATCACCGACAGCCGGCTCAGCCAGCACGGCTACAACGTGATCAACGCGGCGTTCCCGGTGATCCGCTCGGATGGCACGGTCCTCTGGGAGAACGGCATGGACGCCGGCGTGAAGGTGTCCACCCCGGCCGAGATGTGCCAGGCCAAAGCGGCCGGCGCCACCATCCTGATGTCCATCGGCGGGGCCGCCGCGGGCATCGACCTGAGTTCCACCGCAGTCGCCGACCGTTTCATCGCGACGATCGTGCCGATCCTGACGGCCTACCACTTCGACGGCATCGACATCGACATCGAAACCGGCCTGACCGGCAGCGGCAACATCAACACCCTGTCGACGTCGCAGGCCAACCTGATCCGGATCATCGACGGCGTGCTGGCCCGGATGCCGTCGAACTTCGGCCTGACCATGGCACCGGAGACGGCCTACGTCACCGGCGGCAGCGTGGTCTACGGCTCGATCTGGGGCTCGTACCTGCCAATCATCAAGAAGTACGTGGACAACGGCCGGCTCTGGTGGCTGAACATGCAGTACTACAACGGCAGCATGTACGGCTGCGCCGGCGACTCGTACCCGGCTGGCACCGTGCAGGGCTTCACAGTGCAGACGCAGTGCCTGAACAACGGCCTCACCATTCAGGGCACCACCATCCGCGTGCCGTACGACAAGCAGGTCCCGGGCCTACCGGCGCAGAACGGGGCGGGCGGCGGCTACATGTCGACGTCGTTGGTCACGCAGGCCTGGAACTCCGTGCCCGGCCTCAAGGGCCTGATGACCTGGTCGGCGAACTGGGACGGGTCGAAAGGGTGGACCTTCGGCGACAACGTGAAGCGCCTGCAGGGCCGCTGACGGTTGAGGGCGCCCCAGCTTGGCCCCAGGCTATGGCGTCAAGCTCACCGTCGCACAGCCGACCACGCGGTGGCGATAGCCCACGCTAGCTGGTCAATTGCACCTTGCTGCCCCGATTGCCGGAAAGCCGGCTCACTAGCATCCCGGACCAGCACAGTCCCGGCGAGGATGGCGGCGGTGCTTGGTCCCTGGGAAAGGAAGCGGCAGAAGGCACGATAGGCATGAATGTCGGCTCTCGTGAGGGGACCAACGATAACCGCCGAGGACTACGCCCGTACCCCTGGAGGGGACCCGGGCCGTCACGGGTTTTCCGGGTCCAGGTTCCGCTCGCGGAGCAGGGCGTCGAGCTTGGCCTCGATCCGCTCGTCCGACTCCCGGGACTGGGACGAGCCCCAGTAGTAGAAGAGGGCCAGACCGGCGGCCTGCCAGATCAGCTGAAGAAACTCAGACTGCCAGTTCTCCAGTGTTGACGAGAAGAACTGGGGAAGGAACTCACTCCACGAAAATGCCTGCCCGTGCTGGGTGGCCTCGTTACTTTCCACGGTCATCTGAAAGAAGAACTGGCCAACCCAGGACAGGAGGAACAACGCACCGGTGACCAGCGCGAAGGCGTACGCCTTCGGCCATCGCGGCTTGCGAAATGGTGGCCCCTCAGGGCGGCCACGCCGCGCGGACCGCCAGCCGTTCTGTCCAGCGGTGCCATCCGACGAAACTGTCCCGGCGGTCGTGCCTCCTGCGCTCATGACAAACCCCATCTCTACAGGTCAACGCCCACGAACGTGCCCCGGAGCTTCGGGCACCAAACCGACGCAGCCTGAGGGTGGGCACGGCTGCGTCGAAATCACCCGATCAGTTGACTGCCTGTTGGCGGCCTGGTCCGACCAGTCGTCGCCCACCCCTGGGCACCGCCGCGGCTGCGGCAGCTGTCAGAGACGTGTACCGCCGGTTCGCGAGGCGCGATGCTTTCGACGACCTGGTCAAGCTCCTCGGCGCCCACGAAACCGCCGAGGAGGAGGTCGTGCACCCACTCGCGCGGAGCCTGCCCGGTAGCGGTGGTGACGCCATGGTTGACGACCGCCTTGAGGAGGAGCGACAGGCGAAGGAGACGCTGCGAACCTTGATAGCCGGAGGTGTGGACGCCGACGGCTTCGACACCGGGATCAACGCAGGAAAACCCGGAGGGAACGCGGACACCCCCTCTTTCTCGCGCGGGACCATCCGGCCGCCCCGCCCCACCTCGCGTGGGCGGCCGGTGGTTTCCCGATCTGTTTGTGAGCAGAGGACAGGGGTACCGATTTTCGCAGTGCTTCGGACGGAACCCGGGGCGACACATCCGCTAGCCCTTCGGTCCAGGAGGTAGTCAATGCGAGCAATGGTCTACCGCGGTCCGTACCGCCTGCGCGTGGAGGAGAAGGACCGTCCCGCCATCGAGCATCCCAACGACGCGATCATCAAGGTGACCCGTGCGGCGGTCTGCGGGTCCGACCTGCACCTCTACCACGGAATGATGCCCGACACCCGGGTCGGGATGACCTTCGGTCACGAGTTCGTCGGCGTGGTCGACGAGGTCGGGCCCTCGGTGCGGAACGTCCAGCCGGGCGACCGGGTCATGGTTCCCTTCAATGTCTACTGCGGGTCGTGCTTCTTCTGCGCCCGGGGGCTGTTCAGCAACTGCCACAACGTCAACCCCAACGCCACAGCCGTCGGCGGCATCTACGGCTACTCGCACACCTGCGGCGGCTACGACGGCGGTCAGGCCGAGTACGTCCGGGTGCCGTTCGCCGATGTCGGCCCGAGTCTGATCCCCGAGTGGATGGACGACGACGATGCCGTCCTGCTCACCGACGCGCTCGCCACCGGCTACTTCGGGGCGCAGCTCGGCGACATCGTCGAGGGTGACGTGGTCGTGGTCTTCGGCGCCGGGCCGGTGGGCCTGTACGCCGCGAAGTCGGCCTGGCTGATGGGCGCCGGCCGGGTCATCGTCATCGACCACCTCGACTACCGGCTGGAGAAGGCGGCGTCCTTCGCCCACGCCGAGACCTACAACTTCGCCGAGTACGACGACATCGTCGTACACCTGAAGAAGATCACCGATCACCTGGGTGCCGACGTGGCCATCGACGCCGTCGGCGCCGAGGCGGACGGCAACCTCCTCCAGCACGTCACCGCAGCGAAGCTGAAGCTGCAGGGCGGCTCCCCCGTCGCCCTCAACTGGGCGATCGACTCGGTACGCAAAGGCGGCAACATCTCGGTGATGGGCGCGTACGGGCCGATGTTCAGCGCCGTCAAGTTCGGCGACGCGCTGAACAAGGGCCTGACCCTGCGGATGAACCAGTGCCCGGTGAAGCGGCAGTGGCCGCGCCTGATCGAGCACATCCGCAACGGCTACCTCAAGCCCAGCGACATCGTGACCCACCGGATCCCGCTGGAACACATCCCCGAGGCGTACCACATCTTCTCCGCCAAGCTCGATGGCTGCATCAAGCCGCTGATCGTTCCGAACCCCGCCTGACCCGACCGGGAGCCCGACCATGGCCTACACAGCCGACAAGCCGAAACTGGCCGAATCCAGCGACGAACTGCGTGCCCGGATTCCGGGGTGGGGTGTCGACCTCGACCCGATGGACCGACCCTCGGTGCCGAAGGAGCGGTTCGACCCGACCCTCAACGGTGCGCACTGGGAGTTCCCCGAGCGACAGCCGGAGAAGGGGCCGAGGGAGAGGTCGATCGAGCACAAGTTCCTCACCCCGGTCTTCGGTACCTCGTGCCCGCCCAGGGGGCTTTCCGGGATCATCCGCCGGTACTCCTACCGCACGTACAGCGAGGGACGCGCCGCGCACTGGTTGCTCCTGCTCGCCGCAGACCGGGTGGACGCGGTCGAGAGCACCTTCGCTTCGTTCCTGACCCGCCGTCCCGACAACCCGATCACCGAGACCGGCGTCCTGAGCGAATTCACCCACCACGGGCTTCCGTCCCGGCTGCACGGCAAGCGGGTCGACCGCGTACACCATCTGCTCGACCCGGTCCTCGTCGCCGCGCCCTGGGTGCTGGCCGCAGGGGCCGCCTATCTGGCCCTCCGCCGCGTCGTCGGCCACCGGCAGAACTAGGGCCTCTCCATGGTCGTGGTCAGAGCCTCCCCGGCAATCCTGCTCCGAGGAGGCTCTGACCACTGTTGGCGGACAGGTTCGGCTATCTCACAGGCGCGGGTCCTGCTGGACCTTGAGGGCGTTGAGGATCGGGTCGCCCTCGCCCTTCTCGCGGCGAAGCTCGATCTTCAGATCGCCACCGGTGTGCTCGACGGTGACCATGTTCATGTCCGCGGTCAGCGCACCCACCTTCGCCTGCACGTCATGGTCGTAGAGCGCGACCTTGCCGTCGACCAGAACATCGAAGGCACGCTTGCCGGCCTTGACCTTCTCGATCTCCGCGAAGTCGAGGGCGATTCGGTACTTCCCGGCGGGGGCGTTCTTGAACACGTAGCTGAACGTCTCGCCGGTCCGCTGGGTGCGGAGCAGCGCGTCGTCCTCGGTGCCGGCGATGTCGGCCTTGGTGGCGCGCGCCTTGCCGCCGACGTAGCCCCACGGCTTCGAGCCGAGCTCCTGGTCGGGCGACCAGATGAAGCCGTCGGCGCCGACGTATCCGGGTCCGCCGACGTCGACGCCCTTCCAGTAGGCCGAGGTCGCCAGGCGGACCGGCTTGAGCTGGGCCTCGCCCTTGCCGGCGTTCGACGCCATGAGCACGTCGCCGACGAGCACGCCGGGCTCGACGTCGGCGTTGTCGGCCGTCGCCGTGACCGTGGTGGACTCGCCGACCGCGAGCTTGACCGTGCCGGTTGCGGCCGCGCCCGTGAGGGTCAGCCACGGAAGGTCGGCGGCCTCGTGCCCGCCGTCGCTGGTGCGGTTCTGCTCGCTGATCCGCACCTCGAGCGGGGCGGAGCCGCTGTTGGTCACGGTCACGTCGGCCGTCGCCTTCTGGTCCTTGTCAAGGAGCCAGTCGAAGTCACCTCCGGTGACGGTGGCGATGCCCGTGGTCAACGCCGTGTCGACCACCTCGGCCTGATCCTTCTTGGCGATGGTCACGGGGTGACTGGCGGCGACGTAGTTCGGCGCCGACACCTCCACGGTGTTCTCGCCGACCAGCGCCTGGGCCTTCCAACGGCCCTTCGCGTCGGCGGTGATGACCCGCTCACCGCCCGGTCCCTTGAGTGTGACGATCGCGCCCGCGATCGGCTTGCTGTCGTTCGCGTCGGTGACGGTGCCCTCGATCGTGCCCGCGGCCGGGAGGGTGTACTCCAGCCCCAGGCCGGCCTTGAGGATGGGCTGGTTGAAAGAGTACTGGCTCGCGGGGTTGCGGTTCAGGCTCTCCAGGCCGACCGTCGCCGACGAACCTCGGGTGAGGGGGTTGTCGCCGCCGATGCCGTCGCCGTACCCGATCTGGACCCGTCCGTCCGCGATCAGGGTGACCGAGAAGCTCACGCGAGCCGTCCGGTCGCTGTAGAAGGCGACGTTGCGCCACTCGATGACCTGCGCCGCCACCCCGTCCACCTCGGTCGTGCCGAAGTAGATGCCTGCCTCGTCGTCGACGATGAGGTCGTCCCAGAGCGGATAGATCGCGTCGATCGGGTACGGCGACGGCAGTGCCGTGTTGTCCGCCAGCGTGCTGGCGCGGTCGAAGGCCAGCGTGCCGTTCGTCGTCACGCACACCCCGTCCCAGGCCGTGTCGTAGAAGGGTTGCAGGAAGGTGGAGTCGAACCACAGCACGCCGCAGGAGTCATCGCCGTGCCACCCGGACTCCTCCGTGCCCTGGCGGTAGAGCCCGTCGGTCACCTTCAGCGAGTACGAGCGACCGGCGGGGGCCACCGGCACGGGGCCCGGCTCCGGCTGCTCGGGCTGGGGCTCCGGCTCCGCCGTGTCCGCACGCGGGTCGAGCGTCACCCGCAGCGCGGCAATGGTCGGGGCCTGTAGTCCCTTGGAACCCCGCAGCTCCACGGTCAGCGGACCGCCCTCGTGCTTCACGACGGCGGTGCGCCAGTCGGCGGTGTTCGGCCCCACGGCCGCGGCCGGGTCGTACGCGTACTCCGTCAGCGATCCGTCCACGAGGACGTCGAACACCCGCTTGCCCTTGGCCACCTTCTCGATCTCGGCGAACCCGAGATCGATCGCGTAGGTGCCCTTGGGCGCGTCGGGGAACCGGTAGAACAGCTGCTTGTCCGGCGTGGTGCGCTGCGACTGGAACAGGGCGTCGTCCGTCGTGCCTTCGATCCCGGCCTTCGTGGAGGTGACCTTCGTCTTCCCCTCGTAACCCCACGCCTCCTTGCCGGCGGCTTGGTCGCCGGACCAGGTGTAGCCGGAGCCGTCGGTGAACTTCGAGCCGCCGGCGTTGATGCCGACCTGGTACTTCGTGGTCGTGAGCGTCACCGGGACGTAGGTCTTGGACTGGCGTCCGGAGTCGGACCTCACCACGATGTTCGCGCCGAGGACTCCTGGCTTGGCGTCCTTCGAGGAGATCGAGACCTTGACGGTCGTCGACTTACCCGGGGCAAGGGTGCCGCCGGTCGAGGAGAGCGACAGCCACGGCAGGTCGGTGAGCAGGTCGTCCTCGACGTCGACGAGCACGACGTCGTCGGCGACCTGGTCCGCCGCCCACAGCGCGCCGGTCGAGTCGGTCTCGAGGCCGCCGCCCTGCGTCGCCTTCTGGCCCGGGAACCACCACGCGTTGACGAGCGAGCAGTCGACGGGGTCGACCTGCAGCAGGCGGGTGGGCCGGTCCGAGGTGAGGTCGGTGTACCAGATGGTGTCGGACGCCTGGTTGTAGGCCAGGCCCATCACCTCGGGCAGCGGCGGCGCGCAGAACGACAGCAGCGCACCGGCGTTGTCGTGCGACGTGCCGGCGACGGTGCCGATCATGCCGTTCGCCCGGCCGCCGACGTAGAACACGTCCTGGGTCGGGTTGTAGGCGAGTCCGGTCAGCTGCAGCGTGGACCAGTCACCCTTGATCTGCCGGGTTTCCTTCCCGGTCTCTCGGTCGAAGCAGTGGATGTAGCTGGCCGGGCTGTCTTCCATCTGGCACATGTCACCGGTCTTGGTGTCGAGCGCCATGTCGAACGCGCGGTACGCGGGGTTCCACGACGCGTCGAAGACCTTCCCGGTCGGCTTGCCCGTCACCGTCCAGGCGGTGTTGGTCCGCGCGTTGTAGTCGTGGACCCAGACGTCGCCGTCGTACCCGATGCCGGAGGGCTCCTTCTCCGCGATCGTGCCCGGGATGGCGATCCGGGTGATGACGTCGCCGCCGGAGGTCGTACCGACCTTGGCGGCCGCCTGTGCTTCCGCGGCGCTCGCCGTCGCCGCCTTGCCGTCGGCGTTCGACGGCTTCATGCCGCTCGCACCGGCCTTCCACGCGGTGAGGTCGATCGTGCTGTCCGCACCCTTCCCGGTGCGCGCGGTGGCGCCGGCGGCGTCAAGGTCGGGGTGGCGCGCGGCCTCGCCCAGGTTGTACGTCAGTGGGGCGGAACCGTTGTTGGTCAGCGTCAGCGAGCCCACACCGTTCTGGTCGGTGCCCAACAGCGCCTCGAGGCCGTCGGCCTTCAGGCCGGCGACGCCCGTGGTCAGACGCGCGTCGATCTTGGCGTTCGCGTAGAGCTTGTCGAGGGAGAAGGGGTACGCCGCGGTCGTGTAGTTCGGCACCTCGACCGTCATGGTGTAGTCGCCGACGGGAAGCTGGCGATGCACGATGCCGGTCCCGTTGGTCGTGACGGTCTCGACGAGCCCACTCTTGTTCGAGAAGGAGACCGTGGCCCCCGCCACCGGCAGCCCGTCGTTCTGGTCGACGACGGTCGCGTTGAGGTACCCGAAGTCAGGCAGGTCGTAGGTGACGACCATCCCGTCGCGCAGCACCGGGGCGCTGTCGGAGAACCGGATACCGTCGACGCCGGCCCAGCCCTGTATGCCGGTGATGGCGTGGGAGCCGGCGGTCACCGGGTCGTCGGCCCCGATGCCGTCGCCGTAGCCGAAGATCACGGTGCCGGAGCGGGTGAGGGTGGCCGAATAGCTGACCGGCTCCGTGTACTCCGTCCGGTCCGGATAGGCCCAGAGTTTGGCGTTGCGGAACTCGACGACGAACGCGTCCTCGCCGTTGACCTTGGTGGCTGCCGTGAAGACTCCTCCACCGGGGGCGAACTCGACGGGGGTCTGGACGTAGAACGGGAAGATACCCGCACCGCCGCTGTCGGGCCCGGTGCCGATCTCCGGAGAGATCACGCCGCGCAGGCTGATACCGAGGGTGTCGTGGCTGCCGTTGTAGAGCGCGATCGGGAACGGCAGCTGCACCGTCGCCCACACGCCGCTGGTGAACGCGACCGGGTCGGTGCCGCGCAGGTACTCGCCGTCGGAGACCGCGCAGCTGTAGCCGCCCTTGTCGACGACGAGCCCGACGGGGATCTCGCGCGACTCGTTCTGCGCGCCGACGGTCAACGGGACCGTCGTGGGCGAGAAGCAGGCGTTGGGCTTGACGTTCAGCGCGTACCCGCCCTCGGGGACAGCGCTGAACGTGAACGCGCCGTTGGCATCGGTGCGTACCGGCTTCAGCGGCGTGTCCGTGACGGAGACGTCGGCGTTGGGGACGGGCTTTTTCTTGTCGTCGACGACTCTGCCGCTGATGTCGTGCCGCGCGGCGGCCGTGAGCGGCAGCTTGACGGAGGTGTCCTGGCCGAGGGTGACCGTGACGTTGGCGGTCGCGGTCAGGTAGCCGAAGACCTTGGTGCTGAGCTGGTAGTCGCCGACCGGGAGGTTCGTGGTGAACCGGCCGTCCTTGTCGGTGCCGATCGACCGGCTGAACGGTCCGCTGATCGTCACGTCGGCGGCGGGGACCGGCGCGCCGTCCGCGGTGACGACACCGGTGAGGGTGCCGCCCGTGCGGGGCGCGAGCTCGATCAGGCGGACGAGGTCGAGCCGGCCTTCGCCGTACTTGTTGTTGAAGTCGGCGGTGCCGCCGCACTCGGTGTCGTCGACGTCGACGGCCGACTCGGCGAGCAGGCGGCGGGTCTCCTCGACCTGCCCGATGAGGGTCGGGTCGTAGCTCCACAGCGCCGCGACGGCGCCGGCGACGTGGGGGGCCGCCATCGAGGTGCCGGACATCTCGACGTAGTTGTCGTTCGGGTAGGACGAACGGACAGCGTCGCCCGGAGCGGAGATCTCGGGCTTGATCCGGTCGCCTTCACCCTCGCCCTTGCGGGAGAACGACGCAAGCGTGCCGTCCGAGGCGTAGGCGCCGACGGAGTAGGCACTCTCGGCGGAGCCGGGTGAGGAGACGGTGTCGCAGGCCGCGTACGGCGTGGTGTTGCCCGATGACCAGACGCTGAAGATGCCCGCGGCGCTCCAGGCTTCGTCGATGGCCCGGAAGAAGTCGTTGAAGCTGTGCTCTTCGGTCTGGCCCCACGAGTTGTTGATGACGTGGGGACGCTTGGACGGGTCGGGGTTGTTCCCGTGGACGTCGGTCGGGGCGAGCAGCCACCAGCCGGACTTGAGCAGCGACTCCACGCCGGTGCTGTCACAGCAGCCGTTTGTCGCGATCCACTGCGCCTCCGGGGCGACGCCGACGTGGTTGGTGCCGTCGTCGCCGACCATGGTGCCCATGGTGTGCGTGCCGTGTCCGTTGTCGTCGCACGGCGCGTCCGTGCACGGGCCCCGGGCGGCCATCCAGTTGTAGTTGTGGTCGACGGTGCCGTCGGGCTTCGTGCCGCGGTACTGCTGCATCAGGGCGGGGTGGTCGAATTGGACGCCCGAGTCGAGGTTGGACACGGTGATGCCCGCGCCGGTGGCGCCCATGGCCCAGGCCTCGGGGGCGTGGATGGCGTCCAGACCCCACGTGGAGGTGCCGGCCTTGGCTTCGGCCTTCGGGGCGGCGGAGCGGGCAGCCTGGTCAGCTGGGCTCTTCTGGTCAACGGGCTTGACCAACGCGACCTGCGGCGTCGCGTGGATCTCGGCGACCTGCACCTTCGAGGCCACGTTGAGGGCGAGCTTCTCGTTGCCGCCCTTGACGAGCACGGTGTTGGCGATCGGGTACGAGGTGTATTTGACGCCGGCCCGGTCGAGTTCGGTGGAGACGGATGCCAGGGAGTCCTTCGCCGCCGCGTTCAGCGCGTCGTAGACGAACTTCCCGCGAGCGGTCCAGTCGGTGATCTTCTTCGTCGGCTCGAGGTTGGCCTTGGTGTCGAACGTGATCCAGAAGTCGGACGCCGCAGACGTGCGGAAGCGGTCCTTGAGGTTTGGGGCGATCTTGTTGGCGGCGGCGCCTGGATCCGGCTCAGCGGCGGACGCCGGTGGTGCCTGGATCATGCTCAGGCCGACCGCTGCGACCAGCGAAGCCGCGAGGGCTTTGAGTTTCATGTGGGTCCTTGCCTACAGGGGCTGGTAGGGGTCGTGGTTCTTGTGGTCGTCGGCACCGTCGCCACCGTCGGCGTCGGGGGCGCGGACGGGCTGCTCGCGGGGCAGCTCGGGCGGTGGCGGGTGCTCGATCGCGGCGTCGTCACGCGCGACTGGTCGGTCAGGCATGCATTGCCCCAGGGCTATGGATCATGGGGCCATGCTCGAACGGATCAGTGGCCGTCGCTATCCAGCGGATACGTCAATTTTCACGACGGGTCGTCGAGGGAGTCCTCTTCTGCGAACACTCCGGCCTCCACCGCCTTGACCGCGAGCGCGGTCCGGGAGGTCACCTTCAACTTGCGCATCGCCGCACGCAACTGCTGATCCACCGTGGCTGGTGACTTGGCCAGGATCCGGCTGATCTCCCGGTTGGTCTTGCCGGCGACAACCAGTTGGACCACGTCGAGCTCGCGCGGTGAGAGCTGGTCGCCGTACCCTCGTCGGCCGCCGCGCCACAGTCGCGGAACCTCGGCGCCGTGTTCGCGAAGCCGCTGTGCGACACGGTCCGCGTCGCCGCGGGCTCCGAGCCGGAACAGTTGCTCGTACTGTGCGGCCAGCAGCTCTCGGCCGTGTTCGATCTGGCCGTGCGCGATGAGCGCCTCGGCTTGACGCTCCCGGGCGAGCATGGCGTCGTAGGGGCGCGGCAACGCGCTCCAGGCGCGCGCCGCCCGGTCGAATGCCGTCGCCGCGCGAGCGTGGTCTCCGGCTGCGGCGAGCAGCAGGGCGCGGCATACGGCGAGCGCGGCGCGGGGCGCAGGCGCCGTACGGCCCCGCAGTCCTCTGGCGAGCTGGTCGCCCAGGCGTGTCGCGGTCTTGAGGTCGCCTGCGGCGAGGTGCGCCTCGATCCGGGCGGGGACGAGGTCCGTCGCCCAGATCCAGATGCCCTTTCTCCGGACGGTGTCCATCGGCTCGCTCGTGATCTGCAGCGCCCGGCCGCTGTTTCCGTCCGTCAGCCACAGTCTGGCCAGCGCGGCGGCGGCCTCCATCGTGTCGTCGGCCGCGCCGAGACGGGCGGACTCCTCGAGGACCAGGCGGAACTGCTCCTCCGCGGCGCGCCGCCGTCCGGTTGCGGCCGCCAGTCGGGCCGCGAGCCGGATGCTGCCGAGGTAGTGCGCCGGCCGGTCCCGGTCGGCATCGGCGAGTGCCGCGCTCTGTTCGGCGAGACCCTCCCACCGGCCGGTGAGCCACGCCAGGTTGGCCTGTTCGAGTCGGACGTTGTGTTGCAGCCGGGACGCCTGCTCGGTCTCGGCAAGGTGCCTGGCCACGGCGAGGTGTTTGTCCGCGTCGGCGTACCGGCCCCAGGCCACTGCGCCGGTCCCGACGTTTGCGTGGATGCGGGCCACGTCGAGACGCTCCGCCGAGGTCGCGCCGTCGAGGGGCAGGCCGACGACGACGTCCCAGGCCTCCTCTTCGCCGAGCATGAGCAACGCCGCGGCTCGGTTGCCGGCCAGGTTCAGCCGCTCTGCGGGAGAGACGAATTCGGTGGTGAGTTCAGCGGCGCGATCCAGCCATCGCCGATGGGTCGACGCCGGCCACGGTCCCGCATAGGCCCAGCCGAGGTAGGTCATCGCCCGGGCCGCCTCGACCGGGTCATGGTCGAGGTTGGCCACCGCCTGCTCGAGCTCGCTGAGTGCGGCCTGCGCCTCACCCGCGGTGATCAGGAGCCGACCCAGGGGGTTGCGGATCTCGGCCTGCTGGCGGGCGGAGAGACCGGGGGTCTCCAGCACCGAGCGCAGGGTACGGATCACCCGGTGGTGAACCTCATCGACAGGTTCGCGACGGCCCAGTGCGGCCACGCCGGCGATGCTCGCTGTTCGTGCCCGATCCGCCGGCGGCAGCACGGCCCACGACAACAGATCGACAAGCATGTCGACCGCCTTGGTGTGGTCACCCGACGCCATGGCCAGCTCGGCAGCCTGCTCGGCGTATCGCGCCCAGGACCGCGTCTCGCCCGCCTCCCGGAAGTGGTGGGCAAGGCGTGCGACAGGCGGCGGGTGGATGTTCTCCAAGGCGCGGCCGGCCAGCAGGTGGACGTGTCTGCGGTCGGTCAACGGGATGGCTTCGTAGACAGCCGTGGCGGCCAGCACATGCCGGAATCGCCACTGGTCGCGGTCGTCTGCGTCCAGGACGCCGGCGTCGGCCGCTTCGGCGATGGCGCTTCGACACGTGGCGGGTGACAGCGCGGCGGTCCGCGCGATCGTGGCCACCGATGACCGCTCAGCCAACGTGGCCGCGGCTCGCAACACCTGCTGCGCTGGCGGCGACAGACGGCCCACCCGCTCCCGGGTGGAGTCGCGAACCGTTGGCGGCACCCGCAGCTCGCGCAGCTTCAGCCGGACCCACTGCCCGTCGCGGAAGACGAGGTCGGCGCGGTCGCACATGAGGCGAACCGACTCCTCCAGTGCCAGCGGAACGCCACCGGTCCGCTCGTGCATGAACGTCGCGAACTCCTGCGATATCGGGTTGCCGTCCAGCATCGAGGACACCAGCGCTGCCGTGTCGTCGGGTCGCATCGGCGCCAGGGCGATCCGCAGCTGGGTCACGCCGGCGGGCAGCCGGGACGTCAGCCGCAGCAACAGCGACCCGTCGTTCACCTCCTCCGGACGGTAGGAGATCATGAGGCTTGGCCCGTCCGTTTGCTGCCGGGACGTGACGAACAGCAGGAACTCCAAGGTCATTTCGTCGGCCCAGTGGGCGTCCTCAAGCACGAGTACGTCGACACGCAGAGCCCGCAGCAGCTCGTCCAGGGCGCGGAACAGGCGATGCCGTGCCGCCTTCGCATCGCCCAGGGGCTGCAGTGCGGGCGGCAGGTCTGAGGACCATTCAGGGAACAGGGGCCGTAACGCACCCGCAAGCGCGGTGAGCGGCAATCGCGACACCGGGCCGTCGATCCCACGGAACGCGTCGACGATCGGCCCCAAGGTCAGCGACTCGCGAAGCGGTGGGCACACCGAGACCAAGGCGGTGCGCTGGTCCGGCGCCGCCAACCACTCTCGCAGCAGTCGGCTCTTCCCGATTCCCGCCTCGCCCTCTACCAGCACGATCGCCGGTGGCCGGGCCAGGGCGTCCCGGAGGGCCGCCATCTCCCGATCACGACCCACGAAATCCGGCGTAGAAACCGTTGGAGAAGTCCCGGGCGAGGGGTCGAGCATGCGTGATGATCTCGCTTTTCAGTGCTCGGGCGCAAGTACACGGCGGCTACTCGGCTGCGGTGGCCCGTCGAGCGCGGCCCAGCGACACCGCCAACTCCGCCACCCGCCGGGCAACCTCAGCAGGGTCGCCGCCGCCGGACAGCGCTGCGGACTCGGCTGGTGCGGCGGACTCGGTGTATCCCTCACCTTTTCCGCGATGAGCTCGTCCACGTGAGCGGCACTCTGGAGGTAGCGCCGACCAACTCGAAGCGGCGCATCGCGGCCACGTCACATCCTTCGCGGTTGAGGGGTCGGCTGAGGTGGGTCCCGGCGGATAGGTCGAACGTCGAACTGGCCGGCGGCCGTCATCGTCTGCATCGGGTCTCTCGGGACCTCAGTCAGCTGGAGCACGCCCAGGAGGCTCGGCGGAAGCGCGCGGGCGGCCAGAGTGGTCAGATCCCGTATCGGTGTGCCAGCGACGTCCTGGTCGCGGGACTTCTCGTACAATCCGGTGAACCGGCGGTCGAATCTCAGTTGCCGTTCGACGATCAGGTTGTAGTGGAATCGCAGCTCGTTAAAGGTCTGCGGAACTCGCCCGCGAGGGGCCAGCACCGCGCCGATGCCCTGCGTCGCGTCGCGGCAATAGGCCTCCCGCTCGTGCTCGTTGAGCCGTCGGCAGAACAGCTCCTGCACTCGCAACAGGCTGTACACGACGATGGTGTAGACGGCTGTCGAATGCAGCGGATCCTGCTGTTGAAATGTTGAGGCGTCGCGCCGTTTCGCCCACCCGAACTTCCGCGGTGACTCAGGGTCGCGAGCCAGCCGGAACGACTGTTCGCCATCACCGAACACGCCGGTCATGGCCAGTTCGAGCAACTCCTCGACGGCGTTGGCGTGGCGTCCGCCGCGGGCTGTGCGCACGATCGACGTGGCAACCGGCTCGTACGCGAAAAGCGTGATGGCCGCCGCCCAGACTCCGCCCAGAACCGGCAGTCGCACGGCGTTCAATTCATTGATGACCGATGACCCGGCCCGGTGGGTACCCACAGGTGACTCACCGGGATACGGCCACAGGGGATGCGACTGGCTGCGCAATTTGATCCTCCGGTCGGGAAGTTGACTCCCTCTCGACGCGATCGGGCTGGGGAAAGTTCAGAACGGTCGCCTGTCGGGAACATCACAGGTCAGGCGACCGGTGCCACGAGGCCACGAACGCGCGTCGGAGACAGCGGCGCTCGTCGACACAACGCCCGTCCAGCGGACGACAGAGCAATGGCCACCGACCCCTGTGGAGGCCGGTGCCATCGCCGTCAGGTAAGCGGCCACGTCAGATCCCACCCAGCCGACGAGCACGGCCAGGTCGGCGTCGAGGGTCGCTTCACCTCCCGGTAAGGGCTCCTGGACGTGTCCCGACCGGTTGTTGTCTCGGCTGAGGGCCGGTCAGCACGCGATGTTGTCCGCACGACGGCGCCTCGATTCGCTGGGCGATGTCCCAGGTTGGCCAAGACGATGCCGGTGACGTTTTGCTGAAACCCCACCGCTGGCGATGTCCTCAACCAGCGCCCCTTGGGGAAGCGGCAAAGTCGGAGATCAAGCAAGAGCAGAGGCCCGCAGGCCTATCAGTGAACGGCCGAGCCGCCTCCCTGCGACGCCAGGTAATCATCAATGCGCTTGCCACGGCTCCAGAGTTGGTCGAAAAACTTCCGCCACCGGGCTTGAAATTCGGCATTTTCGGCGCTCAGGCCGCTTATTTCCTGAGTCCTGAGTACTCATTCCAGAGAAAGTTATGAAGGTCGTCCGACCGTCGATCAAAGCCATATTGATATTGTCGGCATCAACGCTCCAAGGAATGATCTTCGCTTCATAGGCAAGGATCTCGGCCGTCTCGGCGTAATGATCCTTGAGCCACCTCACAAATGGGATCTTCGGCGCACCGTCCTGCGTCGGGACTCCAATCACTCGCAACACGCGACGGTCACCGAGCTCAGCCCACTTCAGGAGCTCAGCAAAGTATTTCCTGGCGGCTTCGTTCGCGTATCGGGTGGGTGGAAGCTCTCGAATATACGTGACGCAGATTTCGTTCTTCGCTAATTCAAGGTGGCTCGTGAGTGCCGAATAGAACGCTTGAGTGGTGTCAAAGTATCTGACTGTCAGAGACTGCGGGGAGCCTTCCATTCTGTCAGATGAGGAAGAGATCGGCGATTCGACGTCGGCTGAGAAGATTGCCAGCCGAAGCCCAAGGAAGCGCTTCACCTCGTCGTCGCCGCCGCCCAGACCTCGAACTATCTCCTCCAGCAACTGCACCTCTGGAACCTGACCACCCTTCAGAACCCGATCCACGGTGCCACGACCCCGGTTGATCGAACTCGCCAGCGTGCTCACACTCCGCACCCGAGACTCGTGGAAGAGCTGCGTCAGCGAAGCCGCCAGACGCCTCTGAGCTTCCCCGTCCTGGCTCCGAAGGGTCATGGCGCTCGCCCCATCCGTGATCCTGCCCATCGATGAACACGCTTTGCCGATCTTGAACAGATTTGCACGATTTTGCTCTCCGTTCATCGTACTCGAACATGCACAGTGACGCCATTTCACACTTTTGATATCTCATCTTCGATCTTCGATGCACAAAGTCTGATGCTTCATTGCCTAGGTGCACTTTCTACCGGCATCGGTGCCGAAAAGATGGCCCCCTACCCGTTCTTCGTGTTTGCTGAGGAGCAACAAGCGAAGGGGGCGGCCATGTAAGCGCCAGAATCTCAGAGGACCTACCTAGATGAAGCAGAAGCCGCTGCTGCCCCGGCAAGAGACAAGCAACGGCTTCGACTAACGAGAGGTTTGCACCCATGCTCGTCAAGCTCACGATACAGCGTCGACTCGGACTCTGGGAGTTTCTCGCGGTCCTTGTGACGGGCCTCCTACTCATCATCACTGTGGTGACCCGAGATCCCGATTGGCTCACCTCCGTTGCTGCGGCATTGATTGCCGCGGCGGCCGCTCATACCAAACGGAAGCCGGCTGGCCGACGACGCCGACCTACCTCTGGACAGTCTGACGAGGACATTTAGCAGAAATCAACAACAAGGGGATCATGATGGAGCCTCCCACCAGCCAGTCAACCCTGATCTGCACCGCCTGTCGGACCACGAAGGCCCTACGACGTTTGCCTATGTTCAACTGTTTGGGCCCCTGCACTTCCGAGATGGTGCTGGTATGCCCGAACTGCGAGGAGAGGCTGGCTAGAGAGTCCCTCGCCGAAGGGCTTGAATGATCGAATCTGAGCGGCGCATCGCGATTCCGCGCGTGCGCCGCTCGGCATCCGTTGCCCTGAGGTGAGCACCTTCCCAGCCACCGGCAGCCGCTCTCCGCCGCCCGCTTCGGTCAATCGGCCGCGTCGAGCAACAGCCTGGCGGCCCACGCCGCGCCATCGGTGCGGATCGTGCCGGCGACGGCGGTCGCCCGTGTCCGGGTCTCGGGATCGAGGGCCGCTCTCAGTGCGGCCGACAGCGACTCGGCGGTCGGGGTCGGACCGGCGTGCGCCGCGCCGATGCCCAGGTCGGCGACCCGGCCGGCCCAGTACGGCTGGTCAGTCGCCAGGGGCACCACCACCTGCGGCGCACCGGCCCGGGCCGCCGTCGTCAGGGTCCCCGCGCCCCCGTGGTGCACCACAGCGGCCACTCGGCGGAACAACGCCTGCTGGTTGACCTCGCCCACGACGAAGCAGTCCTCGGCGTCATCAACCGGAGCCAGCCCGGCCCAGCCCCGCCCGACCAGTACACGGTGCCCCTGCGCCCGGATCGCCTCGATGGCCACGGCGGCGATGCCCCGCGGGGCGCGCATGCTGCCGAAGCCGACGTACACCGGGGGCGCGCCGACGTCCAGGAACGCGACCAGGTCGGCCGGCAGCGGGCGTTCGTCGGGCAGGATCCACGCGCCGGTCTGCACCACGTCGAGGTCCGCCGTCTCCCGCCACGGGCCCAGGATCGGGTCCGCCGCGAGCCACGGCCGGTCGGTCAGCACGTGGTCGCGGATCTTGTCCACCGGAGGCAGGCCGACCGACGCCCGGTGGGTGTTGATCGGCTCGCCGAACATCGCGTCATAGGTCCGCGCCTCCAGCCGCCACAGTGTCCGGTTGTCCGTCACCCCCCTCGGAGACGGCCGGCCCCAGGGCCACGGCGGGTGATGCGGCGACGGCAGCCCGATCGGGCAGAAGGACACGTACGCGTACCGGATGCCCAGCTTCTCGGCCACCGACGGCGCCACGAAGAGCACCATGCCGGCAGCCACGAGCAGGTCGCATCCCTCGGCCGCCGCCGCGATCGTCTCGAACTGCGTGGCCATCATCTCGGCCACGGCATGCGAGGCGTCCGCCGCCGACGATGGTCGCACCAACGAGCGCCAGGGCTGGCCGATCGTCACCAGCGGGACGCCGACGCCAGCCAGCAACTCGACGAACTCCTCGTCCGGGGGTGCGCACACCCGTACCTCGGCGCCGAGTTCCCGCAACCGCACCGCGAGTCCCACGATCGGTTCGACGTCCCCGCGTGACCCGTATGTCGACAACAACACGCGCACTTCGCGTCTCCCGTTTCCGTAGGTGCCGCCCTCGGTCAGCGATTCTGCGACACCGATCGGATTCCGGCGCAAGTCCCAGGGCGGGGACGCCGGACGCATCGCCATAGCTCTCTATAACGACAACGGAACTTCCCCTGACATCGACAGAGTCGGTATCAGTTGAGCAACCCCCGGTTCACGCACAGGTAACGATTGGTAGATTCTCAGCCGTGTCTACGGCGAAACGGTTCGCTTTTCTCGACCACGGGCAAGGGCTCAGGGAGTAGCGTGCCCAACGATCCCATCACAGACATCCGCGATCCGCGCCATCCGCTCCTGCACGGAACACCGGAGCTGGGACGTTCCCTCCAACCACCGGCCTGGGCCGGCATCACCGGCCTGGCGGTCGTCATCCTCCTCGCCGCGATCGCCATTCCGCCGCTGATCTCCCGCGGCAAAGACCAGCGGCCCGACGGGTCCCAGGCGCGACCGCCCACCGCTACCGCCCTGCCCACCGCTACCGCCCCGGCGGCCTCGACGCCACCGACCGGCGGCCCCTCCTCCCACGTCGGCCCGAGCGCGACAGTGGGCGGCGCGCCGCCGATCGCGACACCGGATCGTGGTACCCCGAGATCAGGGAAGGGCTCGCCGAGCCCGTCGAGGACCACATCACCCAAGGCGAACCCGCCGGCCCGTTTCACGCCGGTCACCGTCCAGGCCGAGAACCCCGCCAACAGCCTCAGCGAGGGTGCCCTCCCCGTCTCGTGCGACACCTGCGACGGTGGAGCCCGCGTACGCTACCTCGGCAAGGTCACCGTCTACCTCGACACCAACCTGGCCGGCACCCGAACCGTCACCGTCACCTACGAGATCGACGGCAACCGGCGGATCAAGGTAGCGATCAACGACGCGGCACCCATCACCTTCAACACCAGCGGCACCGACTGGGAACAGCCGAAGACCTTCTCCTTCGTCGCCTCGATCCCCGCCGGGCGCACCGCCATCACCTTCTACAACGACGAGGGTAGCTCCCCCGACATCGACAAAGTCACTGTCAGCTGATTGGCCGATCGATGAGCTGGTTTGTCGCGTACGCCGCCGTGTCCCGGGCGTTGCTGCTCGGGCGGCTCACCCTGACGTTCGCCGCGGTCGGTGTCGGTGTGGGACTGGTCGACGACTTCTGGCAGAGCCTCGGCTCGCTGGCCGTCGTCGCCGGGACCACGATGGTTCAGCTCACGGTGCTGAGCCGGTGGCCGACGGCGATCCGGTGGCGGTTGTGCGTCATCGCCGTCGACGCCGTTCCGATGATCGGTGTGCTGCTGCTCAGCCGTGGTGGGGTCGCCTACTTCTGCTATGCGGCCGGCCACGCCGCGCTGGCCGGCGCGTTGCTCGGCGTACGCGGGCTGCCGCTCTGGATCGCCGACGCGGGGCTCGGCCTGGCCGTGGCCATGGAGCTGCTCCGGGCCGGCGGCAGGGAGGCCGCCACGTCCATCGCGGCCCCGTTCATGCTCGCCTTTCCGATGATCGACATCGTTTGCGGGATCGCCGCCGCCGTCGTGACCGCTGCGCTGGCGAGATACATCGACACGTCGGTGGCGGCGGTGACCGCCGTCCAGCACTCGACGGCCGCGTCGGAACGTACCCGGCTGGCCCGGGAGCTGCACGACTCGGTGGCGAAGACGCTGCGCGGGGTCTCCTTCGCCGCGGTCGCGTTGCCGTCCCTGCTGCGCCGCCAGCCGGACCTTGCCGAACAACTCGCCGCCACCGTCTCGCTGGGGGCGGACACCGCCGTACGCGAGGCCCGCGAGCTGCTGTCCGGGTTGCGCCGGGACGCGCCGGACCGACCGTTCTCGGACGTCGTCCGGGGCATCTGCCGGGCCTGGTCGAGCAGCGCCGGCATCCCGGTGCGGGTCACGGCCACAGCGGTCAACCCGCCGGTGGCGGTCCGGTACGAACTCACCCAGATTCTGAACGAGGCGCTGCAGAACGTGGCTCGGCACGCACGTGCCAGCCAGGTGTGGGTTGACCTCAACCAGCCGGATGGGCATGTGGAACTCACCATCCGGGACAACGGCTCGGGGTTCACGGTGCCTGGTGAGTTGACCGAGCTCTCCGCCTCCGGCAACTTCGGAGTCATCGGGATGACCGAGCGCGCCCAGGCCGTCGGTGGCACCCTGCGCGTCGATTCGTCCGCCGGGGCGGGCACCAGGCTCGTGACCCGGGTGCCACTGACGGCTGTGGACCCGGCGGCCAGCCGCTACGGACAGGCGGTCTTTCCGTGATCGACGTCCTGATCGTCGACGACAACCCGATCGTCCGGGTCGCCATTCGCGGCTACCTCGCCGGTATCGAGGACATGCGGGTGGTCGGCGAAGCCCCCGACGGGCGGACCGCCGTGACCATGGCACGACGGCTGTGCCCGAACGTGACCCTGCTTGACCATCGCATGCCGATCGCCGACGGGCTGAGCGTCGTCACCCAACTCTCCGAACACACCGCCGCGCTCGTGCTGACCAGCGACACCGCCGACGAACTCATCGCCGCGATGCTGCGCGGCGGCGCCAGCGGCTACCTCGTGCACGGCGAGTTCGATCCGCCCGAGTTGGTCCGCGCGATCCGCGCGGTGGCGTCCGGTCAGGGTTGGCTGTCGTCCCGGGGCGCCTCGGTCACCATCGCCGCCCTGCGGGACCAGGCGGCCCGCGAGCGGGACCAGGCCAGTCAAGTGGACCAGCTACGCCTGGTACGGCAAGGGTTCGGCCTGACGCGGCGGGAACAGGACGTCATCGAGCTGCTGTGCGCCGGCCACTCGAACGCCGCGATCGGCCGGCGCCTGCTGCTGACGGAGAAGACGGTCAAGAACCACCTGCATCACATCTTCACCAAGCTTCGGGCCACCAACCGGACGGAGGCGGTCCTGCGCTGGTCGGGCCGACAGTAGCCGTCCGGGTTCCGGCAACAGGCGCCCGGGTCCGGCGGCAGCCGCCCCGCGACGGCGCCGCCCGTGGCTACGGGCGGTACACCGGCGAGGAGCGACCAGTCGGCTGAACGCGCGGCCTACCGCCGTCGTTGTGTTGACCGTCAACGGTTTCAACAGGACGGGAAACGGCACCGGATGGCACACGCATGAACGGCGGGTCGTCGTGATGACGAACAAGCGCAGCGACAATGGACATCCGTTTGTCTCGGCAACCCCCACGATCAGCGTGTTACTGGTGCATCCGAGGCCGACCGAGCGGGCGGCCATCCGTGCCGTGCTCGACACCGACGATCGGGTACACGTGGTGGCATGCACCGGTGACGGCGGCGAGGCGCTGGCCCTGGCTCGCCAGCTACGGCCGACCGTGACGCTGCTCGACGACCGGGTTCCCGCGCCCGACAGCATGGATCTCGTGGGCTCGCTGGCCCAGCGTTCGCTGGTGATCGCGATGACGAGCGTGACCGAGCACGGCGCGATAACCGCGAAGCTGTGCGCGCCCGTCCGGGGCTGCCTCGTCTACGGCCACTTCGAGCCCGCCGACCTGTTGGGTGCCGTACGCGCTGTCGCGAGTGGGCTGGCCTGGCTGTCACCCGTGGCGGTGGCGGCCGTCATCTGTTCGCTCCGCGTGCCCGCCGTGTCGTAGAACGTCGCCTCACGACCGCGCGTCGGCCTCGGCGAGGATCCCGCGCGCCACGCGCAGCGCATAGAAGGAGCGCGAGCGTACGGTGCCCTCCGGGATGCCGATCCGCGCCGCGACCTCCGCCACCGACGCGTCACGGTAGTAGAGCTCGACCAGCACGGTCCGGTGCTCGGGGGTCAGCTTGCGCAGGGTGGCATGCAGGGCGAGCCGGTCGGGAAGCGTCTCGAACGTGTCGTCCGGTGAGCTGGCCCAACTGACGTCCACCCCCAGGATCTCCGACTTGGCCTGGCGGGAGCGGGCCAGGTCGATCGCGAGGTGCCGGGCCACGATGAACAGCCACCGGCGGATCGTGGAGGTGTCGTCCGGCAGATCGTCCAGCTTGCGCCACGCCCGCAGCATCGTTTCCTGCAACAGGTCCTCCGCCGTTCCGGCCTGCCCGCGCGTCAGCCGGAGCAGGAAGTAGTACAGCGGTTGGGCGTTCGCCTGGAAGACCTCCAGCATGCGGCGCTCGAGGTGCGCTTCCCGGTCAAACCGGTCGGCTACGCACACGTCGCTCTTCATCGCCTTGCCTTTCCTGCGTGGAGAAGCGCTTTGTCTCGCAACGGACGCTACTGACGCTCCACTCCGGAACTCCTGAGCCGAAAGACTCAGTGGGACCCAGGTCCGGTCCCAGATGCCGCAGGCAGACCCGGGCGCTCGGGCCGGTGGGTACGGGCGTCGCCGCCGGCGAGCAACTCGGCCAGCGTCTGCGCCGGCGCGTCGCCGTCCGCGCGCCAGCCCAGCCGACCCGCCGACAGGACCCGCACGACGTCGACCCGCTCGTACTCGCCGCCGGGCAACAGCAGTTCCACCTTGGCCTCGAGCAGCGCCGCGGCTGCGGAACGGACCGGCGCCAGGCGGGCTATCTGGAGTGCGGTCGCGCGCACGTCGATCGCGCGCCGCCACGGCACGCGCAATTCCAGCAGGCGGCGGCCCGGGCGGACCCTCGGCCGCCGGCGCAGCAGCACCAGGGCGCCGTTCGACGAGGCGACGTTCGGGCCGGGCAGCAGCGCGTACGCGGTCGCGTCGTGCTCCCAGGGCCACCGCGAAACGTCGCTCGGCAGCCCCTCGATGCCGTGTTCCGCCCCCGAGCAGCGCATCGCGAGCGCGGGTCCGGTGGGCAGTGCCGCACGGGCCGTGAAGTTTCCAGACGCCGCGACGTCGTAGCTCGCGACCAGCCTTGTCCGGCCCAGCAGGCCGCCGGGCAGCAGATAGGACTTTTCCCGGTTGGCGAGCAGGGCCTGAACCACCGGCGGTTCGTGCACGTTGATCGATGACGTGTCCACCGCGCCACCCGGCTCGACCCGTACGCGGAGCAGGTGTGCACCGGCGGCGAGCGTGCCGGGGGCGGGCGGCCGGAGCGTACCGACGAGGAACAGGTGCGGCGTGGGCACGCCGCGCTCGACGGCCTCGGCCGGCGGGCACCCGCACACCACATAGAGCTCGACCGGATCCTCGTTGACCTCCGGCCGCGCGGCGAGCCAGTCGATGCCATGCCGCAGCCCGCGCCGGGCCGTGACCAGCGAGGGCGTCGCGCTGACCGGAAGGTCGGGGCCGGCGGGCGTACGAGGCGCGGCCGGACGACTCGACGCATCTGGCGGCGGTTCCGGAGCAGGTCCGGCAACCGCCGAAGATCGCGCCGAACGGTCAGCGTCGACCAGCAGGCCGTTCTCGCTTCGCCAGCGCCGCTGCGGCTGGCCCGAGTCCAACCGCTGCCACTCGACCGGCCGGCCGTCCCGATCCACCGCGCGCGCCGTACCGTCCAGGCTCTCGACGTCGGCGTCCGGTGGCAGGATCCAGACCTGCGCGCGCAGCGCGCTGGTGAGCTGGGTGCCGTAGTCGCGCAACCCCGCCGCGGCGGACCCCGGATAGCCGGCGAGCAGCACGAGGTCCTCGCCCTGCCAGCCGGCGGCCCGCAGCATCCGGTGCAGCACCCTGGGTCCCAGCGCGTGCGGGACGTCATCGGCATGCTGTGCCGCCCACCGCCCGTCGGCGAGGACCGTCAGGTCGAGGCGGAACAGCCCGTGCTGGGTCCGCAGCTCTGCGTAGCGGGCGGCCATCGCACGCTCGCGCTCCCGCGCGACGGTGACCAGCGGTACGCCCGGATAGCTGCTGACGATCCGCTTGCCGACCGGGGACAACCGCCCGTCCAGGTCGGACTCGAAGCGGGAGGATCCGGTGGCCGTCGGCAGGTACGCTCGCCACGCCGCCGGTCCACCGGCCCGGTCGGCGGCGCTGAGGTCGTGGCAGCTCTCCAGGATCTCGGTCAGCGCGTTGCGCTCCGGCGCCCAGACGATCGCGCCGGTGTTCTCGGCGAACGCGGTCAGGTTTCCGTGTAGCAGCGCCTGCTCGTCTCCGTCGAACGGCCACCGTATCCACATCCGTACCTCGCCGCCGTACAGCGGCATCTCGGAGAGGGCGGCGGCGAGCCGTCGTCCGCCGACGATCTGGTACGAACCGCCGTAGTCGCCGATCACGAACCCGCCACCACGGACGGCGGCACCGATCGTGGTCAGCTCCGGGTGGCCCGCCGCCAGGTCGGCTGCGGCGGCACGCCGGGCCACGAAGTCCGCGCGGGTCGCCAACGTGATCCCGCCGGGCAGCGGTGCCGTGACGAGCCCGGTCCGCGGCCGGAGCAGTCCGCCGTTGGCCTCGTACCAGCCGGGCAGGTCGGTCGTCATGGCCGGCGGCTGAATGACGAGCCAGTCAACCGGCCGGCCGGTCATGGTGTCGACGAGCGCCGGTTCCCGATGCGTACCGTGGCGGTAGCTGAGCTTGCTCCGGGCGGGGGCGATGTGCACGTCACGGCCGAGTATCCCGGCGAGTTCGGCGAACGTCTCCCGGTGCTCGGCCGCGCCGTCCATCATCACCCGTACGTCGTCCCCGGCCCCGCCGCCGCGTCGGACGAGGTCGGCCATCGCGGTGGCGTCCAGGGGCGTATCCCGGCCCTGGGCACCGACCAGCCGGCCGTCGACCCCGACCCGCAGCCAGATGTCGAACAAACCGTCCAGGCGCCGATACTCCGCGCGCTCGGCACCCATGGTCTTCGCCGGTACGCGCGGCAGCCCGCCGGCGACGGCGCCCGTACCGTTGTTCATCTCGGTCCGCTCGTCTGCATGCCCCCTCAACGAACGGCGAGGCCCGGTCTTCTCAATCTCGCCGCCGGGACCGTGAACGGTACGGGAGGGATTCTCCCGGATGCCCGGAAAATTTGCGGTGACGGTCATCGGGAACAGACCCGGACCGTGCGGCGGTCAGGCGTCCCGACGGTCCTGAAGAGCGAGACGCTGGGTTCGCTCCCCGTCACGACAGGGCAGCGCAGGCGTCCCACCCCTGTCCTCCCCCTCTGGGTCGGCACGGTACGGCTCACACCGGCCGGTCACCTGTCGCGTCGCACGAGCGGGGTGGACACCACGATCTGGTCGGTCAGCCTTCCAGGCCACCACAGCGAGAATCAGCCTGGCAGGCGGACGGAGCCGACCACCAGTCCCTCATCCGGCGGCCGGCGTCCCCGTCACGGCCGGCCGGAGGGTCACCCGCGCTCCAGGCGTGGCGTCCTTGTAAGGGGGCGCCCGGCGCCCCCGTGCGCCAGACGCGGGAGAAGTTCCTCAGCGTGTTGAACGCGGTCGGGCCGGCGTTCGTCGTGATGACGATCCCGATGCCAAGAAGGGTACGAACACTGTGCGAACCTCCTCGTCCTGGAGCCCGAGCCGGTGGCTCGGCCAACTCCGCAACCGGCGCGGTCAGCGGCTCGGCTGGCTGGGGCGCCGCGCGGTGGGCACCGTCATCGCGAGCCTCGCGGTGCTCTCCGCCATCGTCGCCAGCATCGGCTGGGGCATCTCGGTGGCGGCCAACAGCAACGATCTCACCGGGCGGGCCATCTCGGACGACCAGATGACGACGATCGCCACGGCCGCCCGCTCCTGTCCGATGTTGACCCCCGCCCGGCTCTCCGGCCAGCTGATGGCCGAGTCCGGCCTCGACACCGCCGCGTCCGGCACGGTGTCCGGCGGTCGGGGCATCGCCGGACTCGACGACGGCGACTGGAAGAAATGGGTCCCGTGGCCGCAGGCGCGCCGCACGGACACCTCGGCCAACATCCTCGCGCTCGCCCACCAGGTGTGTGACCTCAGCGGGCAGCTGCGGCTGGCGAAGGTACCCGGGGACCAGTGGGGGCTCTCTCTCGCCGCGTTCCGAGCGGGGCTGGAGGCCGTACGGGACGCCGGTGGGATCCCACAGTCCGCCAGCGACTACGTCGACAAGGCCAACGCGTACGCCAACTACTACGCCACGTTGCCGCAGTTCGGTGACGCGAGCACGCGCGCTCAGTTCAACCCGACCGGAGCGCCGGCCGCCGTCAAACCCCTCCCCAACACGTACGTCCAGCCCCTGCTCGCCGCGGGCAAGGTCTGCGCACAGGTGCCGCCGTCCGCCGTCGCCGCGGTCCTCATGGCCGCCTCCCAGTTCAACCCCAACAGGTTGGGGGGGAAGAGCGAGCAGGGCATCGCACAGTTCCGCGCCGACCTCTGGCAGCGCTACGGCCCACCGAACGCCTCGGCCTGGAACCCCGCCGTCGCCATTCCGGCGGTCGGTACCGCCCTCTGCGAGATGGTCAAGGAGTTCTCCGCTCTCCAGGGCGACCCCTATCTCCTCGCGCTCACCGCGTTCCGGATCGGGCCGGACGCCGTCCGCCAGAGCGGTGGCACCCCGGACGCCGCCACTCAGGCGTTCCTGCGGGACGTCGCGTCCTACACCTCCTACTACGCGCTCGACACCCGCCTCACCGCCAAGCCCGCGGCCGCATCGCCGTCGCCCACCACGCCGGCGACCCGCCCAACCCCGGGCACCTCGCCGACGCCCTCCCCGACGGTCACGGCCACGAAGCCACCGGTGCAGAGCACCAAGCCAGCGGCCCGCAGCAACCAGCCCGCCGTCATGGCCAAGGACGCACGGGGCACCTACGGTCCGTACTTCATCTACAACAACGCGACCAAGCTCTGCGTCGACCTTCCCGGGTTCTACGGCGGTAAGACGGACGGGCCGGTGAACCAGTACCCGTGCGCCAAGACCGGCACGGACAACCAGGAGTTCGTCTTCATACCGCGAGCCACCAGCCCGGACGGGCACCAGAACTACTGGATCCGCAACATGGACGACAACTTCTGCCTCGACCCGCCCAGCACCGGCACCGTGGTCAGCAGCACCCCGCTCGGTGAGACCGTCTGCTACGACAACGACAACCAGTACTTCCAGCTCGAACCCAGGTTCGTGTCGGGCGGCTTCGAGTACTACCGACTCCGCAACACCGTCACCGGCTTCTGCCTCGACGCACCCGGGAAGGGCGAGTCCAAGGAAGCCCGCCTGGCGCTCGTCCCGTGCCTGGACAACGACGACCACGAATGGGCGCTCATGGAGAAGTCGGAGTGGTGACGCGCTCCTGAGGCACGCCGACACGGCCGGGCGAGGATCGGTTCCGATCCTCGCCCGGCCGTTTCCTGCCGAGTTCTCGTCCCTGGCGGTAGCCGGCCGGGCCCGGACCTGGGTGGTGAAAGAGCCAGCCTCAAGGCGTCGCGCACACCGACTGCTCGCACAACGTCCAGGCCGGCTCGCGCCTCGCGATGCGGGCATCCAGGCCCGAGCAGCCGGTAACGCGGGACGGAAAAACGAGAGCCGGTGACCCGGAGGCGGTGCCCCTCGGGGCCCCGACACATCCGCGTCACCGGCTCTTCCGGTGCGCCGCCGACTACCGGCGTTGCCCACCTACCGCTGGCTACCGGCGTTGCCTACCTATCGCCGGTTCACCGGCGTTGCCCGCCTACCGCTGGTTCACCGGCCTCGTCGCCCGTCTGCCGCTGCGGGATCGTCTCGTCCCGTGCCGATCCCGGCGGCGGGCCAGACTCCTCCAGGTCGTCCGGGGCGAGAACGCTGCCCCGGGCCCAGCGCCGGGCCCGCAGCAGGAGCAGCACGATCGCGGCCAGCAGAATGAACACCACGACGACGATCGCCACCGTACGCGCCAGGCCAACGCCGCTCCCGCCGGTCGCCGTGGCGGCACTCGTCTCGCCCTCGACCGCGGCGCTCACGGCCGCAGCCGGCTTGATCATTCCCCAGCCGTACTGGTGGTCTGGTGGCGCGGCGCCCATCCGCTCGGCGGTCACCTCGATGCGGTGCTTCACCTGGACCGCGTTGAGCGTGGGATAGGCGGATCGGACAAGGCTCGCCTGGCCGGCGACGAAGGCCACCGCGTACTGCGAGCCGCTCATGTTCACCGTGCCGCTCCCGTTGATGCCGAGGCTCTCGACGTCGACACCGGGAGCGACCACGTCCACCGTCGAGTCCTGGTACGCCTCAGCCAGCTTGCCGTCCGCGCCGATCCCGCCCACCAGGAGCAACGCGCCTGGAGTGCCGGAACCCTCGGAGGGCGCCGGTATCGTCGCGGACTCGGTGGGCGCGGGGGCGACGATGAGCACGTCCTGGGCCAACGCCTTGGTCACCGCCGCGGCCACCTCCGGCTCCGCCAGGCTGACGAACGAGCCGACGGCGATGACCGATGCCCCGGTGGAGACGGCCACCTCGATCGCGTTCACCGCGTCGGCCGACTTGGCCTTCGCGCCGTTGCCGACGACCCGGATCGGCAGGACGGTCGCGTCCGGCGCCATACCGCTGGGTACCTCGGGCTGGTCGGAGTCGCCGGCGATGATGCCGGCCATCGCCGTACCGGAGCCGAGGCAGTCGGAGTCGCCCTGACCGTTGCCGCTGGTGACGTCCGCGCCAACGGCCACCCGCCCGCTGAGCTGCGGCAGGCTCGCGTCGACACCCGAGTCGACCACCGCCACCATCACCCCGTCGCCTCGGGACCGTTCCCACGCGTCGTGCGGCGCCAACTGCTGCTGGGCCCAGTTCGACTGCTTGCTGGCGGCGGCGGTGCGACCGCAACTCCCCGCCGAGGCACCGCCGGTCCGCTTGGACGGCTTGGTGACATTGCTGGGCGGCTTGGTGGGGTCGACGCGAGGACCGCCGCCGGTGCTCGGATTCGTCGCCGGTTTGCCTGACGCCGCCGGCTTGCCCGCCGCGCCCGTACTCGGGGCCGCGGACGCCGTCGGCAGCAGCCCGTACCGCACGCCGTCACCGGCGGCGTCCCACGGAAGGACGAGCACCCAACCGGCGTGCAGGCGGGCGGGATCACTCAGCCCCGCCCCGTCCGCCTGGGGGCGCCCCGCGTTGAGCGCGTAAATCTCGGCGGACCGTTCGCCGCTGCCGAGCACCCGTACGGCGATCTCGGTCAGGTTCTCCGGCGCCCCCTGGTACGAGGCAGCCACCGCGTAGTACTTCACGTAGCCGGATGCCGTAGCCGGATCCGCGGTCGCCACTCCGACCGTCGTCAACTGGGCCAGTCCGCATGCCACGAAAAACACCGCGAGCAGCCGATACAGGTTCTTGCGTCTCGCTGGCACCGCCAGCCTCCTTCGCGTCACCGCGCGCCCGGTCGGACGTCGACCTGACGACGAACGCGTGCCACGCCGCGTTCAGGCAATCCGACGCGGAAGTCGAAATCGCGGTGTCGGGCGAGACGTCAGTCCGCGACGTCGAGCCGGATTGACCAGCGTCCGGCCGGCACGGAGCCGAGGATCACCGGCACGGCACGCCCCTGGGTCGCCCTGGCAAGCTGGCGGACGATCGCGGCCGGCTCCGGCAGACCCGCGCAGAGCACCACGTACGGCTCCGGGCGCGGCTCGTCGGCAGCTGGCAGCTCCGGAAAGCGCTCCAACCGGCGGGTACCCGGAACGGCCTCGTGGCCGAGCGCATCGCCGACGATGGCGACCCCGAGACCCGCGCCGCGCAACTGCCGGGCGTACGCGGCGGCGCGGCGGCGGCAATCGTCATCCGGCCCGACGATCGTCAGGACATCCGGGGTACGGGCGAGGTCGACGTGCAGCCGCCACCCGTCCCGGTGCCCGAGCACCAGCGGCACGATCGCCGGTGGGGGTTCCTCACCCTCGGCCAGCCAGGCATAGGCGGGTCGGCCTTCCCCAGGCGTCACCCCGGAGAGCCGTACGCTCACCGGACCGTCCTCGGTGAGCAGCTTCTCGCTCACGTCGGGCGTCTGGTCGTCCGCACCGGGCAGGGCGGGCCGCGGCTCGACCGGGCGTCCTGCGTCGGCCGCGCCGGCGCTCGTGGTCGCCGCGACCGGGTCGGTGGCGCGCGGTGCCCCGGCCTCGACGGTGGCGTCCTCCGGCAGTGGCACGTCGACGACCGGACGCCCGCCGCCGGAGGCGGACGGGACCGGTCGCGGCGGCGTCTCGGACCGCCCTGCCTCGGGCGTCCTGGGCCCGGGCGTGCGGGCCTTGGCGGTCTGTGTCCCGGGCGTCCGGGTGCCGGCGTTCGGGTCCGGCTCGGTGGTGGGGAGCGTCGCGGCGGACGCAGACACGCTGGGCACTCCGGGCGCGGCAGGCCGGCTCGCCGGCTCCGGTGGATCGCCGGGGTCGATCGCCGCACCCGGATCGGTCACCTTTCGGGGGCCGATGGGATCGATCGTTGGCCCGGCGGCGACGGCTGGTTCGGGCCCGGACGCCGGGCCGGTCGCGGCGCGCGCGGTGCGGCGTGACCCGCCGTGCAGCACGCGCAGCGCGAGGATGACCAGTAGGAGCGTGATCGCGAATCCGCCGATCCGCAGCAGGGTGCCGTCGATCTCGCGGTCCTCGTGGGCTGCCGCCCGCGGAGGCGGTGCCGAGGAGCCCTCCGTCGACGGCGCGCCGGGCACCACCGCCGGGATCGGTCCGGTGCGTACGCCCGGGCCCTTCGCGCCGGCGGGCAGCACCAGGATCCAGCCGGGCTTGACCGTCAGGGCGTCGGTCAGGACGTCGTCGTCGGGCTGGCGACGGCCGCGGTTGAGGTCGGCGATCTCGTGGTAGCGGTTGCCGTTGCCGAGCGTCTTGAGGGCAATCGCGTAGAGATGCTCGCGCTGGCCGTTGACCGGCTGACCGACCACGTAGTACTTGCCCGTCTCGGCCGGGGTGGCAGGCGCTCCCGGCGCGGCTGTCGGGCCGGACAGGGCCCCGAGAACGGCACCAGCGACCGCTGCGAGCACGAGCGCCAGCCGAGCCAGCATCGACACCTCCCACGATGTTTCCGTGGCACCGTACTCTCCGCCGTCACGGCCGTCGCGACCGTGACGGACCAGCGTTCCCTTTCGGGCGTCCCTCCTGCCGGGTCGCCGAGCCAGCGGCGGACAGAACACGGCGCGGCAACCCGAATGTCCCGACGGACGGTGAACCGAACCGGCCAGCCCGTCGTTGGGAGGCCGTCGACACGCGCCGGGATCGCCCCGGGCGCCGATCCGACGTGAGCCGCGAGAACCGGGTCGGTGCGACCCGCGACGAGAGGAGTTCGGCCATGCAGCCACAGCAGGAACCGTTCGGCCTGGAGGCGTTCGCCCAGCAGACCCGGGAGATGCAGGAACGGATGCAACACGTGCAGGACCGGCTGCTTGCCGCCGAGGCGACCGGGACCGCCGGGGACGGTCTGGTCAGCATCACCCTGACCGCGCGCGGGGAGGTGCGGCAGGTGTTCGTCGACCCCAGCCTCGCCGACCCCGCACGGTTGGGAACGTTGGAGGAGTTGTTGGCCGAGGCCTTCACCCGAGCCAACGAGGCGATGCGACGGCTGACCGACGACGGCATACGCCCGCTCATGCAGGACCTGGCCTGGCTGACCGACCGGCTGCCGAACTGACCGACGCGCACACCCGTCACGGCTGGTAACAGCTCATGATCAGCGTGGCCAGCTCGCCAAGCTCCGCGCCGCGGTCGGGGTACCGGGTGTTCAAGAGGTCGCGCAGGTGGCGGGCCCACTCTGTCGCGTCGTTCCCGTCGCGCAGGTACGCCCGGTTGTTCATGATGAGCCGGCGGGCCTCCGGGGGAATGATGGGCCCGTCGCCCCGCGCGCCGGCAGGCCGGCCCAGGCTGATCCTCAGCGCCTCCAGCACCGCCGCGTCCGCGCCGTACGACGGATCCTCGTCCGCGCCGTTCGCGAGTTCGACAAGCGGTTCCAGGGGCACGTCCGGCCCGGACCCCAACCACGCGACCAGCCGCTCGCGGCGGGTCTGGGGGTCCGGCTCGGTGAGGTACTCGAACGAGCGGGCCGTCTGGGTCTGCTCGGCCATCTTGAGGATCGCCCGGTAGACGCCGGCGTTGTTCCCGGCCGGCTGATCGGTGCCGGCGGCGAGGTCCGGGGCGGGGTGCCGTTGGAGGATCCGGTCGAGCGCGGCCTGGTTCTCCGGACGCAGCAGCTCCGCGCGACGGTCCCGGAAGATCTCCCGCCGGCGGGTCCAGTTCGACGCCGCCAGCCACTCGTGCAGCTCAGCGGAGAGCACGTCGCCGTACGCGGGTCCGACCCCGGTGCCGGCGGCGAGGTCCAGAGCGGCACCGACGCTCTTGACCCGCGCGGGCTCGGCGGGCTCCGGGAGGCGCACCTCCCAGAGCCAGTCGAGGCCGCGCAGCACGAGCGCGCCGGCACCGGCTGCCGAGGGCGTCTCGTCGGCGATCCGCCGTACGAGCGGCACGCCGTACCGCGCGAGCAGCGCATGGTCGCCCTCGGCGGGTTCGCCGGCGAAGACGACCACCGGCCGTACGCCCAGCTCGTAGTACGCCTCAAGGGCGCCGTTCAGATCGCCCCGGATCCGCCTGGCCTGAACCGGTCCGGCGCCCCGGCCGACCACGACCACGGGGGACTCGGACCAGGTGACCGCGTCCCCGCCCGAAGCCGTCCCCGTACGCGCCGCGGCCAGCCGTCGCGCGGCGGCGGCGACCGGAGCCAGAAAGCCCTCATCCGGCCTCGGCCCCACCAGGACCAACACCTGCTCGACCGTGGCACGCCGGGGCAGGCGGGGCCGCCGACCCGACGTGTTTGGCCGAGGCGGCTGCCCACTCCGCGAAAGGTCCTCGGTCCCGGGATTGGCCTGGGCGGGGCCGCCGGAGAGGCGTACGGGGCGCATCAGCTCACCGAGTCGCCAGTCCCCCGCCGGTTCCCCGGCAGACTCGTCGTGCGACAGCCCCAGGCGCGTCAGCACATCGTCGGGCAGCCGCACGATTTCCAGGCGCGGACCGCCTTCTCCGCCGAAGAGCAGGATGCGGTCCGTGACGCTGGTCAGCCGGTCGCGCAGCCTCGGCTCGCCGAGGAGAACGTCGAACAACGCCCGCCACACGTTGTCCGGATCGGCGAAGCCGTTGACCACCGCCGCGGCCTCGGTCAGCCGCAGGTCTCCCTCCCGGTTGTACAGGTCCCGAACCAGCCTCGCGGCCAGCCGGTAGAGCACCTGCGGCTCCTCGTCGGCGGTGAAGCGGCGGACCGGCGTCAGGACGCTTCCGCTGATCCAGCTCTTCGCCGACCCCATCGTCAACCGGTCCAGGTGCGGGAGATTCCCGCCGCCGGTGAGCGCGGAATCGAGACGGTCACGGACCGCCCAGCGGAGCTGCCACAGGGTCTGCGGCCCCGTACGCCAGTAGACCGACCGACGGCGCACGTCCATTGCCCTGGTGCTGGCGATGTCCTGGGCCGCTTCCCTCCCGCCGAACAGGATCCAGACGTCCTTCATCATCGTGCGCTGCGGCTGCCGGTAGTTGAGCTCGATCAGCTCCAGGAAGGTCGCGGTCACCGGATGGTTTCGGGCGGCCATGATGGCGGAGTTGCCGTACGTCTCGCCGTCGACGTCGCGATGCACCGCCCAGCCGTGGCGGTCGAACAGCTCCCGCAGCTCGGCGAGCAGGGCCACCGGGTCATCGTCGCGGACCTGGTTGTCGCCGTCGGTGTAGAGGCCGCCGAACCGTAGGAGGATCTCCCAGCGCAGGATGTCGGCAGCCTCCGCGAACCCCTCCGGGATCTGCTTCGCCATCGCCGAGCGGTAGAACTGGTCGGACCGCATCGGCTCGTCCCGATGGAACACCTCGTCCACCAAGATCAGCCGAATTCCGGCATCCCCCGCCCAGCGGATCATCTCCTGCGTCGGCGGCTCGCTGATCCACAGGGTGGTAACCACGCCGAACGGCGCCAGCTGGCCCGCCATCCGTGCCGCGTTCCCCACGAAGCGCTCGCGGTGGCCGTCGTCGCGCCCCAGCGGAGAGCCCAGCCAGATCATGGGCAGGTGCAGCGGCATCTCCAGCCCGTCGGGCCTGGTCCACACCTGCAGCGTGGTCGCCGGTCGGTCGCCCCATGCCAGATCGGCCCGGTCGAGGAAGTCGCCCAACCGGTCCGTCGGCAGGCTCGCCAGGCGTACGCCGCTCAGGAACTCGGGCGGCGGCGGGGGCACCCGTACCCCGAAGTAGTCAGGCCCGAGCCGGCCCTGCTCCGGGGCGGTGCGATCCATCCTGGACCGCAACAGGCGCACCAGCCGCTCCCGCCCGTCGGCGCCCGGGGGGCCTGCGGCCGGCACAACCGGAGATGAACTCGGGTCGGGCAGGTCGACGGGCTCGTCGACGTCCATCACCACGATGACCGGTGCCTCGAGCGACCGCTGCCCGGCGACGTTCCTGCCCGCGTCAGGTCCCGGCACCGGGTGGGAAACGGCTGCCGGAACCGGCTCGCCCAGCGAGACGCCCCAGCCAAGCCGCTCCTCGATCTCGGCCAGGTCCGTCCGCAGGGCCGCGATCCGCTCCTCGCTCACCTGACCGGTGACCACGGGGACCAGCCGCACCGGCACCGTGCGACGCACCACACCGTAGTCGCTGGCGCTGCCCCGCTCGGCTTTGGCCCGGATCAACAAACCGATATGAACCAGCAGCAGCGCGGAGCCGGTAGGCACCTCCCACCGTGCCGCAGAACCGGCGTGTGACAGCGGCATCAGATCACCGTCGGCCGGATAGGCGACCATCAGTCCCCCGTCGACGGGGTCGGGCAGGTTTGGCTGGACCGGGCCGGTCCCGGCCAACCACCACACGCCGTCGTCGACCTCGATCGGATCGACGGAGGCCAGCTTGTCCACCCACGCTTCGAACTGGCGGTACGCGGCGACGAGGTCGTCGAGCGATATCTCCGGCGCCGCCGCCAGTCGCTGGGCCCACATCAGGAGCAGCGGGAAGTCCTTGTCTGCCAGCCAGTCCATCCCATCCCACTCGACCGACAGGATCAGCTCGATGGCCTCGGTCACGTGCGAGGGCGGGGCCATGCCGGCAGCGCGAACGGCCGCGTGCACCCGCAACACCGCCGACAGCAGTTGGTGCTCCCCTGGCCACCGCTGCGCCAGCGCGGCGGCGGCCGTGCCGCTGGGCTCGTCCACGCCCATGACCTGCCGGCGCAGTTCGTCAGGCCCGGCATCGTCCCGATTCAGCTCCGCAACCGCTGCGATCCACAGTTCGACCTCCTGTGGGCGTACAGCCGTCGGCCGATCCGGATCGTCGCCTCGCACGCTGCCGATCGCGCGCTCCAGATCGCGCCAGTGGACCACCCGGCGTCCGCCGCCCAGCGCCGACAGCAACCGGTTCATCGCGGCCAGGTCCCGGGTCGAGAAGTCGACGCCGAACACCGCCGCCGTCAGGTACGCGACGTCGCGCAACGCCTGTTCCCGGGTGACACCGGCGCCCGGGTCGGCGGGTACGCGGGCGTCCCGCCACAGCACCGCCGCCTCGCCGGCGTCCCGTTCCAGCTCGGCCAACCGCCCCAGCAGGCCTTCGACGTCCACCCGAACCGGAGCCGTGTTCGCGCCGGCGAAGCGGTCGCTGGGCTGCGCCCACCGCAGTTCCGGCAGTGGGCTCCGCCCGCCATCCGGCTGGACCTTGGCGTTGGGAAACCACTGCCGCACCTGTTCGATCGCCTCGTCGGTCAGTCCGAGCCGGCTGGCGTCCACCCGCCGCACCGCGGCCCGAACCGTCGAGTCCAGCCGGATGTGGACGCCCTCCACCACCGCCCGCGCCGCCTCCGCGCGGTCCCGCATGGGCAGGGGCCTCAAGACCACGGCCAGCTCCGACAGGTCCACCCGATCCGGGCGGGACAGCAGCCGCCTCAGCAGCATCAGCTCTCCGCTCCGGATCACCGCCAGCCGGTTCGCCGCCTCGCCCGGTGGCGACTCGGCCGTTGCCAGCTGCCGCTGAAGGTTCGCCACCGCCTCGGTGAGATCGATCGGCGGGGAGCCGTCGCCGATGGCCGTACGGGTAGCCACCACCCGCTGGTACGTCCGCCGCGCCACACCGTTCAGCCAGCCGTGATGCCGCCGCAACTCCATCGGATCGCGCGCGACGTTCGCCGGCATCACGGCTTCTCCGAGCATGCGGTATTCGCCCACGACCAGTGCGGCGTGCCGCAGGTGCCCCTCGTTGGTGTCCACCTCCTCCATGAAGGTACGAATGTGCAGCGCCTCAAGCGGAGTGAGCGGCTTCTCCGGGTCACGCAGAAGCCCGTTGTCCAGCAACTGCCCGACGGTGAACGGCTTGCCGGGCAACTCTCCGTTCAGCAGGTCGACCCCGTGAAGGAACCAGGAGCGGTCCACGCTAAACGTCGCTGCGAACTCATTGCGGATCAGCGGCGCGTACGCCTCCAGGAAGCTCCGCAACTCCTCTGGCAGGGCCTTGAAGATTCCCGAGAGCCGGGTCCGGGGAGCCCACAGCAGGTAGTTCTTGAGCCCCGGCTTTGCGTGCTGGTAGTGACCCATCGCGACCGCGGCACCCACCGTGTAAAGGAGTGTGGCGTACCCGGCCAGCGTCACCGCAGGGGAGACCCTCGCCAGGTCCGGCGCTGATCCGCCGTTGAACAGTGCCGCCAGCCATCGCCCGAACTGCATGCCCTCCCGCAGCATCTCCTGCCCGGCGTAGGATAGGTAAACCTCCGTTCTTCCTGAAAACTTCAGCAGTTCCTCGTAATGCCAGTACATGCCCTCCAGCGGAATGCCCTCGGTGTGCTGTATGTAGGCCAGGTTTCCCCTGGCGGGCTCGATGAACGCGTCATGTTGGACGTTGAGTCCAGGAAACGCCTCGCCGACCGGCATCCTCTGGGTTACCGCGCCGAGGTCCCGCACCATCGCGTCGAATTCGCGGTAGCTCGTCTCGGGATCGGCCCCGATCCGCTCGTCGTCGAGAACGAGCCACGGCTTCCACGCCACGATCTCCGCGATCACGCCCATGTTGCCGTCGGCGTCGAGGCGCATGCCATCCCGCGTGCCGACCGTTCTCCTCTCGCCATCCGGCGGCCGACCGTCCGCCCAGGTGATCCAGTACCCGTCGAACTCCTCTTCCGAGCCCAGCAGTGCGGGGGTCCGGTCGCGGGCATCGAGGGGATCGGCTGGCTGGAACCGGGGCGCCGAGACGTTCGGGGTCGTCGACCCCACGTACGGCGACGCCACGGCGACGAACCGCGCGAGTTCCTCGGGCGTCACCCCGTGACCGGTCCCCGTGCCCATCAGGCCGGCGGCCGGCGGTTGACGCCGCCAGCGCCGCCGGTCGTCGCCGCCGTCGGGCGGCGGCAGGTTCTCCGGCGCCGGATGCCACAGGCCCAGCCCGTGCCCGACCTCGTGCGCGTACGCCTCCTCCGGCGCCCCGACCGGCCAGCGGTCCTGGGTCATCCCCCTCAGACCTCCGGCCACCACCTCGATCACCTGGTGCGGATCCGGCGAGTCGAAGTCCAGCTCGACGCGGAGCAGCGGCGTCCCGCCGTCCACGTCGAGCCGGTGCCCGGGCGCGTTGAAGTACCGCCGCACCCCGGCTTCGGCGGCCCGCCGGACCTCCGCCAGCTCGACCGGTCCGACCCCCGGGCCGGCCCGCAGGCGCAGCCGACGCCGTACCGTCCACTGCTGCGGCGTCGCCGACAGGTGGTAGCGAACCAGCGTCCGTTCACCGCTGCCCGACGTGCGACGCAGCAACGGGCGGCCGTCTGGGCCCTCCGGTGGCGTGAACTCCCATGGGATCGGCCGGTCCAGGGTCCCGGGCAGCGGTTCCCACAGGTCCGTGTCCACCTCGACCACGCGGGGCTCGGCGGAATCGAGGTGGAACTCGGCGCCGACGGTCGCCGTCGGCGGGTGCGGTCGGTCCACCGGTACGCCGGGCAGGTATCCCGTACGGTCGCCGTCGCCCACCTGGATGAGGATCTTGAGGTCTTCCGTCGACTCGCCGTGATTGGCGAGGCTGCCGTCGGGGTGCAGCAGCGCGATGTTCAGCCCGAAGGCGAGCACCGCCACCTGCAGGGCGATCTGCCCGGCGACGCCCCCGGTGTGGCCGGGCTTCGGCAGGTCGCGGCGTACCTCCTCGGCCCGCCTGGCGTCGATGCCGAAGGCCGCGTAGTGCCCAGGACGCGCCGCGAAGTCGCGGGCGAAGAAGTCGGCGAGATGCTGGCGGATCGTCTCGACAGTTGGCGTCCGGGTCTCGACGCTCGGCGTCCGGTCGCCGCTGCTCGGCGGGCTCTCGGCTTCGATGGCGGCCCGGATCGCGTCGCCCGCGAGGGACAGCAGCGAGCGGACCAGCCCGTCGCCGTCGAGCGGCTCCCCGGCGGCGGTAGGAACCGCACCGGGCAGCGTGGCGGGGACGGCCCGACCGGCGGCGCGCAGGGCGGCGTGCTGGGCGGGCGTCATCGGTGGCCGGCCAGTGGCCGTCGACCCTGGTCCCATGGCGAACCGGCGGGTCGTGGCGACGGCGCTGTGCTCGTACCACTGACCGGCCTCCGCGGGGTCCGGCGCGGCGACCAGGGCGGCCGGACCGTCGGCGAGCAGCTCGGCCATGGACTGTCCGGCGGGGCCGGGCACGGCGGCACGCGGATCGGTGAGCACCACCGTGACCGGGCCGTCCAGCCCGGCCACCGCCTCCGACAGCTCCGCCACCGGCATCGGGCCGCCGAGGACGCCGACGGTCTGCCGCTCCGGGTCCACCGGCCCGGGCACCACCAGTATCGGTCCGGGGCGGCCATCCTGGAGGCCCTGTCGCAGGTGGACCGCCGTGACGTAGTCAGACATGACCTGATCGGCATCCGCCACGTTCGGCAGGAGGAAGAGCCCGGCGCCGACGGGCACCGCTACCGGAATGCGCGGCCGGGAGCCGACGCCGTGCCGGGCCACCCAGGGGCGTCTCTCGGGCGCCATCAGGTCGAGGATCGCCTCGATGCGGCGGTTCACCCCGTCGGGTACCGGCAGGCCGGGCACCCCGACGATGATTCCCGGGCCGGTCCCCGTGGCCGCATTGAACGGCAGCGCCGGGGCGGTGACAGCCGGATCGAGCGATGCCGGCCGGAACCACGCGACCGCCGGTTCGTCGGCGGCGTCGCCCCGCCGGGCCTCCCCGACGACCCAGTCGTCGTCGTCCACGCCGAGCGCGAACTGGTCGGACCGTGGGGTCTTGCCCAGGTCGTACGGCGTGCCCTCCGGCGCGGTATCGGGATAGACCAGGTACGAGTGGTGCAGCGGACGCAGGGTATGGCGACCCGCTGCGTCCACCGGCACGAATGGCCCGTCATGCGGCGGGTCGTCATCCAGCCGCCGATTCGGGATGGACAGCACGCCGCGGGTGCCGCGCAACAACGAGGTGGCGAGATCCGCCGCCTCGGCCGGGGTCAGCCGTGGCCCGCCACCCGGAAGCCGGACCAGCTGCACGTCGTCGGTCAGCGTCTCCAGGTGGGAGACGTACGCCCGGATGACGGCGTAGTCGGTCACCGACGGATCGATCAGCAGCAGCTCATGGCCGGGTCGAGGCTCGACCCGATCCATGGCGGTCGGGGATGCCACGGGTGCCTCGCCCCGGTAGTAGACCCACCCGGCCCGGACCCTCGCGAGCCCGTGCCCGTCGGCCACCGCGCTCAGCCGAGCCTCCAGCCGCTCCTGCCAGAGCCGCTGCGTCGCCGCCGCCTGCCGGGCCCAGACGCGGGCGTTGCGGACGATCCGATAGCGGAATTCGGGCGGTTCGCCGAAGCCCACGCCGAGACCGGCGAGAATCGCGTCCTCTCGCGCGGTCAACGGTCCGCCGAGCCGGGCGAGACGCAACCGGTCCGCCTCGGTGATCAGGCTCCAGCGTCCGGTGACCCGACCGTTCCGAACACCATGCTCCGGCAGGCCGTAGGGATTTTCCCCCTCGCCGATGCGGTTCAGTTGCGACCGCAGCTCGTCGATGTCCGCCCGGCGGATCGCGCGTCCGGCGTCGGAAAGAAGCTCGTCCGGGCGGCCGACCGCGTCGGCCAGCAGCCGGTTCAGCCGGGCCTCCGCCCGCGCCGCGAAGGCCCGGTACGCCAGCACCACCTCGCCCCGCTCCCGCGGGTGCAGGCGACTGCCGAGACCTCCCCCGGTCAGGATCCGCGCCTCGGCGGCCGTCGCCGTCCCTGACCGGAAGTCCAACCACATTCGCAGTCGACGCAGCTCGGCCCGCAGTGTCGCGGCCTCGCGCCCCCTCGAACCGGAAAGCTCCTCCAGCAGTTTCTCGACTCGGGCCGCCAACGCCTCCCGGCTCAGCTGGTACGCCTCGCCGGAACGGCCGGTTGCCGCTGGCGTGCCACCGGCAGCGGTTCCGTCGGTGACAGGGGTCCTGTCCACGGCGGCGGCGATCGCTCTCTCCAGGGCGGCGGCCCGCCGTTCGCGCACGGCGGCCAGCTCGGCTGGATCGCTCGGCGCTCGGTCCACAGCGCGTTGTCCCGCCGGCCGATCCACCGCACGGCCGCCCGCCGCCTGTACGTCGGCCGATACCTCCGCCACCGGCGGGCCGGTCCGCACCGAGGAACGAGCCGCGATCACGCGCTCCAGAGCGGCGGCCCGCCGCTCGCGCACGGCAGCCACCTCGGCCGGATCGCTCGGCACTCGGTCCACAGCGCGTTGTCCCGGCAGCCGGTCCCCTGCACGGCCGCCCGCCTCCTGCACGGCCGCCGGTACCTCCGCCACCGGCGGGCCAGTCCGCACCGAGGAACTCGCCGCGATCACGCGCTCCAGAGCGGCGGCCCGCCGCTCGCGCACGGCAGCCACCTCGGCCGAATCGCTCGGCACTCGGTCCACGGCGCGTTGTCCCGCCGGCCGCTGCTCCGGTGCTCCGGCTGGCAGCCGGTCCCCTGCACGGCCGCCCGCCTCCTGCACGGCCGCCGGTACCTCCGCCACCGGCGGGCCAGTCCGCACCGAGGAACTCGCCGCGATCACGCGCTCCAGAGCGGCGGCCCGCCGCTCGCGCACGGCAGCCACCTCGGCCGAATCGCTCGCCGCTCGGTCCACGGCGCGTTGTCCCGCTTGCCGCTGCTCCGGTGCTCCGGCCGGCGGCTGGTCCCCAGCCGTGGCGGGCCGATGCCGGGCCGTGCTGGACCAGCCCGGGTTGTCGACGGTGGGCTCCCAGAACCGGTCCGGGCGCTCGGTCGTCGTCCTGGACCCCGAGACCTCCGGCCGCCTCGGCGCTACCCCACCGGCCTCGGCCGGACCACCCATCCGACGCGACCCGCCACTCGACGGCTCGGCCAGCTCAGCCGGCGGCTTGGGCGTACCCGCTGGGGGCCTGGCCCGCGTGATGCCAGCTTGCGACACGGGTACGTCGGCCGGGGCGGCGCTCTCCGCCGGGCTGCCGTCCACGCGCCGGCCCGGTCCAGACCAGGGTGACCCTCCGACTGTCTCCCTCGCCACCCGGCCGTCCGCTCCCACCCCAGGGCCCCGCCCGCCCGCCGGGGAGCCGTGCGGCACCTCCGGCCTGCCCCGGCTGGCGAACGGGACGAAATCGCTCGCCGCGTTGGCCAGACCGCCCTTCGCACCGGCCGGCTGGTTCCCGCGCCCGTCCGGCGTACGACCCGAGGTGCGGCCGTCGCCGGGGGAGTCGCCGCCCAGGGTGCGGCCGTCGCCGGGGAAGTCACCGCCCAGGGTGCGACCCTCGCCGGGAAAGTTGCCGCCCTGCGTACCCCCGGTGCGGCCGGAATCGCTACCGCTCGGCTTCGGTTCCGGCACACCCAGCCGGTAACCGTCGTCGTTGGTCAGCCCGAGCGGCTTGCCATCCGGTCCCGAGGCCCGGACGCTGAAACTGACCTTGTATCGCTCCCAGTAGTAGGCGTCGCCCTGCGGACCGTCCGCCGGTCCGTCCCCTACCGGCCGGGCCTTGGGCTCGGGCAGTCGCATCCAGCGGTCCGGTGGGTTCGTCGGGTCACCGCCGGCGTGCCGTCCGGCGGTGGCACCGCCGGGCAGCCGCACCCAGCCGTCTCCGTCCACGATGTGGATCTGGGCCGGGAATTCGTGGGTGCCAGGGCCGGTGGGCTCTTCCACGGGCACGATGGGCGGGCTGTCGCCGACGTCGAGGAACCGCCCGTTCAGGTCCTTGAGCAGGTACCACTTGGTGGCAAACCGGTCTTCGACCGCGCGCCAGTACCAGTTCGCCGGCCAGTCCCGCTCGACGACCGCCGGCAGGTCACGCGACGTCATCACGCCAGGTTTGCGGGACCCCTCGCCGTGTTCCGGTGCCGCCCTATCCCGCTCGGGCGGGCGTACGAACACGGTGTGCTCGGGCAGCGGTCGGATGCCGCCCGCGTGGTCGCCACGGGCCTGGTCCGGGCCAGCCGCCGACGGCCGTGGTCGCGCCGGGTCGGCCGGGGCCTCGGCGCGGTGGGCGTTCTCCCGCCGGAAGGCGGCGACCTGCGCGTCCGCCCACGGTTCGAGGCCCAGGAGCCGGTCGAGATCGTGTCGGATGTTCTCCCGGATCGCGGGCAGTTGGTCGGCCAGGCCCGCCCGCTCGGCGTTCACGACCTGCTGGCGGAAGCTGTCGAACAGCTGCTTGCCCGGCACCGCCGACCCGCCGCGCGCCGTCGCGTACCCGTCGAGTTCCCGCTCGATGGCCCGGAACTCCCGCTCGATGCGCACCTCGCGGTCGATCCGGGCTGGATACTCGTCGAGGATCCGCCGCTGCGCCGCCCGCAATTCCGAGTCCACACCACCGTCGCCGGTACGTGCGCGAACGTGCTCCCCCAGCGGCCCGTGCCCCTGCCGGACTGCCTCGCCCAGCTCGGTCCTGAGGTCGTCGGCGATGCGCCGGTACCCATCGACGGAGAGCGCGTCCGGATGATCCGCCCGGTGTCTGCGGCCCAGGGCCGCCGCGTCGAGGCTCAGCTGATCCAGGGCTTGATGACGCGCCGCCTCCGACGACAGGCGGTCGCGCAGGGCGGTGGCGTGCCCGCGTACGACCTCGGCCGCGGCCGAGACCGTCACCGGCCGCTCCGGCGGGGACGTACCGTGTGGCGCCGCCCCGGTACGCGCGCCGCGCGGCCCCTCGAAGAGGCCGGCCAGGTCCCGCTCGATCGCCGCGCCGTGGTCCGCCCGGGCCCTGGCCAGCTCCCGGTTCGGTACGTGGTGCGGCTGGCCGCCGCGTCGCGCGTCGCGGGTCCACTCCCCTGCCACCGCGTCGAACTGGCCGGCCGGGTCGAGCCCGCGGGCACGCAACCGTCCGAGCAGGTCGTCGAGCGTGGTGACGACCTCGTCGGCGCCGTCGACGGGTCGAGCCGACGGCCCGTTGTCGCCGAGCGGGCCCTCCTGGGCGGCACGGTCCGGGGACCATTCTCCGGTGCGCGGCCCGCCCGGCCGGCCGGTGGTTGCCGGCTGGGCCGGAGCGTCCGTGCCGCCGGCCCCCCGGTGGGCGGGTGCGGTCAAATCGCGCGACGATGCCTCCACCGCCGGACGCCCACCGGGCTCTCCGCTGCCGGGCCCGGGCCTGACGGCGGCGGCCGGTGGGGCGGTGTGCGTGCCACCCGCACCGACCGGGCCTGCCCGTCCGCCGTCCCGCGACACGGCGACGCCATCCGGCCGCCCGCCGTCCCTCGACGGCGCGGGTCCGCCCGCCCGCTCGCTGGAAACGGCCGGTCGCTCGCTCGAAACGGCCGGCCCGTCGCCCGGAACGACCGGCCGGCCCACGGGAGTGCCGGGCCGGGATGCGGGCAGCGAACGCTCGCCGGTTTCGGGCACGCCCGCCGACGAGCCCGCTTCCGTCGACGGATGCGCGGGCGGGCGCCGCGTACCGGCGCCGAGGTCCGCCCGTGTCGTGATCGGGTCCCTGGCCGACTCGTGGTCCAGGCGCCCAACGTCGCTCTGCCCCCGCTGGAACGGACGGGGCGCGTCGGCCAATGGCGCCTCCGGCCCGGTCGCCGCGCTCGCACCCGACGCGGAGCGACCGGGGCGCGGCTCGGCGGCCTCGGGCCCGGTGCTCGTGCCGGGGCGCGGCGAGGTGACATGGTGGGAATCCGGCGACGACCCGGGCGGGTTCCCAATGCCCGACGAAGCCAACGAACCCTGCGGACCCCGGCCGAGCGAGGGGGGCGGCTCGCCCGGACCACCGGGCCCGGTCGGAGTGCTCGTGCCCGCCCCGAGACGACCGGGACCGGGTTGCGTTGGGATGGACTCGGCACCGATGCGAGCCGGCGTGTGAGGCCGGGCGTCCAGGTTCGCCGGCCGGAGCCCGGAGGTGGAGGCCGTCGACTCGACGGGCGCGCGACCGTCGCCGACGGGGCGGGCCGGCGGTGGCGTGCCGGGCGCCTGCCCCGTCCGCGCCGGGGGCCCGTTTACGGCGGTGTCGGGCCTGGGCGAAGCCACCGGGCCGTCGCCGACCGCCTGGTCCGGGCGGCCGTGTCCGCCGGGACCACCGCCGGAGATTCGGGTCCTTGGCGCAGGGACCGGCGGCGGCCCGGTGGTACCGACGCCCTCGGTGCCGCCCGTCGCGGACTCGAAGTGGCCCGAGGGATAGTCGCCGGGCCGGTGGAGGTTGGTGCTCGACTCGATGTCCGCCGTCGTCGTGCGGACCGGGGGTGGCGGCGTGCCGGAGGCGCCCGCCCCGACGCGCGGTGGCCCCGGCTGGTCGGTCAGGCGCACGGGCGGAACACTTGTCGAACTGTCCCCGCCGGACGTACGTGCTCGGCCGGACGGGTCCGGCCTGGGACCGCCGAAGCGCAACCCGCCCGTCAGGTCGTTGATGTTCGGCAGGTCGAAGTTCACCTTGCCGAACCACTCGCCGCCCTTGCTGATGCGTGCAATCGGCTTGTTGCCACCGAATGCCAGTCCCGCCGCCCCGCCCATCAGGATGTTGAGGACCTCCATTCCCGGATCCGGCTGGAAGGGCACGCCCATGCCAACGCTCACGCCAGCCTGGACACCGAAGCTGATGCCGGCCGCCCAGACGATGCCGTTGACGATCGAGCCGATGGCGCTCGCCGCGCCCCTGATCACGGGAACGTAGGTGATCAATGACGCGATCAGGTCGCCAACGACGTTCATCGCCCGCATGATGGCGTTGAAGGCCGTCGCCATCCAGGCGAGCCGGGCCATGTTCGCCAACGCGCTGGCGAGCGGGCCAACGGCGGCCAGGAACAGGATCCCCGCCGCCCCGAGGATGCCCATGATGATGCTTATGAGCTCCCCGGCCTTCTTCTGCTTGATCGCGTCACGGACCCCGTTGGCCATGTCGTGCAGCGACTCGGACATGGACGTGCACGCGTTCACCATGTCGGTGATTCGCTGGTCGATCTGACCGGCCACGCGATCCGACTGGATGGCGGTCTCTCCGGTCCAGGTGATGTCCCGGGCCTGGCCGGTGGCCTTCTTCAGCTCGGCGAGCCGATCGCCGTACGCCTTCCAGCGATTCGCGAGTTCATCGATTTTGTCGGGATCGGGATGGTTCGGTGACGCATCGCCCACGCCCCCACCCCCGTTTCACGGACCCGTGGCGACGGTACGGCGACCGACGGCGACCGAGAAGATCCACGTTCGTCCGCCCACCGGTCCCGGAAAAGGGACGTTGCCGGCGGGGTCCCTACGCGCGACGGTGACGATGCGGGATCAGCGGACGACCGGACCGGTGGTCGGACAGTCCCGCGACGAGAAGGGTCTACCCGAAGGGAGGTTCCGGATGGCGGATCCAGCCAAGATCACACCCCCGCCGGCGGACGTGGCACCGCCGACGCTGAGCATCCAGACAACCTGGGAACGGGATACGAGCGCGTCGCCCCAGTGGTACTCGGGCCCGAAGATCGAGGTGCAGGATCCGGTAGCGCCGGACGCCGGTGCCAAGCCGCCGGAGGCCGTCCCGGACGTCAAGGCGTTCGAGGTCAGCACCGGCGACATCGAGGACCGGGTGATCGCGATGCTGAGCGAGCTCGACGGGCAGGTGAAGGACTACAACGACTTCAAGAGCTACGTCGAGGCCCGCAAAAACTGGATCTTCTCCGTGACGGACGAAGACCAGATCGAAGGGGACGGCAACCCGTACAACGGCGAGCAGGACAGCTACTTCCCGTACATGGTCAGCGGCCAGCAGGCACCGCAACCCGCGCCCGACGACTACGACGACAACTACTATGGGGCCAGTCCGGCACAGGTCACCCAGATCAATACGTACATGGACAACCTGCTGTTGGCGTGCGCCGACGTGATCCATCTGGTCGGTCAGTACGCGCTGACCGTCGACAACGCCGGCCAGATCTACGCCAACGTGGACTACGGCGCGAAGTTCCCCGACCCGCCGCCACTCAAACCCATCATCTAGCGCCGTCGACAGGGTGCCGTCGTCGGCGGGTCGGGCAGACTCACCCACGACGGCGGCCCGGGTGGTCGGGACCCGGACCGCCGGGCTTGTCGCCAGGTTCGGACGCGTCAGTCGACCAGGCCGCGCCCCATCGCGCTCAGCTCGCTGTACACGCCGTAGAGGCCCATGGCCAGCGGCGCGACCGCGAGGCCACAGAGCATTCCGACGATGTCGACGGCCGACCGGCGTCCGGCCGCGGCGGCGCCGCCCAGCGAGACGTCCCTGGTCGCGTCGGTGAGCGGTAGCTGGACCAGCGTGAGGGTCAGGCCGGTGCCGAGCACCACCAGCCCGCCGGCCGTGAGGACGAGCGCCGTGAGGCCCTGCCCACCCAACCGGTCGGCGAGCGCGGCGAGCACCGCGAACAGACCAATGAAGCCGCCCGCGCCGAGCATGACGGCCTCGCTGGCGAAGCCCGCCTGCTTGGTCCGGATGAGCAGCCCCGCGCTGGCGACGGCGGCCAACGCGATACCCCACCAGCCACCGGAGACCGCCAGCACCGGCAGCGCGACGGCGAGCGCGAGCACCGGACCCGCGATGACCACGGCGAGGATCCGCCGGGCGCGGACCAGCAGCATGGTGACCGCCTGTGCGATGGGCGCGCCCGGCTTCGGCTTCGGCGGCTGGGAGGCCCACGCCGAGATACTGCCGGCGATCCACTTCGAGCCGCCGAGCAGCGCGACCGCGGCGACCGTGACCGCCGCCGCCGCCTCGGCGGCACTCACCCGCAGCGCGAGGAACAGCGGCAGCAGGAGCGTGCCGACCAGGAGCTGCAGCTCGACCGCGAACAGGATGATCTCGGGCGTGGTGGCCAGCGCCATCACCACGCCGACGTTCGCGCCGACCACCAGCCCGACCCACCACAGGGCGGCGTCCATCATGGAGGCCAACAGCCCCCCGGCCGAGGCCAGGCACAGTGCCGCCGTCAGGGACATGATCAGGCACATCGCGGGCGGCACGGCCGAACGCCGCTGCCGTACCGCCCAGGAGGCGCCCAGCAGCACCAGTGCTGCGGCGGTCAGTGCGATGGCCGCCGTGACCCCGGCGTCGAGCCGCAGCAGGAGAAGACCGGCCGCGGCCAGCCAGGCCAGGGCGAACGCGATGACGACGAGACCACGCGGCGACTCGCGCCGACGGTACCCGGCGGTCTCGTCGGCGACGAGTTCCTCGATGTCCTCGATGGCCGGCTCGCCGCCGGGATCGCCGGCGACGTCGACCAGGTACAGCACCGCACCGTCGGCGATCCCGGCGTCGGCCAGGGAGTGCTCCAGCGCCAGCGGTGCCGCGGTCGCGGGGGCGAGGGACCACGCGGGCGGAAAAACGTCATGACTGTCCTGGCCACAGAGGTCCGCGAGGCGGGACGCGTACTCTCCGACGGGGGCTCCGGCGGGCAGGGCGACGTCGACCCGCCGCCGGGAGCCGACGACGGTCACCAGGCTGCGCTGGTCGGACATCTAGTCAGTGCCTCCACGTCTGGGTGTTGGCGAGCTCGGCCTCGGTGTAGTTGTCGTAGTTCACCCGGAGCGCGTGTGCGATCATGCCCAGCACCCCTTCCGGGCCGAAGAGCCCGTCCGAGGCCACGTTCCACGCCAGACGCTGGTCCTCGAAGAACGTGGCCGACTCACCGGTCCAGGTGGTGGAGATCGGCGATAGCTTGCTCTCCAGCATGACGAGCTGGTCGATGATCTCTCCCGCGACGCCGTTGATGTACGGGGCGGCACCCCCGAGGGACTCGGGGACCTTCAGCGGGGTGTTGTAGATGTCGGGCATGACAGGGCTCCTTCCGGGGCCGGCATGGTGCCGGCGACGTTGGCCGAAGCCGGCACCAGGCCGGCGACGTTGGCCGAAGCCGGCACCAGGCCGGCGACGTTGGCCGCAGCCGACGTCACAGATAGACGCCGGGGATCTCGTTGTTGACCGTGACCAGGTTGCCCGCCGCGAAGTCCTCGACGTCGACGTAGTTGTTGAAGTTGCCGCGCAGGCCGGCCCCGATGTTGAGCAAAGCGTTGTGCAGCATCGTGCCGAACACGTCGAAGTCGTGCATGACCGAGTCGAAGTTCTGGGCGGCGACGCCCTCCCACTCGTCACGCAGGGAGACGACGTATTGCCGTACGGCCGTGAGACTCTGTTCGATCTCGGACGCGGTCGTATCGCAGTCGATCGCCGCGGTGGCGATGTATTCCGGTGTTACGCCGAACGGCACGACGTCCTCCTCTGTTCTGGGTGGCCCGAACGGGCTGGTCTACCGGGCTGGCCGGCTTTTCCGTCCGGTAAGGACCGACCCGGACGGGGGCAGCATCGCAGCCGGGGCGGGGACCGCGACAGTGACTGATTCCGGTGTCCCCGCCGGTCCCGGCCCCGCCCACGAGCCGGGTCACGGCGCGCTTGGCGAGGCGGTCGACGCGGCCGCCGGAGAGTCGGTGGTCGCAGGCGGATCGTCGTCGGGCTCGTCGAGCGCGACCTGGACCATCCGGGTGGGGAGCCCTCGGCGTACCAGGGCCCCACGCCCGGGCACGCGCGACGCTGCCTTCTCGGTCCCGAGCAGCGCGCCCTCGCGCGGATCGCCGGAGAGGATGAGCCCGCCGCCGCCGAGTTCCTTGACCCGGCCGTAGAGCGCGTCGCCCACCTGGGTCCGGCCGCTGCCGGAGACGCGGCGGGCGAGCACGACGTGGAAGCCGATGTCGCGGGCGTGCGGAATGAACTCGACCAGGGGCTGGAGCGGCGACTGAGCCCCGCCGCCGACGAGGTCGTAGTCGTCGACGACGAGATAGATCTCCGGCCCCTCCCACCAGCTGCGTGCCCGCAGTTCCTCGGCCGTGACGGTCGGCGGCGGCATCCGCTCCCGCAGCTTCTCGGCGACCTGCTGCGCGTAGGCGCGGGTCGTCTGCGCGTCCGCGCCGTACGCGCCGAGGTGGCTCGCCGGCACGATGCCGAGCAGCGACCGCCGGTAGTCGACCAGCACGACCCGCGCCTCCCAGCCGGTCTGTCGGTCGATCAGGTTCCGCAGCCAGGTCCGGAGGAACACGCTCTTGCCCGCGCCCGTGTCGCCGAGGACCAGGAAGTGCGGGTCGTCCGCGACGAGGTCGAGGCTGACCGGCGCGATCTCCGGCTCGCCGATACCGATCGGCACCGCTGACGGCGCTTCGCCGTCGGCGCTCAGCTCGTGCCGGTGGATCCGCTCGGGCAGCATTCGGACCGCGGGCGCCGGCCGGGCGAGCCAGGCGGGGCCCACCTTCGCCAGGATGTCCTGCTGGGCCTCGCGCAGCCCCTCGTCGGTGTCCCGGCCGTCGACGCGCGGCAGCACCACCTGGCCGTACACGCCGGGCGGGCAGAGCAGCCGGCCCGGCAGTCCCGCCGGCATGGCCTGCGCCATGCGACGGTTGATGTCCGACTCGTTGTAGTCGTTGAGCCGCAGCTCCAGTCGGGTGCCGATGCTCTCGCGCAGCGGCGGACGAATCTCCACCCACCGGTTCGTGGTGAGCACCAGGTGAACGCCGACGCCGAGGCCCCGGGAGGCGATCTCGGTGAGGATCGGATCCAGGTTCTCGATTTCGGTACGCAGCGCGCCCCAGTTGTCGACGACGAGGAAGACGTCCGCAGCGCGCAGCCCGTCCGGCAACCGCCCCGAGTCGCGCCGCGCCCGGAACTCGTCGACCGAGTCGATGCCGAGTTCGCGGAACAACCTCTCCCGGCCGACGATGAGCGCGCGGGTGTCGGCCAGTATCCGGCCCACCATCTCGTGGTCCATCCGGCCGGCCACACCGCCGACGTGCGGGGCGGCGGCGAGGGGGTGGAGTGTCTCGCCGCCGAAGTCGATGCAGTAGAACTGCGCCTCGGCCGGCGTGTGGGTGAGGATGGTCGACAGGATGAGGCTGCGCAGCAGCGTGCTGCGGCCGGAGCGCGGCGCCCCGACCACGGCGAGGTTGCCGTGCGGTCCGCCGAACTCGACCAGCAGCGGCTCCTGCGCCTGCTGCGACGGCAGGTCGACTACGCCGATCGGGATCCGTAGTTGGCCCGCGACCGGCCACATGTTCGCCGACAGCCCGCGCCCGGACTCGACGGCGACCGGTCCGAGCAGCGAGTCGAGCGGTACGGCGCGCGGCAGCGGCGGGAGCCACACCTGCCGCGCGGGGGTGCCGAGGCTCTTGAGCCGATCGACGATGACACCCAGCTCGGTGGGACCGTCCGTGGCGACGACCGACTTCTCCCGGGGCTCCTCCTCGGACAGGTCCGCCCGCCCGAGCCCGCGCAGGTCATACGGCACGATGGAGGCTGGCGGCTCCTGTGCGCGTTCCTCGGGCGCGACGAACGGCGAGGAGACATGCGCCACCCGGAACCGCCGGTAGATCGACTCGTCCACCTTGAAGTACGCCGAGCCCGGAATCGGCGGCAGCCGGTACGCGTCCGTGGTGCCGATGACGGTGCGGCTCTCCTGCGCGCTGAACGTACGCAGGCAGATCCGGTACGACAGGTGCGAGTCCAACCCGCGCAGTCGGCCCTCCTCCAGCCGCTGGGTGGAGAACAGGAGATGCATGCCGAGGCTGCGGCCGACGCGTCCGATCTGAACGAACAGGTCGACGAACTCGTGATAGGCGGAGAGCAGCTCGGCGAACTCGTCGATGATGATGAGCAGGTAGGGCATCGGCTCCAGCGGCTCGCCGTTCGGGCCGGGCTCACCGAGTGCGCGTTTGCGGTGATAGTCGCGGATCGAGTCGACGTTGCCGGCGGCCCGCAGCAACTGCTGCCGGTGCTGCTGCTCGCCGACCAGCGCCGACCGTACCCGGTCGATCAACGCCGCGTCGTCGGCCAGGTTTGTGATCATTCCTGCCACGTGCGGCAGCTCGGCGAGCGGCGCGAACGTGGCGCCACCCTTGAAGTCGACCACGACCAGGCTGAGCAGCTCCGGCGGGTGGGTGACCGCGAGGCCGGCGACCAGCGTACGCAGCAGCTCGCTCTTGCCGGAGCCGGTGGCGCCCACGATGAGCCCGTGCGGCCCGGAACCGCCCTGCGCCGACTCCTTGATGTCCAGTACGACGGCGTGCCCGTCGCCGTCCGTGCCGATCGGCACCTTCAACAACCGCTCGGGGGTCATGCCGTCCCAGAGCGAGCTGAGCACGCCGTCCACACCGCGCCCGCTGAGCAGCGTCTCCAGCATCGACACCGTCCGGGCGAGCACCTGCTCCTGCTCGTCGGTGAGCATGAGCGGGGTGAGGGCGCGGGCGATGAGTTCCGCCATGGCCGGGCTGAGCAGGTCGGCCGACGAGTTCTCGCCGGCCGCCGCGCCGGCACCGGTCCGGCCGGTGAGTTTCAGCCCGCCGTCCTCGGCGATGGTCACCCGCAGGTCGACGCGGCCCGGTTCGTCGACCTCCCGCTGACCAAGGAAGACCAGCGTGATGCCGAGCTGCGGTCCGGCGGCCTCCAGCAGCGAACGCAGCAGCGGCGAACGCCCCCACTCCGACACCGGGTCGAACGCGGTGAACAGCACGACGAGCCGCTGCTGCTGCGGGGCCGCGCCGCGGTCGAAGCTCGCCTGGACCCGCCGCGCGGCGAGCTGCTCCGCGCGTCGGCGCAGCTCGCGCTCCAGGAAGTCGGCCAAGCCACCGGGCTGGGTAGCGATCAACGGGATCGCCCCCGCCCGGCGCCGGGACTCGGGTTCAAACGTGTGCGGCAGCCACTTCGCCCACTCCCATGCCGCGCCATCGGGCGTCTCGACCGCCACCAGCACGTCGTCGGGGGCGTGCATGACGCCGAGCTGGCAGAGCATCGCCCGGCCGAGGGCCGCCACGTCGTCCGGCGCCCCGACGAGGCTGACCACGCCCGCCGAGCCGAGGTCGACGGGGATGGGCTGCCGGCCGACCTTGCCCAGCGAGTCCACGAGCCGGCGGGCGGACCGCATGGAGTCCCAGTCGTAGTCGGCGAGCGGGTCCAGCCGGGTGCCGATCTGCATCGGTGTCGACAGCTCGGCGTCGCCCAGGCCGATGCGGACGTGGAGGAAGTCCGGGTCGGACTGCCGCCGTTCCCACACCCGGCGGCCGTTGTTGGCGATCGCCAGCAACCGGTCCGGCTCCGGGTGCGCCCAGGCGCCCAGCATGCGCTGCGTCGAGGCGACCTGCCGGGCGCTGGTCCGTACGTCCATCAGCAGCGCGCGGTACCGGGCCCGCTGGCGTAGCAGCGACCGGCGCTCGTTGTGTTTGTTCTGCACCCGCGACGCGATCGTGGCGGCGAACGACACCACCGCGAAGATGATCGCGAGGGCGATCAGCATGGGTCGGCCGTACGAGACCATGTAGGCCGCGATGCCGAGGCTGCTCAGCAGCGGCAGCAGCAGGGTGAGCAGGCCGGCGTTGCTCTGCTTGACCTCCGGCGGCGCCGGCAGGACCACTTTGTCGGCGGGGGCCGGCGGCGGCGCGAACCGGGCCGGACGGTGGAACGAGATGCGGGACACCAGTTGCTCCTAGGGCGCGCCGGTCAGGTCGATCAGGTCCTCAGGTTCGAGGGCGGTCAGCTGCGCGGTGGTGGGCGCGGCGAGGTCGGCGATCCGGGCGGCGTGCCGTTCGGTCATGCGCTGGAACACGCCTCGGGCGAAGCGCCCGTTGCCGAAGCCCTCGCCGCGGTCCGCGACGTCGACGTATTGGCGCAGACTCTCAACCGCCTCGGGGGTGAGGTGGTACTCGTGGTCGGCGGCCTGGTGCCGCACGATGCTCACCAGCTCATCGGTGGTGTAGTCGTCGAAGGTCAGCGTCCGGGAGAACCGCGACGCCAGGCCGGGGTTCGTGTTGACGAACCGGGTCATCTCGGATGGGTATCCGGCGACGATGACGACGACCTCCTCGCGGTGGTCCTCCATCAGCTTCACGAGTGTGGCAATGGCCTCGTGGCCGAAGTCCATGGTGTTGCCGTCGGGGACCAGCGCGTACGCCTCGTCGATGAAGAGCACCCCGTGCAGTGCCCGCCGGAAGGCGGCCTGAGTCTTCGGCGCGGTGTGCCCGACGTACTCGCCGACCAGGGTGGAGCGGTCCGCCTCCACGAGGTGACCGCTGCCGAGCATGCCGAGGGCGCGCAGGATGCGCCCGTAGAGCCGGGCCACCGTCGTCTTGCCCGTGCCCGGGTTGCCGGCGAACACCAGGTGGCGGGAGAGCGGCGGAGGGCTGAGTCCCGCCTCGCGGCGGCGCCGCACCATCTGCATCAGCTTCACGAGTGAGCCGACGTCCTGCTTGACCTTCTCCAGCCCGACGAGCCGGTCGAGCTGCGCGAGCAGGTCCGGCAGTTCGTCGGCGTCGGCCGGATCCGGCTTGCCCCCGCGCGCGGGGGGCCGCCCGACGTCCCCGGCGTGCCCGAGGGCCACCCGTCGTACCCGGGACCCGCCGTCCTCGGCCGGCATCGTGGCGGTGCCGACGTCCGCGCTGGTGCACTGGTCGAACGTCGGCGTCGCCCCCTCGACGAGGGTCAGGTCCTCCTCCACGTCGTGCACGTGGCAGCGGCGCAGCACCGGCGCCGCGCCGGCACCGACGTACAGGGCCGGATAGCCGGTGGCCGAGATGTCGACGTCCTCGACGGTCCCGCCCGCGTCGGCGCCCAGGTACACCCCGTTCTTCTTGCAGTTGGTCACCGTGCAGGCCCGGATCGACGGGTCCGCGCCGGTCCAGACCACCACGCCGGTGCCGCCGCAGCGCTCGATCTCGCAGCCGTCGACCACCGGGGCCGCACCGGCGTCCACGAACACGCCAGCGCCGCCGCACGCGCTGATCCTGGTGTGCCGTACGGTCGGGCCGCTCCCCTTCGCCACCTCGACGCCGGTCTGCCCGATGTCGCTGATCACGCAGTGCTCGATCAGTGGTCGGTGCGGGGTGTCGAGGCGCAGCCCGACCTCGCTCTCGGAGATCGTGACGTGGCGCAGGTGTGCGTCGCCGGTGTCCTCCACCGTCACGCCCCGCTGCCGGGCGCGCTCGACGCGGCCGCCCTCGACCCGCACCAACGCCCCGCCGGTCACCCGGACACCGCACTCCGAGGTGTCGGCGACCACGCAGTCGGCGAGCCCGGCGATCGCCGTACCCCCGAGGTGGACGGCGGTGTACGTGGTCTGCCGCACCGTGGTGTCGCGCAGCACCGCGCGCGCCTCGCCCGCCAGGTAGACGCCGTTGGCGCCGGTGTCCACGACCGTACCGCCCTCGATCCGGGCCTGCGCGCTGCCGAGCAGCGCGACACCGGTGCTGCGGGTCCGCACCACGTGCGTGCCGGTCATCGCCAGGCGCACCTCACCGCTCGCGATCACGCCCGCGTCGGCGGCCGTGTCGATGCGGCAGTCGCGCAGGTCGGCGTTGGCCGGACCCGCGAGGGATACGGCGGTGCCACCGGTCCGCTCGAACACGCAGCGCTCCAGCCGGATCCCGCCGGGCTCGTCCGCGCCGGTCGCCGGCGTGTCGAGCAGCGGCCGGGCCGGCAGCGGGTCGGGCCACCAGCCGACGGCGAATTGCGCGCTGCCGCTCGCACGCACCGCGTCGCCGTCGTTGTCGAAGAACTGGCTGTCGCGCACGACCGCCGACGCCTCACCTTCGACGAGCAGCGCGGCCGTCGCGGTGTGCGAGAGCTCCACCCGGTCCAGCTCGACGGAGGCGGCGTCGCGCAGGTGCAGACCCGCACCGCTCACCTCGCGCACCGCCGTGCCGGAGAGCACCACGCGGGCACCTCCACGGAGTACGAGGCCCGTGCCTTCCACGTCGTGGACCGCGCCGCCGACGAGCCGCGCCTGGGCCGAGTCGGCGACGTCGACGCCAGCGCCGACGGTCCCGGCGACCGTGCAGTCGCGCAGGGTGGCGCTCGCACGGCCGGTCACCTCGACGAACCCGCCCCGGACCTCGCAGCCCTCCAGCGACAGGGCTCCCGAGGTGACGGCGACCGCTGGCCGGCCGCGCCCCTGCGCCACCAAGCGCAGGCCCTGTACGGTCGCCGTGCCGCCCCGGACCACGAGCGCCGGTCCCTCGGCGGGCGCGATCTCGACCTGGCCGCCCGCCTCAGCGATGATCCGCACGGTGCGTTCGAGGATCAGGCTCTCCCCGTAGCGGCCGGCGGCCACCGAGACCACTGCGCCGTCCCCCGCCGCCCGGACCGCCGCACCGATGGTCCGGTGCCGGCCCCAGCCCTTCGCACCGACCCGCTCGATCCGGGCCGGTGCGGTTCCGACCCCGCCACGCTCCGTCACTTGTCCGCCAGCCCGCACGTGATCCGCACCTGGGAGACGATGAGCCGTTCCCGGTCGCTGCCGGGCTTCCCACGCGTGTTCAGCCGTACGGTGAACTTGCCGTTGGTGACCGGGAACGCCCCGGCCGCCTGCCAGTCGCCGGATCGCGCCGCCTGGTTGAGCTGGAACGTTCCCTGGGACGCGCCGTCGCGGCCGGCGGTCACCGTGAACTGGGCCTTGGTGGCCGGTGTGAACTCGTCGCCACTGATCTTCGGGGCGTAGACGGCCACCTCGCAGCGTTGGACGCCCGTGCCCGGGAGGAACGCCCAGACCAGCGACTGCGACGGGTCGTCGATGTTGGGGTCACTGCTCATCGGGACGGTCGTGAACGACCCCCGGCAACCGTCCGCGGCCCAGGCGCCGTCGCGCACCGTCGCCCATTCCGGCGTACGGCCCTTGGCCTCGAACGTGTGGTCCTCCGCGCTGCGACAGTCCCAACCGGTCACGGCCGTGTACGACGTCGGCCCGGTCTTGGCCGCCTGCGGCGTTCCCGCCGGTCGTGCCCCGCCGCCCTTGAACAGCCCCATCACCAGCCCGAAGAGCAGCGCGCCGATGACGGCTGTGGACGCCACGAGCAGCGCGGTGTGCGGCCGGGCCACGGGCCGGTCCGGGCTCGGTTGTGCCCGCGCGTGCTCGATGAACGCCCGGACGAACTCCAGGCGCTCCGCATGCGGCGCGGCGGGCGTTCCGTCCGGACGGCCCGCCGCCGGCGGCCCCATCGTCGACACGTCGCTACTTTCCACGCTCTCCCCGCACGTCGTCTCGTCTCAGCTCGTCGCGCCTTGATCGGCCTCACCCTGGCTGGTCACGCCGTGGATGCCGTGGCTCGTCATGCCGCCGGGAAGCGGCGGCCGCTGCTGGGCAGGTGACCGAGTTCGATCGCCATTCGCGTCAGCTCGGCCTTGTTTCCGGCGTTGAGCTTCGCCCGGATGCGCTTGGCGTACGTGTTGACCGTCGCCTCGGTGAGCCCCATCCGGCCGGCGATCTGGGCGTGGGTCAGGCCACGGGCGATCCACCGCAGCGTCTCCACCTCGCGGGGCGCCAGTCCGGCCGGATCGGCGTTCACGTTGCGCACCAGGTCCGCCTGGAACCGTTCCGTCAGCTCAGGGCAGACGTAGAAGCCCCCCTGCCCGACCGTGACCAGGGCGGCGACGATGACGTCTCCGTCCGAGTGACTCGCGACGTACCCACGGACGCCGGCACGCAGCACCGCGCCGAACGTGAGCGGCCGTTCCCACGACGAGCTGACGACGGCCGGGCCGTGCCTGGCCAGCGACTCGATAACCGACAGCGCCGGGCCGCCGGGCCGCAACGACACGTCGAGGATGGAGACGTCGAACGTCGCGCCCGAGCGGTCCAGGTCCTCGACGCACCGGACCGAGGTGGCGACGGCGAGGCCAGGTGTCTCGGAGACGAACTTCTCCAGACCGGCACGTTTCACCGGATGGTCATCGATGATGGCGATGCCGAGCATCTGCTCCTCCTGGTCAGGGCCGAACACCAGGGCAGTGCCCGTGGCGCGATGTTCACCCGGGCGCGAGACCCGGGTGCCCTGACAACGGAGCGGTCGGGCGGTCTGTTCAACCAGAATCGAGGCTTCCTCCGACTATCACTTCGGCGTGAAGTTCCCCGCGTTCTGCGACTCCGCGTTGAGGTAGTTGTGGTAGGTGGCGCGCAGCCTCCTCTCCGACTCGTCCAGCATGGCGAGCAGGTTGTCGCCCGCCGTCTTCAGAACCGCCGCGTACGCCTGGAAGCTGCCGCCCGCAGGGCTCCTCCAGTGCGCCTCGACGGACTTCAGCGCACTCTGGAGGTCCCCGAGTTCCGTCGCGATGTCCCTCCGTCGCAGCCCGGTGAAGTCGGCTGCGGACGCCAGCTTGTCGATCTCGACCGCGAAGGAGAAGTGACCACCGTCGGGCCCTGGCCTGAACCCCTCGGTCGGCGTGCCGTTGGGGTCGAACTCGATCCAGTCGTCCTTGCCGAACACCCACCTCACGTCGCCGTTCGGCAGGTACTCGATCCCGAAGAAGCGGTTGGTTTTGACGTCGTACCCGCGGCGGAAGAAGCCGGCCTCGAACGTGTCGAAGATGAGGTCGTCCCCGACCGTCATCTTGATCGGGGCGCCGTCGGGCCCGTACACGGTGACCTTGTCCCCAACCACGACCTTGTACCCGTCGTCGCCGGTGTTGTACGTGATGTCGATGTCTTCGCCGGTGCTCGTCTTGCCCTTCTCCGGACGTCCCTTCTCGTCGAACTCCGTGAAGATCGAACCATCACTCGTCTTCATCCAGTACGGGTCGCCATTCTCGTTCACGCGAACGACGACGCCCGACCCGTACGTTATCTCCGAACCGCCGTCCGAGTTGTACACGATCCCGACCGAAACACCCTCGGCAGTCTTACCGCTCTTCGGATCACCACTCTCATAGAACTCGGTGAAGACGGAACCATCACTCGTCTTCATCCAAACCGGATCGCCATTCTCGTTCACCCGAACGACAACACCCGACCCGTACGTTATCTCCGAACCACCATCCGAGTTATACACGATCCCGACGGAAACACCCTCAGCAGTCTTACCGCTCTTCGGATCACCACTCTCATAGAACTCGGTGAAGACGGAACCATCACTCGTCTTCATCCAAACCGGATCGCCATTCTCGTTCACCCGAACGACAACACCCGACCCGTACGTTATCTCCGAACCACCATCCGAGTTATACACGATCCCAACGGAAACACCCTCAGCAGTCTCGCCGCTCTTCGGATCACCACTCTCATAAAACTCCGTGAAGACCGAACCATCAGCGGTTCGCATGAAGTACGGGTCGCCCTGCGCGTTGTAGCGCACCAGGACTCCGGATCCGTACGTTATCTCGGACCCGCCGTTGTCCTGGTACGTGATCGATATGGAAACGCCGTCCGGAGCCGTACCCTGCGTAGGCCTTCCATCCTCATCGAACGAGGTGAACGTGGTCGTGTCCGGGAGCACCTGGCGGATCGGCAGCGAATTCGGACCATACTCGACGACCAGGCCGCTGTCGTACCGGTAGACGGTATGACCCTCGGACGGGTATTCGACGGTGAACGCGCCGGAGTCGGGTGAATATCCCTTGTCGGGCCTGTTCTCCGCGTCAAACGAGATGTATACGGTTCCATCCGGAGTCACCTGCCGGATGATGATGCCATCCGGATTGAACTCGGCCGTCGCACCGTCCGCATAACGCGTGATCGTGTTGCCATTACTCGGATACTCGAGCGTAAAGTCCTGCCCGTCGGCGGCGCTGCCCTCGGTCGGCCGCCCTGAGCCGTCGAAGCCCGAATACACCGTGCCGTCCGGCGACACCTGCCGCAGCACTACACCATCGGCACCGAACTCCACCACACTGCCATCGGCGTAACGCGTGATCGTGTTGCCATTACCTGGATACTCGAGCGTAAAGTCCTGCCCGTCGGCGGCGCTGCCCTCGGTCGGCCGCCCTGAGCCGTCGAAACCCGAATACACCGTCCCGTCCGGCGACACCTGCCGCAGCACTACACCATCGGCACCGAACTCCACCACACTGCCATCGGCGTAACGCGTCACCGAATGACCATCCGGACGATACGAAATACTGAAATCCTGACCGCCCGCGAAACCCTCCGTCGGCCGACCCGAACCGTCGAAACCCGAAAACACCGTGCCATCCGGCGACACCTGCCGAAGCACCACACCATCGGCACCGAACTCCACCACACTGCCATCGGCGTAACGCGTCACCGAATGACCATCCGGACCATACGAAATACTGAAATCCTGACCGCCCGCGAAACCCTCCGTCGGCCGACCCGAACCATCAAAACCCGAAAACACCGTGCCATCCGGCGACACCTGCCGAAGCACCACACCATCGGCACCGAACTCCACCACACTGCCATCGGCGTAACGCGTCACCGAATGACCATCCGGACCATACGAAATACTGAAATCCTGACCGCCCGCGAAACCCTCCGTCGGCCGACCCGAACCATCAAAACCCGAAAACACCGTCCCGTCCGGCGACGACTGCGAGAGCACTACACCATCGGCACCGAACTCCACCACACTGCCATCGGCATAACGCGTCACCGAATGACCATCCGGACGGTAGTTGACCCGGAAGGGCTCCCCGTCGACCGAACCGGCTAGCGGTCGGTGTTGCGCGTCGAACTCGCTATAGACAGTGCCGTCGCCAGTGTCCTGCCAAACGACGCTACCCTCTGCATCGAAGCGAGCGGCGGAGCCATCTGCGTAACGGACGATGGAGCTGTCGTCGGCCGCCCGATAATCGATGGTGAAACTGGAGCCTTCGGCAACACCGGCATGCGGTCTGCCCTGGCCATCGGAGGATGAGTAGACCGTACCGTCAACGGTCGTCTGCCGGACAAGGCCGCCACCTGCGTCATATTCGGCGGACGAACCATCCTCGTAGCAGGTGAGGTTACCGCCGTCGGGACGGTACGTGATGGTGAAGTGGTTGCCGTTCGCAATTCCCGCATGAGGGCGGTCGAGGGAATCGAACGATTCGAGAACGGTGCCGTCGGCGGTTTGCTGTCGGAGGATGCGGGTGTCGGGGACTGGTTCGGCGTCACCACGGGGGTCGGTGGGCGGGTCGGCATTGGCGGGCTCCGAGGAGGTGTCGGCGGGCTGGGATGCGTCGGACGCCGACAGGACGGTGCCGTCGGGCAGCGTCCGCCTGAACAGGTGCCCGTTCAGGTCGAATTCGGCGACCGTGCCATCGGTGTACCAGACGGTCGAGCCGGCACCGTCGCCCGCGGGTTCGTCGGCCGTCGCCGGCGCTCGCCCCGAGGTACCGGAGTTGGTCATCTGCATACCACCTAGGACAGAGGGTCAGGCAGGTGCAGGCTAGCGAGCATTCGAGGGGCGCCGGCAAGCCCTTGTACGGGGGTCTACCGCGCAATGGCACGGGGGCACCGAAATCGGGACGTTGACAACGATCCTGGCGCGACGAAACGCTATCGGAAAAGGAGTATGTACCGCCTACCGCCCACGTTGGAGTCGCCGTACACGTGGGCGGCAGATGCGCACGAGATGGGGATCGACGTGGTCAACAAGGCCGACTACAACAACGAGACGGTCAAGCTCGGGGTGGCACCGGTCGAAATATTCGATCTGGGCAAGAAGGTCAACGATCTCAGCACGGCGATTGCCAACAACTTCCTCGCGATCCACGCGCAGTGGGAAGACCTGGCGCTCGGCTGGGCGGGCAAGAGCCAGCAGGAGAGCCAGGACTTCTCGGACAAGTACAAGGTCGCGTTGGACGACTTCTTCGGCGAGGAGGGGGCGGACACCGACGCGAACAAGAAGCAGGGCGTGATCAATCGCGTGGCCGGCGGGGTGCAGGGTGCCGGCGACGCGTACGCGCAGGCCGAGGTCAACCTGTTCTACGCGTTCAAGTGGTTTGCCGACTCATTGGAGTTTCCCGACAAGGAACTCGACACCTCGGTCCGCGATCACGCCAATGTAGACCCGCCGGAGAAGGGACCCGATCCCACGCCGGGTGAGCGGGACTTCACCGGCCCGCCGATCGGCGAGAAGACGTCGGGCGGGCCCACCCCGTGGTTCAAGGAGGGCGAACCGGTCAAGGGCGAATGGTCGTGGGTCGAGACGGTCGACGGCCCCAACGACAAGAGGATCACCGTCAAGGACGGGGCGATCTGGACCGGCTACGAGGGTGACGGCGTGACGGTCGAGTGGGTCCCGGACGCCCAGTAGTCACGTAACGGGATGGCGTCGCCGGTGCCTGGGACACCGGCGACGCCTCCCCCAGCGCGTTCGTCAGAGGTCGGGGCAGTCGGCAACGTGGATGGCCACCTCATCCAGCACGGGGCGGTACTTCTCGGGCAGTTGCGGGGCCACCGCCGCCAGGATCCTCAGCAGGTTGGGCCGTCCCTCGCGGGGCAGGTAGGCCGCGTGACGGAAGATCTCCTGCTCGACCTTTTCCCGCGACTCCCCGTCGAGCCGCATGCCGACAGCCCGCAGGATTGCCCGGCTCGCGCCGTCGTCCAGCGTCCCGAGCGTGATTGAGGCCAGATCTTCGAACGCCGTCCTCCGGGCCTCGGGCTCCTTGACCACCAGCCCGGGCACAGCGGAGAGGATCCGCTCGTGGCGTTCCTCTGCGGTGGCGGCCTCGTGCACGCCCAACCCAACATCGAGCAGGTCCTGCGTCATCCCCAGGAACCTGGCATGGGCGGCGAACACGTCCGGGTCGACGCCGAGGCCGTCGATCTGGGGGCGGAGTTCCCGCAACGCTGGACCGTGCTCGGCCAGCTCGGCGCGGATCGCCGAGGTGTCGTTCAACGGCAGCGACAGGTACGACAGCAGCCGCTCGGGCAGCCGGGTGAGATTGGACTCCCGTCGCCGATCGGTCGCTGCCCGCAGCAGCGCGGGGGTGATGTCCTTCTGCGGCGGCACGCTCACCGCACTTCCTTCGGGACCTCGGGCCTCCCACAGGTTGTCGAGGTTGAGGCTGAGGCCACCACCCGCCAGCGACCCGGCGCCCGCCGCGCCCGTGGTGCGCCGCACCAACGGGACGTGATAGCGGTCCAGGATGTCGAGGACGGGCTTGTCGACGTCGCCCCAGGCGACCACCGTCGGCACCGCGCCGCTGACGTAATACTGGAACAACCGCATCTCCAGCCTGAGCCGGTCGCCCCGGGTCGACTGGGCGGACGGTCGCGCCGCCGGCCGTCCACCGCCGATGACGATCACATCCTGCTCGCCGTCGCCGGCCGCCCTCGTCACCTGCTCCAGGAAGCGGTCCGGCATGGACCCGACCTTGCCTATCAGCTCGACGGCGTGCCCCTCGTCGCGACCCACCTGGCGGTGGACGCGCACGCCGGACGGTGGAGCGGCCAGCGGCCGCCGCGTCGACGCCTCCGGGGTACGGGAGCCGTCGAGATCGCGCAGCAGGCCGAGGATTTCCGCGTCGCCGGCCAGTTCCGCCATCTCGATACCGCCACGTGCTCGCGGGAACACGGCTGTGTGGCCGGTGCTGAAGTCGAGGAACGACACACCGTGCTCGTCGTGCACGCCGAGGTACACGCTTGTACCGGCGTCGAGCCCGTCCACCGCGACGAGCGCGTACCGGGCGGCCGCGTCCGGCAGTGGGGCCGCCATCCGAGCGAACAGTTCCCCGTAGCTGTCGACCCCCCTGACCGGCGTCCCGGTGCGGCTGAGGTCTTCCCGGGTGAGCGGCCGGCCGAGTTCGCGCAGCGGGCGGGCGTACGCACGATCCGCCAGGCCGGCCGGCAGGCCCAGGTGGACCCGATCGCCGTCGAACACCATCCGGCCGAACGGGTACGGGTGCTTGAGCACCTCCGCCGCGATCTCGTCGCTGACGTCGGCGTAGGGGTCCGTCACCCAGTGCCGGTCGGGCACGACCCCGACGACGTACGCGTCGTCGAGCGACGTGGTGGGCCGCATCTCCCGGTCGAAGGCGAGGAGCCGGTCACGGTCGACGGGCGGGCCGGCCGCGGGGTCATGCGGTCGCAGGCCGGCTGCTTTGGCGTACACCGGCAGCCCGATCACGTTGGCCTGCGCGGCGGCGTCCCCCAGGCCGAGCACGTCCTGGCCGAGCGAGTGCACCACCATCCGGTCCAGCGCAATCGGTGGGATGCCCCGCAGGAACTGGTACAACAGGGCACGCGTCCGCCTGACGCTCGGCGGGCCGGCCTCGCCTGCAGTCCGGATCCCGTCCTGCCAGCCCACCGCCGATCCGGCGAGGTCGCGCACCGCGTCCACCATTCCGGTGCCGAGCGAGAGGTAGGTGATGCCGTCGTTGCCCGGCAGGTCGTTCGCCTCGGCGAGCAGCGGGCTGCCGTCGGCGGTGGGCGGCTCGATCTGGAGATGCACGCCGGTGCCGGTCGGGATCACATGATCGAGGCAGATCGCGTCCATGATGCGTGGCGTGAGGGGAATGGTCACCAGGAGCCTCCGGGGCGACGGTGGGACGGGTTCGGTTGTGGCCGGTCAGCAGTTGGCGAGGAAATGGGCGACCAGTTCGGTCAGGCCAGCCCGTGCGTCGCCGGGCACCGTTCCCAACGCGCGTTGGTGGGCCTTGTGTTCATCGAGCCGAGGCACCCACGCGGCGCGGTCCACCGGGTCGACGCAGTCCGGATTCTTCAGGTTGGCTGGGTTCCTCGACGCCGTCACCTGCCCAATCTTCGACAGGATGGCCTTGATGCGCTCGCTCTCCTGCGGGTCCTGGACCACCACCGCGTCGTCCAACTCCGCCAACTCGATCATCATCGTGAACACTGTCGCGTTCGCCTCGTCGGTCCGCGTCATCGCCGCGGTCCGGACCAGCGCGGCGACCTGCGCATGGTTGAGTTCGCCAGCCTGCATCAGCTGCCACAGCAAGCCATCCATCGGAAACCGGTCCTTACGCGACCGTCCGCGGAGATTGAGGTAGTCGTACACGAACGTCGCCGGGACCGAGCCGCTCCGCTCCGGATCGAAGCGGGGTTCCAGTTCCAGCACGGTCGTCGCCGTCGGGGCGAGCCGCGCCGCGGACGCCTCCGGAAGCCCTCCGGCGCGCTGCGTCACCTCGAGGATGAGCTGGAAGCCGGCGAGTCGCGGGGATGTCGGGTACGCCGTCACCGCGTCTCGCAGCGCGGCAAGGGTCTCCGGCCGCCGCAGCTCCGCGTCGTGTTGCCGGTGGTACGCCTCCGCCACGCCCCAGTCGCGGATCACCAGCCAGCCCGCCAGCACCGGTGGCAGCGGCGCGTCCATGGGCGGGAGGGGCAGGGCACCTGCGGCCTCGAACAGCGCGCGGTCCGGCGTGTCCGCCATCCGCACCGGCTTCCCGTCCATGGCCCGTAGTTCCCACACCACGTCCAGCCCGGCCGGTCGTTGCCGCAGCGACACCGGCTGGTAGCTCGCCCGCAGCGCCTCGGCCAGCGCCTCCTCGGACCGCTGCGTACCGGCCGTGGCCACCAGCACCGGTGCCTGGCCCAGCCACCCGTACTCGCGCAGCACCTCACCGAGCTCGCGAATGGCCTCCATCGCCGACGCTCCGCTGAGGTCGAGAGCCATCACCGGCCGGCCGGCGCCGCCCGCGTGCCGCTTGATCTGTTCGAGCAGCCGTTGGGCTCCTGTGCCGGCCCACTCGCCGAGCGCCCTTACCTCCGCCGGACGGTCGTCCGCCCGATCGGGAACCGGCGCCTGCGGGCCGGCGCGCCGCGACGGTTTCGGTTCGGCCCGGACCTCCACGAACAGGTTCGACAGGTCTGGCGCGAGCCTGGTGATCCGGTCGATGGCCAGATCGAGGGTGAACATGAGCTTGTAGAACTCGGCGTTCGCGTCGTGCTCGCTGAGCTTCTTGGCGTCCTCCGCGAGCCGGGCCAGTCCCTGGGTGCCGGCGTCCCAGGCGGCCCGGGCGTCGCGGGCCGGCTCGGTGTCCGCGTCGATGACGCCGACGACCTGGGGCGCGGCCTCGGCCAGCACCTCCCGCACCTGGGCGACGCGCTCCAGCAGCGACCCGCTGCCGTCGAACCAAGCCAAAGGTACGGGTACGGGTGGCGTGGCGTTCAACCTCGTCGTCACCTGGTTCACGTTCAGTCGCCGCACAGCCGCCGCCAGCCCCGACGGGTCGGACGATTCCTCACTCGGATGTGCCCATGGTGGGGTACGGCCGAGGGCGGCCCTCCCAGCCTCCACCGCACCCAGGTCGCCGGCCGTGCGTCCGTTGATCTTCGAGACCCGGTGGAACCATTCGACGAGCGCGCCGACTTCAGTTGCCAGGCGACGGATACGTGCGCGCGCCTCGTCTGACCTGACCAAGGGCTCTATTCCGTCCACGTCGTCAACGTCGAGGGGGCGGAGCACGGTGGCGACGGCGGCCTGGGCCGCACTGATGACAGCGGACCGGCCGACCTCCTGCATGGCCCGCAGACGGCCCGCGAACTCGGCGGCGTTCGTCATTCGCTCCGCCGGCGACACACTGCGTGCGCGAATCATCGCCTTGATGTCAGACAGCTCTGAAATGGCGAATTTCAGGGCATCTACGCCGTTTCCGACGTCGACATGCGGCAGCCGGCCGATCACCCGGAGAGCGTTGCGGATCGCCGTCTGGGTAGCTTCGGAGACCGAGAGAAATTCCTGCACGTACTGGTCGACCCGGTCGGCGAGGTCCGTGACGTCGTTCTGGACGTCCTGTGCATGGGCCAGGGTCTCCAGGTCCTCGATCAACACCCGGAGGTCGCCCTCTGCGGCCCACAGCTGCGCTGTCCCGACGGGCAGCTTGCGGAAGAATTCCACCATTATGAACAGGGGGGCGGGATAAGACACGTCTTTTCGTCGCTCGGCCAGGCGGTCGGCGGCTTCCTCGATCGATCGCCCGGCGGATTCGGTGTCCACTGGGACGCTCGCGAGGTCGGTCTCCACCCACTGCCGGATCCTGCGATTGATCTCGTTCCGGGTGGACCGGAACGCGGCCGGCGGAAGGCCCTCCGGCCCGATGCCGGGCCCGCCCCGGCTGGCCAGCCACAGTGCCCATCGCACTCCGGGTAGGTTCGACCCCGTCTCACGGAACCCCTTTCCATGGATCCACATGCGGTAACCGTCGACGGTGCGACGGACAAGTTCGTCCCGGTCCGGTCGATCCGCCGGCGTCGCCGCGTCACGACCGAGCGCACCGCGCAGCGGCGACAGGAAATGCGGGTCGATGCGGAGCCCCAGGGCCGCCTGGACCAGTTCCCCGGGCGATTGCAGCCCCAGCCGATAGGCGGACCAGGACAGGCCCGTCGGCACCCGGCCGGTGGCGTCGGCCAGCCCAACCAGATCCCGCGCCGGCTCGCGGGTCAGTCCCGCCTCGGTGACCAGTGCCATCAGCTCGTCGAGATTCACCAGCGGCGAGCGCACGGCGTCCCGCATGGCCGACGTCGAGACGTTCAGGCGTCGCGCGGCCCCCTCGATCTCGGCCTCGCTGTAGCTCGGCTCGTGCTCTCGGCCGAGCGCCCGGATCACGGTCGCGACCTCGTTCCTCGGCACGTCGCCGAGAAGCTCGTAGAGCAGCCACTCGCCGTAGTCGGACGGCAGTAGCAGCCTCGCCAGCTCGGACGCCGGGAAGCCGATCCGCGCGCTGAGCGTGACGAAACGGCGCTGCTGGTCCGGCCCGGTCAGCCCCTCCTCGACGAGCTGTTCCTGCAGGTCAGCCACAATCTGACTGACCGACCGTCGTGTCGCCAGCTCGATGACGCGGTCTCCCAACGCCACCGCCAACTCCCACGGCTGCACCCCGAGCCCGGTGGCCACCGTTTGGACGGCCGACGGACCGGCCAGGCCCAGGTGTCGCGCGATCGCACCCTCGTTCTTCCGCTCGTCGGCCAGCAGCTTCTTCCGCAGCCCCCCGCCCTTCAACGCCCGGCGAACGTAGCTGTCCGGCAACGCGTCCAGCAATTCGAACGACACGCCTTGGGTGCGCAGCTCGCCGAAGAGCGGGTTGGCTGCGGTCCGCTGCCCCAGCCGTCGTACGAGCCGGAGCATCAGCACGAGGTCGCTGCTGGTCCAGACACCGCTCCCGCGCAGGGTGGAGACCAATCGGCCGCTCCAGGTGCCGGCCTGCGGCCGCGCCGCCGTGGACGTCCCGATCACCTGCTTCAGGGCGCCGGACAGGGACAGCGGTAGCAGCTGCTCCGGGTCTACCCCCAGCTCGCTCACCACGGCGAACAGCGGCGTCGGCGCAATGCGCATCTGTCTGGCGTATGCCGGCAGGTCGTCGGGCACGCGTCTCAGGACCGTGGCCAGCATTATCAGTTGGCGCCTGCCCTCGCGGTCCTCGACACCGACCGTGGCGGCCAGCCGCTCCAGCCGTCGAGGATCGAAGTCCGGGCCGATCGCCGCGAGCACCCGATCGAACTCCTCGGCCGGAACGCCGTTGGCGGACAGCCAGAAGCGGTCGCCGTGTCGGCCTCCCCACACGTACGACGCCCGCTCCGGGGAGAGCAAACCGGGCAGCCCCGACAGCACGGTGGGATGCGCGAGCAGCTCCGCCGCACGGGTCAGCCGGAAGGCGAACTTCATCGGCTCATCGTCCGGGCCGGTGCCGATTCGCAGATGCACCACCAGACCCGCACGGATTCGCGCGCGCCTGCCCTCTGCGGTCTGGGTGAAGCCGAAGACATGGGCATCGTAGAACTCTTGGTCGATTCGGACGTCGCCTCGTGGTCCCGCCGCCGGCCCCTCGGCCGCCGAGGCCGCCGACGGCCGTTCCGACTCCGTGTCCCGCTCCAGCAGCGACGGTACGGAGAGCAAGTCGCGCACCTGCGCGCGCAGTTCCGCCGGCGCACCACGGCCGGACAGCTCCCGCTCGATCAGGTCCCGCAGCCGGGCGATGGCAACCTCGTCCAGCTCGATGAGGGTGACGGTCCCGTCGCGACGGGCCTCGGGCGGGAACTCGATCAGCCGCAGCCTGGGGAGCCCGGCCAGCGACTCGGCGGCCGAACCGGCCGCAGGCACCGGCGCGACCCACAGGTGACGGGTGGGGAACCGCACGCGCTCTCGCATCACGGCGTCAGTCCGCTGCCCGGAGTGGGTCATCACCCCCACTCGCACATCAACAGCGTACTCAGCCGCCTCGTTGTCCTCGGTGGTTACGTCCAGCAGGAACGCAGCGGCGCGCCACGCCCGGACCCGCAGCTGATGGTCCGAACCGTCAGCCTGCAACACGAGACCGTCGGGACTTAGCGCCCTGGACAGATACCGCGGCAGGTTGTCCGAGCCCAGGAAGTCTTCCAGTGATGCGGGGAGGGCTTCGTGCTCACCGAGTACACGCCACCTGACGTTCCCAGGGACGAGCGGGCTGACCTTGTCGAATATCGACGGCTGGAACCCAACCTGCGTGATACCGATCGTGCTCGCACCGTGCGGTATCGCCCCCGGCGCCAAGCTCAGTGGAGTGCGTTCACCGGCGGTCCCGGTCGGGGCGGTCGGGACCGACCGCATGAGTTCGTCGACGGACGGCGGCACTCCACCCCCGCCGTCGACAAACGACACGTGCGTCGTCTCGCCTACATCTGGGTCAACATGGTCGACCACCACACCCTGAGTTTCACTCAGCATCAACCTCGACCGGAGTCCGTCGTAGTCCCGGACCACCCGGACGAACTGGTCCCACACCCGTTGCCCCGTATGCAAAGTGGGATTTTCCTGGGGCGCGAGCGCACGCCGCAGTTTGTCTAGCTGGTGCAGAATGGTGAACAACTGGTGAATCGCGTCGCGGACCGCCGGCTGATCCATGTTGAGGTCAGGGTCCACCCCCTCGCTCAACCACTGCCGGTACCGCACCAAGAACAGCGTTACCGCAGTCTGGACACCTTCCACCGACGGCGGCGCCACCTGCAACGACGGCAGCATCCACACCTGCCCGTCGGCCACCTGCTCGGAGCCGACCGCTCGCTCCACGTTGCCCAGCACCAGTCGGGTGGTCAGGTGCTTTGCGCCCATCGCCCGGCGGTACCCGTCGTGTGCCTCCCAGAGCAGCCGCACGGCGACGACTGAATAGTGGGCGCCGGCGAGTACGGACGCCGGCCTACCCGGCATTGGTTCCCGCCCGACCTCAGGTCGCCAGCGATGCTGCGTGCCATCGGGCGCGGTGTAACCGGCGGTAAAAACCAGATCCGGCCCTTGCGCGGCTCCAAGGTCCTGGCTCAGCGCCCGCTCGGCAACACGGTCCACACGCCGCGACACCTCGGCCAACAGGTGCCGATCCAACACCGGCCCCAACGAGTCGTCGACCTCGTTGTCGAAGGTCACCAACCGCCACCCCAGCCCTGCGACAAGGGGACCGTGCCCAGCATCGGACACGACCAGAGGAGCCTCGAGCGTCTCCACCTGGCCATCGGACGGCTGGGCCTCCGCCACGCCCAGCGGATACACCATCGACAACCGATACCGTCGCCGCAGCTCGTGCACTCCCGGGTGAAAGCCGACCACAACGAACAGCGCTTGGCGGGCCAATTCGGGGCGCACCCGCAGCAGTCCGTCCAGACGGTCGACAACCGACTCGCCAATATCCCGCCGGACCTCCGTGCTGTCACCGAGGCGACCCGGGCCGGTCTGCGGGTCGGCCGCCACCACGACAACCGAACGTCCCGCCGCCAGCCCTCCCCGATTCAGTTCATCGACGGTCACGGGCGAGAGGCCGAGGTCACCTTCGAGGGACTCGACCACGCCGGGCGAGCGCCTGCTCCCCTGCCACCAGGTCTGGCCATCGGCATATTGCTGCTGAGGGGAAACGACCAACGCACGCTCGTACGCATCGGCGCTCAACCTGATCAGCTCTTGGTGGAACGCCCAACCGGCCTCCTCGCTCATGTTTTCCGCACCGACACCGCGCGCTTCGCCGACGACGTGCCCCCTGAGCAAGGCCCCGCGCGCGATGTCCGGCCCGCCGACGAATGTGATCGCCCCAAAAAACCATCGGTGGTCGACCGGTGGCACGTCATCCCGGAGCCCGCTCATGAAGAAGGTACGGATTACCTGCGTGCCCTCGCCGGTAAACCTGGTGACAGCGGTGTCATCGTCGATCCGGAACTGCTCGCCGGGCCTCCTGCGGGATTCGGTGATTGCGTCGCTGGCCCACTGCTTGAAGCTGTCCCAGATCGCATCGGCATTCGCTTTAAGAAACGCCCGCACGGAGGGCGGAAGGTCCCGCAGCATTCCGCCGAACTGCTGCCGGGCAACGAACGCGAGATGCTGTTTCTGCGCACCACGCGGATAACCCCATGCCTTCGCGTACGCCGGCGCGAAGGCATGGTGCATCAGCCAGGCCACATGTCCCGCGATCATGCTGGCCCCGGCGGCGGGGTCCGGTTCTGCCGGAGCCTCCGTGGTCCTGACCCACTCCAGGTAGGTCCTGGCGATGTCGTCGGCCGCCCGCAGACTGCTCTCGAGGCTCGCCTTGGTGGGGAAACCGGCCGAGCTGTCACGCCACACCTTCTGCGACAGATGGCCCAGGAACTGGCGTAGGCCGACGTCCACCACACCGATGGACCAATCGAACCGGGATTTCACTGGAGAGCCGACCGGGCCTCGCGCCAGTCTGGCCGTTTCGCCTATCGCGCTGAACTTCAGGCCCAGACCATCGAAGAGTTCACGGAGTCGAGGGTTGTCGCTCTCTCCCAGCAGGGCGGTTCGGTCTGACATCTCCTTGTAGGCGCGGTAGATGTCCCCCGGCTCGGGCCTGTTCACCTCGTGCAGGTGGCTACGTGCGACCGCACTGACTCGTTCCACGACATACGCGCTCATCGCGTTGCCCGATCCACCGCGCACCTGCGCGTGCCACCGGCTTCGATAGAAGCTAGTGTCGGGCCCGTCGAAAAAATTGACCTTTTCGGTCTTAATCTGAAAGAGCCCGTCTGGGCTCTGCGCCAGGATGATTTCTCTCGCTAGGGAAAACGTCTCCTCCGGAGTGTCCAAACTAATCACGAAGTCGCGTTGCTCGTCCTTGTTACCGGTGCCCTGATAGTAGAGTTTCCGATCGACGAGAGCGTCGACAACACGCGACGGGGGCGCCGTCAGGGCCGAATCAGGAATCGGTATGGGGGCCCGATTGCCGACGTCGAAGATGAGCACCCGCAAATCAAACTCCCGAGCACCGCCACGCTCTCCCAGGTCCCGCAATTCACCGCCGGGCCACGTATCCGAAGGCAGCAGCCACACCCCACCCACGCCCGAATGCTGCGGATCGATCCAACGAGCCTTGCCCGCGTGATGCATCACCACATAGCCGTGGCCGATCCGGCCCGGCCACGCCCGCGCCACGAACCCGACACTCCCCGGCCGCTGCTCCACCAACCGATGGACCGCCTCGACGTCACGCACCAACGGCCACGTCTCCGGCCGACCCCACCCACCCCACAGCACATCGGCGACATCCCGATCATCGCGAACCTCACCGCTCGACAACCCACCGGGAAACAACATCTCCCGCGCGGCTGCCAGCGCGATCACGCAGAACTGCTCATCAGTCAGCACACCACCCTCGGACCAACGCCGCACCCGCTCGGAGATCCCGTCCACCACACTCACGAGATCGCTCGGGTCCACCGGATCTTCGATACCCGAGGCCGCTAGCGTGAAGAGAGTCTCCCGGTGCCCGTTCAGGAGCGGCCTGGTCCGGTGCGTGTCCGCACCCCGTTGCTCGGCCCACGTACGAATCGCCCAACTGAGGATCTCGGCGAGCCGTTGCGGGTCGGTGACCTGCTCGGGGTCGACGACGAGTTGATGGGGTCGCGTCGTGTTGGTGTGCGTCACCCCGTGCAGCAGGTCGTCGGGGACCATCTCGAATCGTGCGGGGGCGTCGGGGCCGGCCGTGGCCGTGGCCGTGGTGACCCGCAAGGTGAACCACTGACGGTGCCACGGGCTACGCGCGGACCCCGGAAGGTAGACCTCCACCTCTCCACCTGACCGCACCGCGACGAGGTGTCCGGGCAGTTGCAACCCGTCGACCGCGTCCAACAGGTGCGCGGTAAGCGGATCACCGTCGTACGCGTCCCGCAGTGCCCTGCTGAACTGGTTGTCCGCATCATGCCGCGGCGTGTCCCGCAGCTCGGCCAGCACGATCCCGCCGCGCACCCGGGCGGGTCCGTACTGGCCGAGGAGCTCCTCGATCACCATCTTCCGGCGGCGGTGTGCCGGGTACTGCTCGGCGGGCAGGTTCGACTCCTCGAACAGCCGCACGATCTCGCCGTTGATCCTGTCGTACCCGTGCCGGCTGGCGAGGTCGTCGACCACCGCCGTCCAGCGGTGGCCGGCCGGATCCTGCTGGGTGCGCAGGCCCAACTCGTCGAGGAGCAGCACCAATCTCGCGCCGACCCGCTCCACGGTGAGGTCCGCACGCGCGTTGCGCACCGGATCGACGGCGTGGTCCAGCCGCTTGACCCACACGTACAGGCGGTCGACCGCCGCCCGGTCAGCGGCGCTGAGCCGCACCGGGCCCTCCGGCGCCTGGAAACGCCCCAGCGCCGGCTGCATCCGCCACCGCACCAACTCGACGTCATGCACCAACGTGCGGCGGGCCGACCGGCCGACCCGGGCCACCCGGCGGGCCGCCTTACGCGGCATGTGCCGAATGCCGCGCACGAACCCCTGGTCGGCCGGTATCGGCACCGGTCTGACCTTCGCGTGCATCTCCTTGGCCTCGACGAGGAGTTTGAAGCTCTCTTCGGCCAGCTCGAACCTGGTTTTCGGCAACCCTCCGATCTCGGCCAGCGCCGTCTCGATACGGGCAGTCTGGAGGAAAATGGGAGATGTCAGCCGCATCCAGGTCTCGGCGAGGCCCGAGGCGAATCGGGCGGCAGCACCGACACCGATCACCACGCCCAGCACCGGACCAGCGAGGGGGATGGCTGCGGAGAGCGCACCGGCCGTGACCATGTGCGTGGCGATCGACGGCAGGTGCTTGTAGAGAATCTGTTGTAGGCCGGAGAGCGCGTGCGGGCGGTCAGCCGCGTCGTTGGCCTGACGCTGCGCCAACGCCTTGGTAAGCCGGCTCAACCCGAGCCAGTTGAGGAGGTGGTACTGGCTGGGGTCGGCCAACTCGTCGATCGCGACAGGGCGCGTCACCCGAGGGTCCTTGCCCTCGGCCAGCAGGTAGGTGGTCGCCTGACCGATGTAGCGCAGCCGGTCCAGGGTGTCCCAGCTCGCCACCGCCACCAGGTCCTGGAACTCGTGCGATCTCAGGGCGGACGCGCCCACGCCGTAGGCGGCGCTGCTGGCCGCGGCGGTGGCCAGATTCATCGTCAACAGATCGACGAGAGTCGCGGCCAACATGCCCAGGGTCCACGCCGGGATCATCATGACGGCGCCCTGGGCACCGTCGGAAACGGCGTTGATCGAACGACTGGGTTTCCCGTCCATCACACCGCGCGCGACAAGGTCGTAGGTCTCCGCCAGCGCGGACCTCCGGAAGGGCGTACGGCTACGCTCCGCCAACCGCTTGACCACGTTCTCGACCTCGCGGTACATCTCCCACATCATGTCGGCGGTGGTCAGCCGAATATGTTCCAGCTCGGCCCGCACCGCGTCGTCGACCCGACGCTCGCCGGAGATCTGGGCCGTCGCCTCCATCCGTGCCAGCAGTTCCCGGATCCGGTAGTACGCGCTCTCGACGTAGTCGTTACGCAGATTGTCGTAGGTGCGCTCGCGCTCGTGGTCGTACCGCTCCTCACGGGCGGCCTCCCGCTTGTTCGCGACGTATTCGAACTCCGCCGCGCCGAAAGTCGCCAGCACGGTCATGCCCACCGCCGCCGCTGCGGACGCGCTGGGCTCCCCCATGCCAAGCAGCGCGAACAGCGACGCCAGCGCCTGCGCCACTGCCGGGGGCGTTCGCTTCACGACGTTGGGCAGCGGCGACCCGAAGGGGGATGGCTTGAACTCGGAGTCGTCCAGTTTTTTGTCCGGCGCGGGCAGGATCTCTTCGGGCGTCTTGTCGGCGATCATCGACGCGTACGCCGCGTCCGAGAGCCCTTGCGCGATGGGAGCCACCAGCTGCCCGACGAGGCCAGCCTCGATGTGCTCCGGCTTCCGGCCGGCCTGCGCTCCCGCCAATGCGGTGGTCAGAATAATCAGTGGGGCGGCGCCCACCCGACGGGCAATGTTGATTGCCTTGCCGTGGCGGTCGGAGACCGGCCTGGGCGGCTCCAGCTTCGACATCACGCGGGTGTACGCCCGCCGCAGCTCGCCGAGGACGTCACCGGGCACTCGCAGATCCGGGTCCTCGATCAGGTCTCGGATCTGATCCCGTACCACGCCGAGTAGGTGGTCGAACATCTCCACCTGGAAGGTGACATGTCCGGTCTGCTCCCGCGTCCCCCGCTCTACCTTGCGCAGCTGGCGCGCCAGCCAGTTGAGACTGCCGTCCCGCAGGTCGAGCAGCGCCTCGTGCTCGGCGAGCAGCTGCCGGGCGAACGGGACATCCTCCCCCGCCAGCGAATGCGCCGTCGCCGCCAGGTGTCCCGCCAGCGTGCCGGCCACGCCGAGCCGCAGCACCGCGTCACCGGCGTCCTGCCGCACCTCGAGGACCGGTCGGCCGTCCTGCGCAGAGCCCTCGCGCATGTTCACCGACCGGAAGCGCGACCACCCCTCGCCGGGCACGACCTCGATCCGCAACTCGAAGATGTCCTCGTCACCTGCCGGACGGCCCAGAACCGACTCGCGCCGCAACCGCAGCACGTCGAGGTCGCCGTCCTTGACCACCGCGGCACCCCGCAGGTCCGGGGACGACAGGCTGAGCACCTTCGCTGCGTTCGCCACCGCCTCGACGACCTTGGCCGGATCCGGATCCGCCCGCGAGGCGAGCACCAGGTCCCGGACCAGCTCCACCGACGACCTCGACAGGCCTGACGTACGCAGCCATCGCCCGAGCGCCTCGGCCCGCAGTATCCCTCCTTCGTGCTGGTCTCGCAGCACTCCCAGACCCGCCAGGTCGCGCACCACGTCGGCCTCCAGGCCAACGACCGCGTCGTCCGCGACGGCGGCCTCGTCCGCCGGATCCGGCCCCGCCGAGAGCATCTCCAGCCACCGCAACCGATAGGTCAACCCCGCCAGTCGACCGAGGTCACCGGGCCCGAACGAGAACCGCTTCGCGGCGCCCTCCCCCGACCCGAACCCGTCGCGGAACGGCGTGTACCGGACCAGCTTCCGCAGCCGCGCACCCCGCGAGCCCCGCTCGACGGCGACCCGCGTGCCCGCCCACAACAACCACCCCGCCAGCTCGTCGGAAGGCAGTCCCGGCGAGACCCGCAACACCGCCTCCGGAATACGCCCCGGAACGGCATCGCGCGCGCTGTCCTGTCCGAGCGTCAACGCCGGCGTCGAGTACGCAGCGTTCGCCTCCACCCGTACGTCGAACGACCGTCCCCCGTGCGTGAATCGGACCGCCTCCGGCCGCCCCTCGACGACCGACTCCAGCCGCGCGAACTGTCTCATCCCCACCGGCCGGCGCCGATGCAGCACAGCCGGACCGGTCTGGGCGGGCTGCGCGGACGCCAGCTGCCGCACGTGGTTGATATCCGCGACCGCGGCCGCCACCCACGCGGCGAGATCGCCCAGGAACGGCCGCGCCGCCGCGACAAACCCTGCCAGGTCCGCCGGCGTCGCGGCGCTCGCCGCCGACGGCTTGAGGCCCAGGTACGACCCGAGTTGCCCGGCATAGTCCGCCGGGGACCTGCCGGGCAGCCACCTGGAGCGCGACATCAGCACGTCGTCCCGATCCGGGGCGACGACCTCGACCGCCGCGTGCGCCCGCTCGGCCGAGTCGACGAATTCGACCCCGACCCGCAGCACCGGATCGGCACCGCCCACGGCATCCTGGCCGCCGACCGGCAGCCGCAGCTCCGATGCGTGGAACGCGGCCTCGACGCCGGCCACCGTGTCGCCGCGTACCTGCCGCACCTGCTCCTCGGTGACCCCGGCGCCGGCCACCAGATGAATCCTGACCAGCACGTCCCACCGCTCGGCGGTAGCCGACAGCTGATAGCGCACGACGCCGTTCCTGGCGGAACCGGCCGTCACCTCTCGTACCCTCGGCGCCGCTTTCCCCGACGATGAGCGCGTCCCGGCGACCGACCCTCGGGTCACGGCGGGCTGCGCGAGGACGACGTCCTCACGCGCGGCCGTGACCGCCGGGCCCAACCGCAGGTCAGCACCACCCGCATCGACGGACCGGGGACCGTCGGGCTCGATGTCGCGGCCCGGTTCCGCAGCGGTCGGGTCATTGAGCGTGTCCCGACCGCTGGCCGCACCCTGCGAGGAACCCAACAGCTCGCCAACGGCCGGCGGCACCGCGCCCGGATTTCCGCCCTCCGCCAACCTCGACCGGAGAGCGTCGTAGGTACGAACCACCTGGACGAAACGGTCCCACACACTCTGACGCGACTCAGGCGTCAAGCCGCCGAGCGAACGTCGCAGCTCCTCCAGCCGAGACGCCACACTGGCCAACGCCTCACCCGCCTCGCTCGCGAGCCCGTCCCCCGTCGCCGCGGCCCGCGGCTCCACCACCTCGGCCATCCATTGCCGATACCGCGCCCGGAACAACGTCACCGCCGCCTGGACACCCTCCACCGACGGCGGAGCCACCTCCGGCACCGACACCATCCACACCCACGGATTGTTGATCGGCTGCGGGTCCACAACCTCTGTCAACCGATCCCGCAGCCGCTCGTCACCACCCCCACCAACCGGCCACCACTGCGTCAGCAACACTTCCGCCAACCGCACCAACCGACCCCGCGCCAGCTCCAACTCCGGTTGCTCCGCCAACTGCGCCCGGGCCGGGTCAGTCAACAACGACACCAACGCCCGGTTCTGCCAATACACCCGCTCCACCAACCGGCGCGGCTCATCAAGCCCAGCCCGCTCCGCCAACCAGCCCGCGACCGCACCAACAACCTCCGCCTCAAACACCCCCGCCACCGCACCCTCACGGAGCTGCAACCGGGGCCCTTCCGCAAGAGCCAACACTCGAGCGGCGGAAGCAGGCAACGGATCCCGCGAATCAGCAGCCGCCCACCAACTTGAGTACGGAATCGGGGTGAACGAAATGTGTGGCTCCCCGGTACCTGCAGGGTCCTCACCCATCAACCACACTTTCAGAGCACCCTCGGCACCATCCCCGTCGTGCACCAAACCGAACAAAACCAACTTCACCTGCTCCAGCAGCGAAGCTGCGTCTTTCATCAGATCGGCAACAGGTCGCCACCCGACGGACTCCCTCGGGCCAGCCACATCTTCCGGGGCAAGCCAACTGACCAACCCCTCTCTCTCGTTCCGCTTCCAGAGACGTCCATCAGCGCCCAGATACAGGTCATTCTCGAAAGGGATCGGATCTCCATGCGCCGCGCTGAAGATCTGGGCAGCCACACGTACCCCGCCCCAAAGCGTCGACCATTCCTTCGCCTTCCGGGCAACCTCGTCCGCCTCACGCGCGATACGCACTGTCGATGCCAATTGCCCGTCGGTGCCCTCAAGCGTCGTCAGACCACCCGGATGCAGATGCAACCGCTGAAACTCCACACGCTGCTGCCCCCCCACCGGCATCTGCCACCGCGGCAACATCGCTTCCCCGAACAGAGCGCCCTGCGTCACCTCAGACGACCCGGTGAAGACCGCCATCAGCACCTCCCGAGCGGTCAGACCTCCGCCCAGGGAGGTCAAACGCGCGTCAATCCACCCCTGGACAGGCTTGCGCTCAAGGCCCGCAAAGAAATCAAACCCGGCTATCAAGCCGACAAGGCCGCCAGCGGTTTCCCGCATAGGACCACCGACCCCATCGAGCAGCCCCTCGACCAACGACCCCAGACTCTGTGGAGTCAACGCGAAAAGCGGGCGCTCCGCCACCTCGATGTCATCCGGCAAAGTGACAACCTTAGCCAGAACATGTGTAAGCACAACGGCGAGCACACCCCGCATCGCCAACACTTCTTGACTCTCGGAAAGCACACGCACGTCGCTCTCGGTCAACGGCCGAACACTCAGCGAGCGAACGAATGCGCCGGCCGCCATATCAGAGAACTGAATCACCCGATCCTGCACGCTCCCCAGCGCATCCAACGCCGGACGCGCACCCTGCACCTCACGCCAGAACCCCCGAAGAAGGGGAACGATTCCGGCAAATTCAACATCCACCATCGGTCGGTAGGACATGTTCACCGGATATACATTGACCGGAAAAGCAAGGCGTGCCGAGCCACCCCTTTGCCACAGGACCTTAGGCACGTTCATGTCGGTAATCAGCGCGGCATGAACGACCTGAGCGGCAGACCGATCAATCTCGGACTCACTAGCCACCCACATCCTGAGTCTTGTCAACTTCTGGTGAACACGGGGGTGCATCGCCTGAGTGAAGGTAAGACCGTCTGTCGCAGCCGCTTCCAGCCACCGCACCATGGCCTTGCTGACTCTGTGCCGCCACTCGACCCGCGAGTCGGGCCCCCAGTTGACCTGCCCTGCCCACGGGGCCGGGGCACTCACTACCTTCACGACGAACCATTGCTCAGGGTGCCCGAGTGGAAGATCCCCCTGTCTCGCGGCCTGGTCGGAGCGCGAATACCAGGTTCCCGAACGTCCCACCACCACCTGTCGCTTGCCGAGCACGATTACAAGGTTGAGCAGTGGGACCTCGGCGATTACCTTCCCCAGCCACTCCGGCCCGAGCCTGGCCTGGTCCTCGTGGAATTGGAAGTGCACGATCGTTTCCAACTCCCCGGCCAACCAGCCCGCGTCCGGGCTGGGCTGACCTGAGTTGGACGGGCCGGACACCACTGGTCGCGGGGGACGTGGCGCCAGCCGGGGAAGCAACACCTCCCCGGACACCACATCAACCTGCGGCAACTCCCCATCCGCGTCCAGATCCATCGCATCCGGCTCGACCAACGGCGAAGCCTCAGCCTCAGGCCGGCCGCGTTCCACCGGCACCACGGCCGGCAACCGCACCTCCTCCAACAGCTCTCGCGTCCGCTCGTCCCCGTTCCCGCCAACCGGCCACCACTGCGTCAACAACACGTCCGTCAACCGCAGCAACCGATCCCGCATCCCTCCCAACACCGACCGGTCATGCGGCTCGGCATCAGCCAACAACGACACCAACGCCTTGTTCTGCCAATACACCCGCTCCACCGACCGCCGCGGCTCATCTACCCCAGCCTGCTCCGCCACATAACCCGCAACCGCGCCAACAACCTCGGCCTCGAAAATCCCCGGCACCGCATCCTGACGCACCTGCAATCGAGGCCCGTCCGGATGGACCGACACCCGTGCGGCAAGAGCAGGCAGCGGATCCGAGCCACTGGTCTCCCACCAACTGTTGGGCTGAATCGAGATGATCGGGAATTCCACCTCCAAGGGGCTCGCGGAGCCATCAAGGGCCATCTCCAGCCGTAGAATGCCTTCGGAAGCTTCCGGGTCGTGCGCCACGCCGTATGGTCCCGCCAGCGGACTGACCCGCGCCGGGAGTACCCGCTCCAGCATCGACACGGCAGCGTGCATGAGATCGTCAACAGATCGCGTAACGGCACCCGGGCTCGGGGCAGGAGCATCCTCCGGCGGGTACCAGCCGAAAAATACCCCGTTCAACTCCCTCCGTTTCCACATTCGCCCGTCATGGCCCTGAAACAGGCCATCGTCGAGAGGAACTGGATTGCCGCCCGCCGCGCTGAAAATCCGCGCCGCCGTCCGCAGTCCGCCCCACCGCTGCGTCCATTCTCTCGCCCCCCGCGCCACATCATGCGCCGCCCGGGCGATGCTCACTGTCGCCGCCAACTGCTCGTCGGTGCGATCGAGCGTCATCGAGTATCCCATTGCGGGCAGAGGACCGGTGTCGCTCAGGCGATGCTGCAGCGTAAACGCCCAGCGCCACCCCGTTCCCTCCAACGGGAACTGCACCGGCAACGTCTTCGCCGTTTCAAACAGCGCGTCCTGGCGCACCTCACGCGACCCGGTGAAGACTGCCATCAGCACCTCCCGAACGGTCAGATCCCCGTTCAAGGTCGAGGGCGAGTCAATCCATCCCGGGTCGGGCTTTCGCTCGAGACCTGCAAAGAAGTCAAACTCGGCAATCAAGCTGACAAGAAGGCCCGCGAATTGTTGCAACAGAGCACGGGTCTCATCAGGAATTTTCGCGACCAACATCGTCAGATCCTGCCGAGCCAGCCCGAAGAGGCCATGCTCTGGCGTTTCAAACAGGGGTGCGACTCTGGCCAGGACATGCGTCAGCACAGCGGTGAACGCACCCCGCAGCGCCAGCAGTTCCTCACTCTCGAGGAGCGCCTGGAGGTTCCCTTTGCTGAGCGGCCATTCGGTCAACGATCGCGCGAACAGGTCGGCCACTTCTCCGGAGAAGTGAATTACTCGATCCAACACGCTCGCCATCGCGGCCAGCGTCGTCCCGGCGCCTTGGGCCCCACTTTGGCTCGCCTGCAAGAGATGGACAATTCCAGCGAGTTCCACCTCCACGGTTGGCCAATAATGCGTGACGCCGTCGAACTCGTCGGCCGGGAAATGGAATTTCAGTCCCCGGACTTCCGGATCGACCCACACTCCCTCGCCCACGAGTAGCGCGTCACGAACGGCGAGGACGGCAGCCCGGTCAGCATCACCGCCACCACGGCGCCGGCGAACACGATTAGCGGCAACGACAGAACCCTCCGGCAGCTCGGCCCAGTTGCGGATCTCGTTCGCCTGCCCGTGCGCGCCCGGATACATCGCCTCATTCAGCGAAAGATTGCGGCGGCCGGCCCACATCAGCCACTGAATCATGGCCTTATTGAATCCGTGATGCTGCTCGGCCGTATATCGGACCTCCCTCTCCTCCTCCTCATGCACTACCCCCGGGGCGCCCACCACCCGGACGATGTTCCGATACTGACGATCAGCGATTGGAAGGTCAGACCAATGAACGAGCCGATCGCTCAGGTACCAGCGTCCCGACCGGCCACGCGGCATTAGATATTGGTCTACCTCGATGTCGATACCGAGCGATTCCAGCTTGGCAATCGTCTTTATCTGCGGGATGGATCCGACCTGGGCGGAGCCTGGGCCAAACCGCACCAACGCCTGAATTTCCTCGGCCACCAGGCCCGGCTCACCGGGCCACGGCGAGGGGTCAACCAGCGCCTGAACCAGTCGGGCGGGGTAGCCCGAACCAGTCGCACCGGACACCACAGCCCCGGACGACACCACCACCTGCCGCAACGCCCCATCCGCGTCCACCACCAACCGCGCGGTCCCTCGCAAGGACTGTGGCAAGCCCTCCCCGAAGCCCAACGCCGCAAGGTCAAACTCGACAAACCGCCGATCGTCCTCGCCCAACGCCGGCGCCGACGCCTGCGTCTCCACCAACACAAACCGCTGCACAGACACACGACGCACCAACACCATGTGCGGTCGTGGATCCCGCAAGGACGAACCATCCTTTGGCCTGACCACCGGCGAGGGCTCAACCCACACCGCCGTCATCGCCCCCACACCCAGCCCCGCCAACCGACCTACACCACTACCCGGACCAAACCTCCCACCCAACAACCCCTCCACCACATGCCGACCCGGAACACCTTCCTCGCCCGCCACCGACCCCACGTCACGCCGCAGCCCCAACCCGAGCAACACCGACGCCACTCGATCGGCACAATCCGACGCACCGTCCCACGGCGACAACTTATTCACCGCCGACGCCAAACGAACAACACCCGTTTCAGCCGACTCCAGAACGGTCGGAACAGATGCTGCTACCAGGTTGGATGCCGGCATCGGCCCCGGACTCGCCGTGGAGACCGGTGACGCGGCGGGGGTCACGGTCGGTTGTGGCGTGTCGGCACCCAGGGCCGCCACCGTGGTCCGGCGATTCGCCGGGTCGACCACCAGCACCGTCTCGTCGCGAGACAACAGCTCCGCCACCTGCCCGGCCTCCGGCCGCCTGTCGACCGTCCGAACAGCACCTTCACCATCGACTCGTGCGTCCACCACCCGCAGCTCACCGTCGTGCGAGACCAGCCACCGCGCTGAACCCCCACCCGAGCCCACCACCAGTGCCGCCGAACCCGGCACCTTCAGCAACGCCGCCACCAACGCACCCGCATCGACTCGCTCACCTGCCCCCGGGCCACCCCACATGCGCATCACCTGCGCCGCGCTCACCGGCAACACCCCACCCGTCAACGCCGCCACATCCAGCCCCACCGGCAGGCCAAGCAGCGCCACACCCGCCGCCAGCGGATACACCGCACCCCAGGACGGATCCCCGGGCACCCACGAACGCACCAGGAGCCCGTCGCGGATCTCCGACGCCCTCGACAACAACGTCAGCAGGCGATCCCACGACGGCCCCTCGTCGCCCGACGCCAGCCCGACCGCCGCTCGCAGCGTCTCCCGCGCCGCCGCCAACCCCCGCGGCAAGCCCCACACCGGAGCCGGGCGCTCGCCGGTCTCCCGGCCCTCAGCGTCCACCGTCACCACACGAGCCGACGACGCCACCGACGTGTCGACCGCACCGATTCGCGGCAGGCCCAACAGCTCCGCCGCCCTCAGCCACTCCCCCGGGTCCGCCCGATCGTCGGAGACCCGCCCGCCGTCCAGCACCGTACGCAGCACCAACCGGTCCCGGGCCGACGAGGGCAGGCGGCCCAACGTCTGCCGTAGCGTCGCCACCACGTCCGGGCGTCGCAGGGCGCTCTCGGTCACGACGAGCGTCCGCGCTCCCCCGGGCGACCGGGGCACCACCATGGCCGACGACAACGCGACCAGGTCCACCGGCTCCGACATGGGCCCGCCATGCAGGAAGACCCCCGCCGGGATCGGAACGAACCGGCCTTCGTTGCAGAGCAGCATGAAGAGATCACTGTTGGGCACGTCGTCTCCCTGGGCGCTACGGAAGCACAGCGCTACAGCACTGGGATCATTACGACGTGATGGGCTCGCTGCTTGTTCAGCGCGAGTTCGCGGGACTTCGCGCAGACGCCCGCAGTTGAATCGCGGTCAGCGCACCTCGAACTCGATGATCGAATACCCGTACCGCGTGGAGGCGCGCGCGGTGCCCACCACCCTGACGTGGCGGACCGGGGTTCGGGCGATGGCGATCTCTGCGACGCCGTCGGTGCCGTGGCTGGTCTCGTACACCGTCCGCCACGTCGTCCCGTCCAACGACACGTCAACGTGGTACGCCGTCGCGTATGCGCGCTGCCAGAGCAACCGGACCTGGGTCACCTGCCAGACCGCGCCCAGGTCGACGGCGAGCCATTGCGGATCCGACTGGGCCACGCTGCTCCACCGGGTGCTCTGGCTCCCGTCGATGGCGTGGGCGGCGGACGTACCGGCCTGTTCAACGCTGGAGGCGCTGACTGTGCCGCCGGCCGCGAGGTTCCGCCCCGAGCCGTTGACCAGGCCCGGCGGGGCGGCCTTCGTGGTGGGCGCCGGGTGTGGGGGCGCCGCCCGGGTGGGTGCTGCGGTGGCCGCCGACGGTGCCAGCGTCCGGCCGCCCGGCGTCCTGGGCGCGCCGGTGCCGACGGCCGGGATCGACGCCCCGCCGCTGGCGGGGCCAGACGAGTTGAGGAGGGATGGGCCACCGCCAGGGAGGATCGGAGTCGGCCCGGACTGCGGCGAACTCGCGGGCGATGACGGCACCGCCATCGTCTCCTGCTTCAACGACTGGCTCAGCACATAGCCTGTCGTGGTCGCCACCGCCAACACCGCGAACGCGACCACGACGGGCATCGACGGCCACCGCGTCCAGACCCGGTGCACCATTGCGGGCGCGGGCGCCGGGCCTGACGGCGACTCGTCCGGATGCGCGTCACCGCCGCGCAAGCCCCACCCGTCATGGTCGAGACGCACATCGGCGCTCCGTGGTGCCGGAAGGCGGCTCGCCAAGGCCGCGTACTCGGCCGTGGGCTCGTCTGCCGGTTCCTCCGCCGCGGACGCGGCGAGATCGCCCGGCGGCGGGGCTGGCGACGCCGGCCGCGCTGCGGGCGACGCCGACTCCACCGGGGCGACCGGCGGTGGGGATGCTGGCGGACGTCGCGGGACGATGGGTGCCGGTGGTCGGACGGTCGCGGTCCTCGGCGGTACGGCACCGTCGACGACGTACGGTGGCAGCCCGCGCAACCTCAACGGTCGCTGGATGCCGGAGTCGACCCCGCCCGTGGCGCCGGCGGCGGAATCCGATCCGCCGTCATCGTCGCCGATGACGCTCGCCGTCACCGCGATCGCGAACGGCTCCGGCGCCAACTTCACGCGGCGACGGGTCTCGGCCGGCATCCGACCGACGAGCGCGCCCAGCAGCGGCAGTAACTCGTGTCCCGGCGGCTCGCCGGGTACGCCGACGAAGATCCGCAACGTCGACGGGTCCCACGGGATGGCCCGCACGACGTCCGCGCCCGCCTCCGACCGCGGTGGTCGGACCCACAGGCCGGACTGTGTCACCTCGGCCACCCAGTGCTCGTTGAGCCGGAACGAACGCTCGTCGATACGCGGGTAACCGTCGAGACCCCGGACGGGCCCGGTCGGCCGGGCCGGGCCGCTAGGCGGGACGGTAAGGCGGGTCGCCAACGGCTCCCAGCGGCCGGCGTCCGGCCCGGAGAAGGTCCGGCTGACCCCCTGCGCGTCGTCCGTAAGCGCGGGCACGCCGGTAGTGACGAGGACTGGCTTCCCGTCCTCGCGCGCCAGGCTGGTCGCCGCGTCGAGCGTGCTGGCCATCGACCCGTACGGTGCTAACAGCAGCCGCCGGCGCAGCGGAACCGGCAGCGCCCGTACCACCGCACGGATGACCTTCTCGGACACGTCCGGTCGGCCGGGCCGGCCGATCAGCAGGACCGGGCGCTCGACGTCGAGGGGTATGCCGTAGGCGGGGTCGTCCAAGTCCGGTGCAGGCGTGCCGGGCTCCTGCGGGAAGAGCCAAACTCCCGCCGGAATGGGCAGCAGGGACAGCCCGTCCCCTACTCCCTCGGGTACGCGCAGCTCCTCTACCCGCGCCTCCCACTCCGGTCGGGGCGTACGGCGACCGGCTGAGCCGGCAGCGCCGGCCGCGTCGTAGCGCAGCCAACCGTCCACGGCGAACAGTGAGCCGCCGGGCACCAGGAGCACGTCGGTGCGGGGCGCGATGATGGTCGCTGTCAGCTCCCGGGCGAGCCGGAGGGCCGGACCGGCCTCGGGGGCGCCCGCGTCGGCGACAGCGAGCCGGGCCCGGCTGCCGGGCGGCACCGCGATGGGCAGGACCGCCTCCATCACCGGCCACGCGTCGTCGAGCAGGCCGATCACCGTCACGACGTCGGGCTCTGCCGGGACTGCGGCCGCCATCGCCGCGACCACCCCGCCCGGATCGGGGCCTACCACGGCCACCCGGTCTCCGACCCAGTTCAGTGCGGAGCCGATCCCACTCCACTGGCCGGTCCCGGTGAGCCAACCGACCGGCTGGTCCTCGGCTGGCGGCGCGGTCCCCATCACCACGTCACCAGCCCGCAGGCCCAAGCGGGGACCGTCACGGGCGCCCGCCGCATCCGGCGCTCAAGGTCACGCGTCATGATCGAGACAAGGTGGACATCGGTTACCCAGTTCACCGCGTTTCCTCGGCCAGACGGCCGAGATCGAGGAGCGCGGCGAGTGTCACGTCAAGATCGGGCACGCCGCCAGCTTAGAGGCTGGCCGCATCGCCCGCCTCACGACGACCCGCCGCAGCCGATCTCCCCACTCTGCATTGTGCGTCAGGCAGGTGGGGCGCTGATGGCCAGGATGGCGGTGTCGTCGGTCAGCCCGGTGCCGAAGGTGCCGAGCAACTCGGTGACCGCGGCGACGGCCGTGGTGGCGTTGGTGGGCGCGAGGGAGTGGGCGAATCGGGCAAGGGCCGCGGTTCCGTAACGGCCATCGGCAGTCTCGCTGCGGGCGGGACGGGCTTCAGTGAGTCCATCGCTGTAGAGAAGTAAGGTGTCGCCGGGGTTCGCCACGACGGTCGCGTTGGTGTATCGGGAGTTGGGAAAGGCCCCGACGATGCGGCCCTTCGTGGGGTGGTAATGAGCGGAGCCATCGCCCTTCAACAACAGTGGTTCGGGATGCCCGCCGCTGGCGATGATCGCGGTGAACCCGCCGACGGCCGGCGTGGGTGTGAGGATGCCGGACACAACGGTGCAGTAGCGCGCGTCCTGGCGGTACTCCTGCCAGAGCACGGTGTTGAGGTTGTGCAGCGCGGCGGCAGGGTCCGGGTTGTACACGGTCGCGGCCCGCAACGTGTAGCGGGCCAAGGCGGTGACGGCTGCCGCTTCGACGCCTTTGCCGCTGACATCGCCGAGGAAGAAGCCCCAGCGGCCATCCTCGAGGGGAAACAGGTCGTAAAAGTCGCCGCCGACTTCGTCGGTGGAAGCCGCCCGGTAGTACGCGGCGCTTTCCAGCCCGGGCGGGGTTTGCAGCACGGCCGGGAGGAGGCTGCGCTGCAGTTTGTTGACGAGTTGTCGTAGCCGTTCGTCCTCGCGTTCCGCGACCTTGCGGGCATTGAGGAGTTCTCGTTCGTAGGAACGGCGCATCGTGGCGTCGAAGATGGCCGTCCGGATGAGTTGGGGTTGACCTTCACTGCCAGCCTTGACGACGGAAGTGACGAGTACCGGCATGCGAACGCCGTCCTTCGTACGAAGGTCGAGGGCGACACCGCCGATCTCGCCCCGCATGGCCAGCATCGGCGCGAAGTGAGTTTCGTGGTAGATCCGGCCCCCACCGGTGAGCAGGTCGCTGAAACGGCGCTGACCGACGAGTTCCTCACGTCGGTAACCGAGCCAGGCCAGCAGCGTGCCGTTGATCTTCGCGATGGTGCCGTCCAGGAGGGTGGACAGGTGCCCACAGGGCGCATTCTCGTACAGGTCTTCGAGGTCGTCTTCAAGCAACGCAGGGAACCCCGCCTCGCTCGGTCGGGCGCTTCCGTCATCGCTGGGACCCGGGCCGTGCGGATCACGCCCCCCAGTGGCGGTCATCGGTAGGCGGCCCTGACAAACGACGTGATCGCCGCAGCCGTCGCTTCCGGCGCGCTCAACTGTGGGCAGTGCCCCGTCGCATCCAGTGTGACGAGCTGACTACCGGCGATCTGCGCGTGCACGAACGCGCCGACTTCGGGCGGCGCGATGGCGTCCTGAGCGCATTGCAGGATCAGGGTCGGAACGCTCACCGCGGCGAGGTCCGCACGGTTGTCGGACAGGAACGTGGCACGGGCGAACACCTGCGCCATCGCGGGATCCGTCCGGCAGAAACTGGCCGTGAGCTCTTCGCCCAGCTCGGGCCGCTCTGGATTGCCCATGATCAGGGGTGCCATGCTCGACGACCAGCCGAGGTAGTTGCTGTCGAGTGACTCGAGCAGGTCGTCGATGTCGTCGCGAGTGAAACCGCCTCGGTAGTTCTCGTCATCGATGTAACACGGTGACGGGGTGACCAGGACAAGCGCCGAGAAGCGATCCGGTTCGCGGTTCGCCGCGAGGACCCCGATGCTCGAACTGACCGAATGCCCGACGAAGATCGGCTGCTGGAGGTCGAGGTCCTGGCAGATGCTGAGCACGTCATCGGCGTAGCCATCCAGGGAGGCGTACCGGTCAGCGTCCCAGGCCGCCGGATCAGCCTTGCCAGATCCGACGTGATCAAACAACACCACCTGGGCCCACTGACCGATCTCGCTGACCACGTGGCGCCACATGTGCTGATCACAACCGAAGCCGTGCGCGAGCACAACGGTAGGGCCGCCCTCACGACCGGCCAGCGTCACATTGTTGCGGTCCCACACGCGCATTCGCCTATCCTTCACCACCCGCACCTCGGGAACCAAGCGCCTGCTCACCTGGGCGGTCGTCGGGCGGCACGGGCAGCCGGGCGAACCCGATGAGGGGTGTGTCGCCTGCTCTCCGCGGTGCTGCTGGTCGGGTTGGCGGTCAACTCGCTGTTCGGCTGGTGGTGGGCCGACCCCGCCGCCGTGTTGATCATCGCCGCGGTCGCGGTGAAGGAAGGCCGCGAAGCCTGGCGCGGCGACAGCTGCTGCGCCCCCGGCACCGTCCTGCGCTCCCCCACCGCAGGCGGCGACGCCAACGGGTGCGACGACGGGTGCTGCACCACCGACAACCGCTGAGCAGACCGGCGGACGCGGGACGGCTCCTTCGGCCACCGCCGCCTGCCAGTCGGGGAGCCAACACACAGCGGACGGGCTAGCGACATCGGGCCTAGCCGGACTCAGGTGGGTTCGCGTCGGTGCTGGCGGGTTCGGGTCAGTACGCCGAAAAGTATGAGCAGGGCAACGGCCTGGGTAAGCACCACGGCGATGATCAGGCTTGGCACCGAGCGGTCGTAGAGCAGCCCCGCCGCAGCACCGCCGGCCAAGGCTCCGGCACCCTGCACAGCGGCGAAGATGCCGTATGCGGTGGCCCGCCGCTCCCGTGGCACGAGATCGGCGACCATGGCTTTGACTGTGGAGTCCTGCAGCCCGGCAGCAGCGCCCCAGACCACGACCCCGAACACCGCCGCCGACAGGCCGCCACCAAACGCCAGCGGCGGCACGACGGCAATCATGGCGGGTAGCGCCACCAACACCCACGGCCCGGCCTTGTCGTAGAGCACCCCGGTCACCAGTGCGGCGAGCCCACCGGCCGCCATCGCCGTTGCGTACATCAGCGGCACCGCCGCGGTCGCGACCACGCCCGCGCGTACCAGATGGAAACCGATCAGCCCGAAGGTCACCAGACCCGCGGTGCACACCGCCATCGCCGCTGCGAACCAGTGGAACCTGCCCGGCAGCGGTTCCCGACCGGTCTTCGCCTCGGCCCCTGACGTTGCGCTGGCGTCGCGCTCTGCCGCAGAGGTACGGGCCCGTACCCGAAGCGTGATCAGCAGTAGCATCGCTACCACGGCTGGCACGGTCAGCACCGCCAGCCCCGGCCACAGCGCGCCGGTGGTCACCGCTACGACCGCGGCGACCAGCAGCGGACCGGCGAACGCGCCGACCTGGTCGAGGGCTTTATGCACTCCCACACCGCGGCCCATCCCGACCCGGCTCGCGGCATCAGCAAGCAGTGCCGACTTGGCCGGGCTGCGGATGGCCTTACCGAGCCGTTCGGCGAGGATCAGCACCGCGGCCACTGCCAGGCCGGCGCCGCCCAAAACCGGGGTCACCGCAAGCAGCGGTACGCAGACCGCAGTCAACCCGTACCCCACGATCGTCAAGGTCCAGTACCGGCGGGTCCGGTCCGCCATTGGCCCGGACACCAGACGCAGCAGCAGCGCCGCGGCCTCCCCGGCGCCCGTGATCAGGCCGACGACGACAGCCGACGCCCCCAGAGAGGCCAGCAGCGGCCCGTAGATCGAGCGGGCACCCTCGTACACCATGTCCGCGGCCAGGCTCACCACACCGAACCCGACGACCACCCGCCATGCCTGACCAGTGCTCGCCGCCGTCGGGGTTCGACCGGTAGCCGGGGCCACCTGCTCCACGTCGGCAGCATCGTCGACACGATTCGCTCCAGCAGACATGCCGGAGATTATGCTGCCGGGGCGACATCACCAAAGGCCGGCCCTGCCGTGGCCTCGCGGTCAGTCGAGCCGAGCGGCCGGCTTGCCTTGCGGCCGCCCCCCTACGCCGGGCGCCCGGTCTGAGCCACGACCGGTTGGCCATCGGCGTCGGAGTGTTGCGGGTCGATGTGGTCGACGTGATGCAGTGCCTGCGCGAGAAGCTTGCGGACGTGGTCGTTGGCGGCCGAGTAGTACATGAACGTGCCCTGCCGGCGGGCCGTCACGAGCCGTGACATGCGCAGCTTCGCCAGATGCTGACTCACCGCCGTCGGCGAGGTTCCGGCGAGCTCAGCCAGGCAGGCGACGGACGACTCACCCTGCAGCAGCGCCCACAGGATCTTGATCCGTGTCGGGTCGGCGAGCAGCCGGAACGTTTCGGCCGCGAGGTCCACCTGCTCGTCGTCGGGCATATCGAAGTCGGGCAACTGCTCATGCATGGTTGTCACCCTATCTGACCATCCGGCTGAATACGTACTTGCGTACCTTCGTGAATGCGCAGCTATGCTATCGGCCGTGACGATCGACGAACGCACCCGGGCGGCCGCAACGCCGTCGGCGCTGAAGACACGAACGCGAGCTGGTTGGTGGTGGTCCGTTCCGGAGGTCCGCTGGGCTGGCGCAGCGGCAGGCCTGTTCGCCCTTGGCCTGCTCGCGCAGCTGCTCGGCGCACCGGCCTGGGTGTGGTTTGCGCTCTACCTCGCCTGCTACGCCAGCGGCGGTTGGGAACCCGGCTGGGCCGGGCTGCAAGCGCTGCGCGAGCGCCGCCTGGATGTTGATCTGCTGATGGTCGTCGCGGCGGTCGGGGCGGCCTCGATCGGCCAGGTCCTCGACGGGGCGCTGCTCATCGTCATCTTCGCCACCTCCGGCGCATTGGAGGCAATCGCGACCCGCCGCACCGAGGACTCCGTGCGGCGGCTGCTCGACCTCGCCCCTGAGCACGCCAGCCGGCTCACCGCCGACGGCGAGCAGACCGTCGCGACCGCCGATCTGGACGTCGGGGACGTGATCCTGGTCCGGCCCGGTGAACGGATCGGCGCCGACGGCCACGTCCAAGATGGCGTCAGCGAGGTCGACCAGGCCAGCATCACCGGCGAGCCGCTGCCAGCGGACAAACAACCGGGGGACGAGGTGTTCGCCGGCACCGTCAACGGCACCGGCGCCCTGCGCGTCCGGGTCGCCCGACCCGCCGCCGACAGCGTCGTCGCCCGCATCGTCACGCTGGTCGAGCAGGCCAGCGCCACGAAAGCCCGCACCCAGCTGTTCATCGAGAAGATCGAACAGCGCTACTCGATCGCCATGGTCACCGCAACGATCGCCCTGTTCGTCATCCCGCTGCTGTTCGGTGCGGAGTTGCAGGCGACCCTGTTGCGCGCCATGACCTTCATGATCGTGGCGTCACCCTGCGCCGTGGTCCTGGCGACCATGCCACCGCTGCTGTCGGCGATCGCCAACGCCGGCCGCCACGGAGTCCTGGTCAAGTCGGCCGTTGTGATGGAGCAACTCGGTGCCACCACCCGCGTCGCCTTCGACAAGACCGGCACCCTCACCGAAGGCCGACCCCAGCTGAGCACCATCCGGCCCCTGAGCGGCGCAGGCATCGACGAACAGGAGCTCCTCGCTCTGGCAGCCTCCGCCGAAGACCCGTCCGAGCACCCCCTCGCGCGCGCCATCGTCGCCGCCGCACGCGACCGCCACCTGACACTGCGACCCGCCCTCTTGTTCACGTCCGCACCCGGCTTCGGCATCACCGCCGACATCGACGGCCGCACCGTCCAGATCGGCAACCCACACCGCCTGCTCGACATCGAAGCGCTAACCACAGACCGGCAGACCTGGCAGCGCGCACGCGACGCCGTTGCCACACTCGAGCACGACGGCGAAACCGTGGTACTAGTCCTCACCGACAACCGACCCCTCGGAGTTCTCGGCCTCACCGACCGGCTGCGCCCGCAAGCGCGATCCACCGTCGCTGCGCTAACTACCCGTATGGCAGCCCCACCGATGCTGCTGACTGGCGACAACGCCACCGCAGCCGCCCGCATCGCCGCCGAGACCGGCATCAGCGAAGTCCACGCCGAACTGCTGCCGGAGCAGAAGGTCGACCACGTCCGCGCACAGACCACCGCCGGGCACCGGCTGCTGCTGATCGGCGACGGCGTCAACGACGCGCCCGCGCTCGCCGCCGCCCACACCGGCATCGCCATGGGCCGCTCCGGCGCCGACCTGACCGTCGCCACCGCCGACGCCGTCATCGTCCGCGACGACCTGAGCACCATTCCAGCGGTCATCGGCCTCTCCCGGCACGCCCGCCGCCTGGTCACCGCCAACCTGATCATCGCTGCCACGTTCATCGTCGCCCTGGCCGGCTGGGACCTCCTCGGCCATCTCCCGCTGCCGCTCGGCGTCGCCGGCCACGAAGGCTCCACCGTCATCGTCGGACTCAACGGCCTACGCCTACTCCGCAACGCCGCATGGCGCAACGCGCACCCCCACTAACCCGGGTCGTTCCACAGAAGCTTCCACTGATGTCACCGACGTCCTAAGCCGAGCACGCATAGGCGCAATTACCGGCCCGGTCCGCCCACGTCTTCGCACTCGTCGCCGCGGTACGACGGCGGACCCACACACCTACCTGTCACGCCACCGCTCATCCGGCCGGCGTCCGGAAGCGCGCAAACGGCTAGGGCCATTTCGGCAACGACACGCGGCGCGTCCGCCGGATCGAGCCGTCCGGCTGCGACGTCACCTGCCGCCCCGTGCAGGATGTGGTGCAGGACGCTGGACAGCAGGTCGGCGGCGATGTCGGCCCGGAACACGCCTTCGGCCTGACCGCGACGGATCAGGCCATGAACCCGTTGCTCCGGTTTGGCGTGCAGCTCCTGCACCCGGCCCGGCGACAGGGCCGCCTCCGCCGCCTGCAGGAGCGACGACGCCTGGGCGATCAGCAACCATCCTGACTCCATGAGCGCCCGCAGCCCGTCGCGGGGGTCACCACCGAGTTCGACGGTCTCCAACACCTCGTCGCCTTGGGCCAACAGTCGAACCAACGCTGCTTCGATGAGCGCCTCTCTGGATGGGAAGTGTCCATACAGGGTCACCCTGCCGACTCCGGCCTCCTGAGCGATGTCGTTCATGCTCGCCTGCGAGTTGCGCCCGAGGCAGGCGACGGCTGCTTGCACGATCTTCTCGGCGTTCTGCCGTGCGTCCGCCCGGCGGGCCGGCGTGGCAGCGGAGTGGGGCATGCAACGTCCTTAAGTCAAACAGCGTGTGTATGGGTTACAGTACCGGACACAAGTTGAACACAGCTTGTACAACTTAGCTCCGGAGGCGCTCACCGTGTCCGAGTCCACGCCCGCAGCCACCCTTCCGACCCAAGCGACCCGCACCCCGGATCCCCGACGCTGGCGCATCCTCGGGTTGGTGGGCGTCGCGCAGCTCATGCTCATCCTCGACGTCACCGTCGTCGCGATCGCCCTGCCACACATGGGCGCAGACCTTGACCTGCGGCGGGAAACCCTCACCTGGGTGATCAGCGGCTACACCCTCGCGTTCGGTGGACTGCTGCTGCTCGGCGGTCGCGCCGCCGACCTGTTCGGTCCCCGCCGGCTCATCCTGACCGGTCTGCTGCTGTTCGCGGCCGCCTCCTTGACCGCCGGACTGGCTACCTCCGGGCCCATGCTTCTCACCGGCCGAGTGGCCCAGGGACTGGCCGCCGCCATGCTGTCCCCGGCGGCGCTCTCGCTCATCGTCACCATTTTCGACGGCGACGAGCGCAACCGGGCGCTGGGCATCTGGTCCGCGTTGGGCGGCAGCGGCGCCGCACTCGGCGTCCTGCTCGGCGGGCTCCTCACCGCCGGACCGGGCTGGGCGTGGATCTTTATCATCAACGTCCCCGTCGGAGTGGTGCTGCTGTTCACGCTGCGCTCGCACCTACCAGCGCAGCGCGCATCCGCCCCGCACGCCAGGCTCGACGTTGTCGGTGCCGCCCTGGTCACGACCGCGACCGCGACCTTGATCTACGCGTTGATCAGGGCGGGAGAACGCGGCTGGGCCACCTGGAGCACCGCGCTCCTGCTCCTGGTCTCGGCGCTTGTCTACACCGCCTTCGTCGCCCGTCAGCGCCTCGCCGCCAGCCCACTGATGGACGTACGGCTCCTGGCCCGCAGGCCCGTGGCGACCGGCAGCCTGCTGATCCTCGTCGCCACCGCACTCATGATCATGATGTTCTTCCTCGGCACGTTCGCGCTGCAGCAGCACTACGGCTACGGCGCACTGACCACCGGCCTGCTCTTCCTCCCCAGCGCGCTGTCCACCATGCTCGGCGCACAGGTGGCCGGACGCGTCATCGGCCGCACCGGAGCCCGCACCGTGGCGGTGGCCGGGCTGACCGTTGCTGCCGCCGGCCTGGCCGTTCCGGCGATCTGGACCGGAGCCGTCCCCATGGTGGCCGGTATGGCAGTCGCGGCTGCCGGTACGGGATCGCTTTTCGTGGTGTCGGCTGCCACCGCGTTGGGACAGGTCGCGGCCCACGAAGCAGGGCTGGCCTCGGGGATCGTCAGCACGTTCCACGAATTCGGGGCTTCCGTCGGCGCAGCCGTCGTCTCGAGCGTGGCCGCCGTCAGCATCGCCGGCACCGGCACCGGCGGCTTATCGCGTGGCTTCACCACCGCCGCGATCGTCGCCATCGTGACCGCCGTGGCCGCGCTGGCCATCACCCCGAGTCCCCGCTCCCGGTGATCGGCCGATAGGCGGCTCGCCAGCGACAACGACCCGTAGCGCCCCGCTGTATTCGACCGAAACCAGCCCGGTCACCGCGTCGCTCATCCCGCGGTGGCGCACGCCCCTGGTGCTGAGCCCGCAGGGACGAGATCCTGGCCCGAACGGTCAGAACCCACGCTAGGAGCCACGGCATGAGACGGGACAACGACCGTTACGTGGTGCGGCCGGGCCGGCTCTCCGACCACCCCGCGCTTGCTCGCCTCCACGCGTCTGTCCAGCTTCAATCGGTGACCGGTGGGCAACCGCACCCCGGCATCGCCGCCTGGGTCGACGACCTGCTGGACGGTCATCCCTCGGCCGTGCCCGACGACTTCCTGGTCGCCGAGGACACTGTCACCGGCCGCCCGGCCGCCAGCCTGGTCGGGCTGCGGCAGAACTGGAGCCTGGCCGGAGTCCAGCTGCCGGTAGCCCAGGTCGAGCTGGTCGGTACGGCGCCGGAGCACCGCGGCAAGCGGCTCACCGAGCACCTGTTCGCCGCACTGCACCACCGATACGCGCTCGACGGTGTGCCGGTCCAGGTGATCGAGGGAATCCCGTACTTCTACCGGCGGCTCGGCTACGACTACGCCCTGGCCAAGGACGGCGCCTGCTCGATGCCCTCGTTCGCGCTGCCGGGCACCGGCCAGGACCAGTCGGACACCCGTTTCGGCGCCATGACGGTGCGCCCGGCCACCGTCGCCGACGCGGACGCCCTCGCCGACATCGACCGACGCCTTGCCGATGGCAACGCCCTTGTCTGCCGGAGGGATGCGACGGTGTGGCGGTACGAGATCGCCGGGCGCCGTCGGGCGGATATCGCCCGGCGCGTCGTCGCCGTCCTGGTGCACGACGCTGACGTACTCGGATACCTGGCCAGTGGCGCCCGGCTCTCCGCTGCCGGCGAGCTGGTGGTGGTAGCGGCGGCGTGTAAGCCACCGGCCGACTGGCCGCGGGCCGCCGCCGCGATGCACGCACACCTGGGCCACGTCGGCCGGCAGTACGAGGCATCGGCGGGGCACCCGTTCACCGCGGTCCGCCCCATCCTCGACCCGGAGCACCCACTGGCCCGACTCGGCCCGCCCGGTATACCGAGGCGGCCCAGGGGTTGGTACGTCCACACCCGCGACCCGGTCGAGCTGCTCGCCCGGCTGCTGCCGCTGCTGCGTGAGCGCTGGCGCGTCGCGGGCTTGCGGTGGCACGAGCCGGCCTTGACCATCGACACCTACGGCCGAGCCGCCCGGCTGGAGTTCACCGACGGCGAGCTGAGCGCCGTGACGGCCCTGCGGGGCGCTGTCAGCCCCGCGACCGACCCCGGGACCCACGCCGCTATTCCGCCCAGGGGACCTGTTTCACCTGGCCCTCGGGCACCGCACCCTGCCCGACGTGCTGGACGCCTGGCCGGACTGCCTCCAGCGCGACCGGGTCACCGAACAGTTCCTGACGGCGGCGTTTCCCCAAGTGCCCGTGCGGGTTTGGCCCCGCAACTGACCAGCGGTCCAAATCGACGCCGTATCGCGGCGGCGGTGGGGGGACGGGCGGTTACCGCGAACATCAGGGTCTGCCGCCCGCGAATTGTCCCGGCGGGCGATAAAGCACCAAGCAGTGTTCTAGGGCGGCTGAGCGAGTGGGGCGGCCGAGTCGAACGACGTTGCCGGCCTCGGGCCTGGCGCTTGCGGAGCTTGGCCAGGTGACCCTGCGTGCCCGGGCGTCGAGAACGCCCGGGCACACTGCAGCGCTCAGAGGCGGGTGAGGATCCTGTTCATGGTGTCGATCTCGGCCTGCTGGTCGTCGACGTTCTGCTGGGCGAGGGCTTTGGCGTCGGTGTTGGCGCCGTTGCTGATCTCGTTTCTGGCCATGCTGATGGTGCCCCGGTGGTGGGCGATCATCATCGTGAGGAGCTGCCGGTCGAAGTCCACGCCGGTCGCGGCGGCGAGTCCGGTTCGCGCTGCTGGCGGTGTCATGCGCTTCACCTAGCGGGCCGGCGCCGGGTCCTTCGGGGCGAACCCACGATCCAGAGTTGAATCATCCGGGTGGCGTAGCTGCACGCGGCGCAGCAGTTGGGCGTTGAGCGCGACCACGATGGTGGAGGCGGACATCAGCACCGCGGCGACCGCGGGGCTCAGGCTAACTCCGGCCCAGGCCAGAGCACCGGCGGCCACGGGCAGGGCGACGACGTTGTAGCCGGCGGCCCAGGCCAAATTCTGGATCATCTTGCGGTACGAGGCGCGCGAGAGCCGGATGACTCCGGTGACCCCACGCGGGTCGGAGGAGGCGAGCACGACGCCCGCGGATTCGATCGCGACGTCGGTGCCGGCGCCGATGGCGATGCCAACGTCGGCGCGTGCCAGCGCGGGAGCGTCGTTCACGCCGTCACCGACCATCGCTACCCGCAGACCCCGGCGTTGCAGCTCGCCGACCGCCTCGTCCTTGTCGGCGGGCAGCACCTCGGCGAACACCTCGTCCTCACCGGGTCTGAAGCCCAGGTCGGCGGCGACCGCCTCGGCCACCGGCCGCGCGTCACCGGTAATCATCACGATCTTGCGGATGCCCTGCTGACGGAGGTCGGCGATGGCTTGGCGCGCCTCGGGGCGAATCTGGTCCTCGAGGGCGAGGGCGCCGATGACGCGTGCCTGCTCGCCGTCGAGGCGCAGCAGGTGCAGTACCGCCGCTCCCCGCCGCGACCACTCGGCCCGGTGCTCGTCGAGGTCGCCGGGCGCCGTGGCGTCGAGTTCGCGCAGCAGGGCGGGTCCGCCGACGGCGTAACTGACACCGTCGACATCGGCGCGCACCCCGCGCCCGGTCAGTGACCGGAAACCGGTCGCGGTGCGTCGGGCGCCCTGCTGGGCGGCGGCGGTGACGATGGCCCGCGCGAGGGGGTGTTCACTGTCAGCCTCCACCGCCGCCGCTACGGCCAGCACGTCGGTCTCGCTGACGCCGCCGGTGGCGGCGACACCGGCGACGACGTGCTCGCCGCGGGTCAGGGTGCCGGTCTTGTCGAACAGCACCGTGTCGATGGTGCGCATCCGCTCCAGGGCGAGGCGGTCCTTGACCAGGATGCCGCCCGTCGCGGCCACGGCCGTGGACAGGGCGATCACCAGCGGGATGGCCAGGCCCAGCGCGTGCGGGCAGGCGATCACCAGAACCGTGACGGTGCGCACGACGGCCTCGTCGAGGTTGCCGATCAGTGTCCAGATCAGCAGCGTCGCGGCGGCGGTGACGGTGGCGATGTAGAACAGCCAGGCCGCGAACCGGTCAGCGAGGACCTGCGCCCGGCCGCTGGACTGCTGGGCCTGCGCGACGAGGCGTTGGATGCCGGCCAGGGCGGTGTCCTCGCCGACGGCCTCGACGCGCACCCGGATGGCCGCGTCGGTGGCGACCGTGCCCGCCACCACCCGGTCGCCGCGTTCGCGGCCGACCGGCCGAGACTCACCGGTGATCATCGACTCGTCCAGCTCCGCGCGGCCGTCGGTGATGCGCCCGTCGGCCGGCACCCGCCCACCGGGTCGCACTAGGACCACGTCGCCGACGCGCAGGTCGTTGACCCGCACCCGTTCGGGTCGTCCGTCGCCGTCGAGGCGTTCGGCGTCGTCGGGCAGCAGCGCGGCCAGGGCCGACAGGGCGCCGTGGGCCTGACCGATGGCCTTCATCTCCTGCCAGTGCCCGAGCAGCATGATCGTGACCAGAGCCGCCAGCTCCCACCAGAAGTCCAGGTCGAACGCGCCCAGCGCGGTCGCCGCCGAGGCCACGTACGCGACGGTGATGGCCATGGCGATCAGCAGCATCATCCCCGGCGCCCGGGCACGGACCTCCCGCACCGCGCCCTGCAGGAACGGCCACCCGCCGTAGACGAACACCACCGTGCCCAGCACCGGGCCCACCCAGTCGACACCCGCAAAGTCCAGCCGATAGCCGAACCAGTCCATCACCATGCGACTGGTCACCACGATCGGTACCGTCAAGACCAGGCTCAGCCAGAACTTACGGCGGAACATCTCCGGGTCGTGCCCGGCGTGCTTGTCATGCCCGGCATGGCCGTCGTTGGTGCCGGGCCGTACTGGCTGTCTGCCCGGGCCTTCTCGGTGGCTCCGGTGATCACCGTGCCTGTCCACAACCTCACTCGGGGCTTGCGTCCGGTGATGCTCGTCCTCGTGCGACATCCTCATCGCCTCCTCACCATCAAGATACCCCCGGGGGGTATCTCCGTCCAGGCGTGTCGATGTTCCGCACGTCACCCGACGTGACCCAGCACTTTGTCAGCGGCGCAGGATCCGGGACCGCGGTTCGTCGCTTCGCACCCAAAGGAGCAGCGCCGGCATCGCGGCACGCTTGATCGCCGACCAGCAGCGCTGGTGCGGCACGGCACGGCACGGCACGGCATCGCCGCCGGCCTCGCATGGCGTGTGGTGGTCGTCTCGTAGCCGGTCTGCCACAACAGCGATCGAGGGACGACGATCACAGGTCAGCGGGATGCCGGGACAACGCCGCGCTGGCGCACGCCGTAACGGGTAATCCTGCGCGGCCGGTAGACGGCCAGCACCATCAGTGCCAGCAATACCGTGAGCGTTGGGCTTGCATTCGGTACTCAGGTACAGGCTTACCGTCGTCGGTATGAGCGATGACCAGACCTGGGTGCCCGAGTCGTGCACCCTGCCGAGCGGGCAACGGCCGCTGCGGCTGGCCGAATTCGACGACCTGTTCGCCACCGCCCTGCTAACGCAGCAGCGCCTGTCCCCCACCCGACTGCGGTGGCGTCTCGACCCTGCCGCCGAGACAGCCGCCCGGGACCTGACCGGCCGGGAAAGCTCCTGCTGCTTCTTCTTCTCGTTCACCCTCGCCGCCGAAACCGGCACGCTACGCCTCGACGTGCAGGTGCCGACCGCGCACGTCGACGTCCTCGACGCGCTCGCGCGGAGAGCCGACGCCGGAATGACGGCGTGAGCGGGTTGCGCAGCAGCCAGGTCGCCGCCGCGGCCGGGGTGAACCCGCAGACGCTGCGCTACTACGAACGCCGCGGACTGCTCGCCGAACCAGACCGAACCCTGGGCGGGCACCGCCTCTACCCAACCGAAACGGTCACCGTACTGAAAGTGATCAAAGTGGCGCAGCGACTCGGATTCACCCTCGACGAGATCGCCGACCTGCTCGACGCGGGTCAGCACCGCCACGGTCGCCACCCCGACGCCGGCCTGCAGGTCCGCGCCCAAGCAAAGCTCGCCGAGGTCGAGGCGAAGATCGTTGATTTGCAGGTCATCGCCGGCACACTGCGCGCCGCAGTGGACACCGGCTGCGACGACCTCGTCGAGTGCGCCGGCCAACCGTGCTGCCCCATCCCCTTCGCCACCATCGCTCCAGGAGCCCACGATGCCGACCCTCGTTGACCGCGCCCGCCGCATGCCGCCGACCAGCCCGACCCATGGGACGTCATCGGCGCCGGCATCTGCCAGATCGGCGTCGCCTTGATCATGTACGCGCCCCGGTCCGCCGGCTGTCAGTGGCCCGCCCGCGACATGGTCGGTTGGAGGCAGCCGCGGGCCACCAGTTCGACGGTGAGGACGACGGCGACGGCCTCCACGGCGAGGAGTCCGACGAGGACGACCAACTGCGTCACTCCGGCGGCGAGGGGGCTCGCTCCGCCGAGCAGCACGCCGACGAACGCGCCGGGCAGGGTCACCAGGCCTACCGTCCGGGTCTGGTCGAGCGCCGGGATCAACGCCTGTCCCGCCGCCGGACGGCACACCAGCAGCACAGCGTCTCGGGGCAGCAGGCCCAGGGCCAGGGCGGCCTCCACCTCACCGCGCCGGCTGGTCAACTCGTCGACTGCGCGACGGCCCGCCAGCGAGGTCGCGGTCATCGCTCCGCCGATGAGGATCCCCGCGACCGGGATGATCGCGATGCCACGCGGCGGCACCAGGCCCGCCATCAGCAGCCCCGCCACCACCAGCATGCTGCCTCCGACGATCGGAGCACCTGCCCACCACCCCCGGCCGCCGCCCGTGATGCGTCGGCCGGACGTGACCGTCGCCACCGCACACATCAGAACGACAAACGCAGCCGTGGCCCACAGCGACACCACGATGACCGCGATCAGCATCGACACGGCACCCAGTTGGATCGCGGCACGGATGGCGGCGCCGATGACCTGCCGACCGTGGCCCAGTTTTCCGAGGGTCACGACGGCCGCCGCCACGAGGGTCAGGACGACCAGCGCAACACCGAGCTTCGGACCCACCACGAGCATCGTCGACGGCATGGCATCAGTTTCCGCCAGGCACGGCCAGGGGGTACGGGCCGCCGGTCCCGGCGTCTTGACGGGAAGTCAGCGGCCTGTTGGTCAGCCTCATTGAGCCGGGCCAATCAGCTGGAGAGGGTCGCAGACCGCCTCGCCGGACCAGACCTCCCGCCGCCTCTCTCGATTATCCGCTCCGTGCGGTCTCCGGACCGGTGTCACGGGCTCCCCGGACCGCGATGAGCACCACTCCGGCGATGAACACCAAGGCGGCGCAGAGGGCGGCACCTAGGTCGTGCGGGGGTCGAGCAGGCCACAGCCACGGCGTGGTCAGCGCCGGCCCGTGCCACTGCGTGTACAGCGCGTAGAGGGCGATCATGAGGTAGCTGGTAGGGCCGGCCCATGCCTGCGCGCCGCCGAGCAGGGCAGCACACAGCAAGCCGATGCCGACCAGCCCGACCAGGTTGCGCAGCACCTCTACCGTGCCGCCCGCCAGGTGTGCACCGGCTCCAGCGGCGGCCAGGGCACTGACTGCGGCGACGGTCAGCGCCAGCGTGGTGGCCAGCCGCAGAAACGGCAACCAGCGTCCGGTAACGCGTTCCGGCTCGCCGAGCAGACTGGTGGCGGTGACGGCGATGGCTACGGCGCACCCGGTCTCGAAGATCAGCGGCAACTGCAGCGCCCCGTATGCCTCCCACTGCCATTGCAGCGCGACCCGCAGGCCGATGGCGCAGGCCGCCACCGCCGCCAGGGCCGCGGGGACGTGGCGGCTGGCCATGTGCAGGCGAGCCAGCCGCAGCGCGGCCCGCATCGCCCCGCCCGGTGCTACCGCGGGCGGGCGATGACGGATTGCGCCCCCCGTCATGGCAGCTGCTCCAGGGTGAGCTGGCCCGCTCGCAGCGCCGCCATGTGCTCCATGAGCCACGCGTGCCGAGCAGCGGCCGGCGCAGCGGCCAGCCGCTGTGCCGCGGCGGCGGCGGGACTACCGGGCGCGAGGGTGGAGGTGCCGAGGATGGCCTCCGTGACCGCCTGCTGCGCGGGACTCGCGTTGCGGCCGCCGCCGACGACGCTGTTCACGATGCTGTGGGTGGCGTCCACGCGTAGCTCGGCAACAAGTTCGTTGGCGGCCGTCCGCTGGGGCAGGAGCAGGTGGAACACCGGTGGTGTGCCGCTCGTAGGAGGGCCAGCTCGACTGATGCTGACGCGATTGTCGGGCCCCTGTTCATATTTCGCGGCGGCCTGGCTGATCCGCACCGGCGCGCCGGGCAGGCCCGCCAGCTCGGTGAGCACCGGTTCGAGGGCTTCCGTCACGGCGGGCAGGTAGCCGGCATGGGCGGGGTGCAGACAGACCGGGATCGAGGTGTGGCTGCAGACCGGCGTGTATCGCACCGGACGGTCGTTGCCCTCGTCGTGCAGTAGCGGGATGGCGATCATGCCGTGGGCGTCGAGGCGGCCGGTGCCGGCCAACGCGACCGCGGTTACGCCCGTCAGCAGCCCGGCGGCGGTGACGACCGCCGCGCACCGACGTAGCCACCGTCCACCGGCGTCGGCGGGCAGGCCAAGAACGCCCAACAGCGCCGCGGTCAGGCCGGCGAGGAACAGCACCTGCGCGATGGGAAGGTCGGGCAGATAGCGGTAGAAGGTCGCCACACCCGGGTCAGGCCCGATCTCCCAGGGGCCGGCCACCAACGGTGAGATCTGCCAGTACGAGTCGTCACCGTGAATGAACTGAAGACTGATCTGCAGCGCCAGGAACACGCCGATCGCGACCAGAGGGGCGGTGAACCGGCTGGGGCGGAGCACCCCTGCTGCGAACCCGAGCGCGGCGAACGCCGGCATGCTCACGACACCCACCACGGCCGGCCACCACAACGGCCCGCCCCAGGCGCCCTGCCACGCGGTCACCCCGTACAGGACACTCACGCATCCCAGGTAGGCGATGATCGCCCAGCAGGTGGTCGCGGCCCAGGTGGCGAGCTGGCGCGCCCACCGCGGCCGGGCCGTACCGATCAGCAGGTCGGCCATGCCGTGACGGCGCTCCCGCCAGCCCAGCCACGCGGCGGCGCCGACCACGGTCGGCGCGAAGACCGCCAGGGCGGTCGTCTGCATGGCCATGGCCCGGACGTTCCACAACGTCGGGGCGCCCATGCTCGGCCGGTAGGTGATGAACCAGAACAGCGCGGCGGCCAGCGGCAGCATCCACAGCATCACGCTGCGGCGCATCTCCAGCCGCAGCAGCCCACCCGTCACGGTGAGCGCCAGGCGCGAACGGCGCGCCGTGTCGTCCAGCGCAGGCATTACCGAAGCGGCGGTCACGAGCGCGCCTGCGCTAGCACCGCGCTGTATCCGCGTTCCAGAGGAGCATCGCCGGCCGCGGCGGTTCCCTCGGCGCGCGCGGTCAACTCCTCCGGCGTGCCCTGGAAGACGATCTTTCCCCGGTCCATCAGGGCGACCTGGCTGCAGGCGGCACCGACATCCTCGACGAGGTGCGTGCTGACCATGACGGTGGCGCGCTGCCCCAGGTCGCGCAGCAAAGCCCGGAACGCCACCCGCTGCTCGGGATCCAGGCCGGCGGTCGGCTCGTCCAGCAGGAGTAGTTCGGGATCGTTCACGATGGCCTGCGCGATCCCCACCCGGCGCAGCATCCCACCGGAGAGCGTGCGTAGTTTCGCCGTCGCCTTGTCGCCCAGGCCCACGCGCTCGACCGCTGCAGCGACCGCGTGGTGCACGCGCGCCGGCGGCAGCTCCTTGAGCAGTGCGAAATACTCGACGAACTCCACGACGGTGAACCTCGGGTAGTAGCCGAGCTGCTGCGGCACGTAGCCGAGCCGGCGCCGAATCTGCCGGCGCTGCCCGTACTGGCCGGGGTCACGGCCGAGCAACCGAATCCGACCCGAGGTCGGTGCGATCACCGTGGCCATCATCCGTAACAGCGATGTCTTTCCCGCCCCGTTTGGTCCCAACAGACCGAACACACCAGGGCCGGTCCGCATCGTCACCCCGGCCACGGCCTCCATGCGGCCGAAGCGCCGGGTGAGATCGCTGATCTCGACGTTCATGACGTTCCTCTCGGTATCCGGGTCGAGTAGACGACGATTGCCGCGCAGCAGGAGGCGAACGCCAGGTAGGCAGGCCACAGCCTGGTGTCGGTGACCGCGGCGGTGAGTCGACCGGCGGCCACCTGCCCGGACAGGACGGTGATCGTCCAGCCGAGCAGCCCTGCAGCCACGCCCACGTTCGCCGACCGGGCGACGGTCGCGGCGGCCAGGGCCAGCGCGCACACCGCGGTCATCGGGACCAGCCAGCCGAGCGTGACCGCCGTGGCGGATCCCGAGGCGGCCGAGGCAGCCAGCCCGAGCGCCGCGTTCACACCGAACACCGCCAGCGCCCGGACCAGCAGCACCATGCGATCGCTGACCGCCATGCTGCACGACAGCTCCCACGTGTGGTCGGTCCCCGGGCCGTACGCGAAAGCGATGCCCACGGCGGCGACCGCGGGCGCGAGGAGGGCCACGTACGGCGTTCCGGTGCTCAGCGTGGCGAGCAGTCCGGCGAGCAGCACCACCGCGGTGGCGGTGATCCACCCGAGCAGCAGCGACGGCGTCGTCACCAACGCCCGGGCCAGGCCCGGCGAGCGCAGCAGGTGCCCCGCCAGCCGCTCCATCGCCCCGGGGTGGCGACGCCACACCTGCGCGGCCACCCCGACCCAGACCCGACCAAGATCGACGTCGGCTGGCCCGGGGCTCCGTTCCTGGGGCTCCTGGACCTGACGCCTCCCATCACCGCTGGTCATTGCCCACCTCCATCGCGCACCGGCTCGTGGCGCCGCAAGGCAGCGCGCATCAACCGGCGAATCTGGTACGCGCGGCTCTTCACCGTCCCCGCAGGAACACCCATCAGCTCCGCCACCTCGGCCACGGACTTGTCCTCGACGTACATCAGCCGCCAGGTTTCGCGTTGCAGGCTGCCCTCCGGCCCCAACACCTTCACCGCGTCGGCAAGCTCGGCCCTGGACAGCGCCGCGTCAGCAGGGTCTGCGACGCGTCGGTCATCGGTGTCGGTCAGGGCAGAGAGCAGGAGTGCGGGTTGCCCGCGTCGACGCAGCCACAGCGCAGCCTGGCGGCGGGCTATCCCCCACAGCCAACCGCCGGCACCCTCCCGTCGGTACGCCGCGGCTCCCCGCCAGGCGGCCAGAAAGGTCTCCTGCAGGACGTCCTCCACGTCGGGCGGCGGCAGCACCGCGCGCAGCCGAACAGCCAGCCACGGGGCGTGCTGCGAGAACAGTTCCCGCAGCGCGCTCTCGTCACCGCCAGCCATCGCAGCGATCAGATCATCGTTGTCCATCGCCACTACTGTTGCGCTCCAGCGCGGATCGGTTCACCGATCATCAGCAACTTTTCTGTAAGAGGTCCTAACGAAATGACGTTGGGCGTGCCCTCGGGACGTGAGGACCGTTCTGCCTGGATGTGAGGAGGGGTGAGCAGCCGCCGTGGCTCGTCTCGGACGAACTCTGGGGTCATCGCCCGCCGCGGCACCGACCACGGCTCCGAACTCGGCACCCGACGCGTCAGCGTGGCGGCGAGGCCTCCTCCAGTGAACGTCCGTGGGCACGGATCATGTCAGAGACGGCGACGCCGAGCAGGACCGCGACAGCTGCTGCGGCGACCCCGAGGGGTGGTAGGCCGACCATGATCGGCGCCAGGGCCGCGAGGACGAGGATCCCGATCGACCGTGGCCGGGACACCCGGGCGAAGGCCACGTACTCGAACACTGAGCGCCCAGCGAGGTAGAGCGCAGGCCCACCGAGGATGGCCCCGACCCAGGCGGGTTTGGCGCCTTCGGATGGATCCATGAGGACGAGTTCGGAGCCGGCTGAGCTCGCGAGGATGCCGGACACCATGAGCAGGTGTGCGAACTCGGCCAACCGGCCGAGCCGGCCGGGGTCGGTGGATGCCGCGATGGCCTCGCCCAGGATTTGGCCGGCTCGGTAGAAGTAGATCCGCCACAGCAACACCGTGGTGAGGAACGACAAGGTGAGGGCCATCGTTCGTTGCGCCACGATCGGACCGCGGAGAAGACTCGACCCGGAGGTCAGGATCGTCTCACCGAGCGCGACAATGACAAGCTGCCAGTAGCGTTCGGCGAGGTGCTCGCCCGCGACGGCCCACGGGGACACCCGTGAGCGACCCAGCCCCGGCACCGGCCAGCCAAGTCTGGCCCCCAGGTAGTCGATCGCCAGAGCCACCGTCCACAGCGAATTGCGCGTCACCTCGGATGCGAGAGCTCCGGCGAGCCACGGCACGGCCGACACGACGAACCAGACGAGCGCCAGCATGTTGACGCGGCGCAGATTGTGACCACGCACGATGCCTACGAAGAAAAGGGTTCGGCCCACCTGAATCGCGACATAGGTGCTCGCGAAGAGCAGGCCCGTCTCGGCGAGGGCCCCCGAAATCGCGACCGCCAGGAGCAGGCTCCCGTACATCGTCGCAAGGACAACGAACTGGATCGGTGGCTGAAACGGATCGAATCTGCTGGTCACCCATGCCGTCTGGGTCCAGATCCACCAGAGGGCCAAAAGCAGCAGCAGAGTCTCGCCGTTCTCCGCAAGGGAGGTGGTCAACCTGTCCGCGACGTGACCCCTGGTGTAGTCCAAGACCAACTCGTGCACGATCCGGGTGAGCGCGAAGACGTACACGAGATCGAAGAACAGTTCCAGGAACGTCGGCCGCTGCGGGCTCTCCCGCCTGCGCAGCAGATTGGCCACTCTGCTGCTCGTCACCCGGCCCGCCCGCTTCGTCGGCTTGTCGCTCAAGCAGTCGTACCACGTCGCCGCGCCTCCCACAGATAAGACGCACCACGATGACCGAAGAGGCTGACGACCGACGAGGGCTGCCAACGCGCCAGCACCGTCCCTCTCCCGAAAAGCCGACGACCGACTGACCGACGTGCTATGCGGTCCTCACGCACGGCGTGCCGAATCGCGGAGGGGGTTCGTGAGCAGGTCAGCACCTGTATCGGGCCTTCCCAACGTTGGTGCGGGCTGTTCGGTCGGCCGGCGGTGCAGGATCTTGACCCATGGTTCGTCGTCTTCGGCCGGGCGGTCGGTGCGGCGCTGCTGGCGTACGCGTACCTGAAGATCACCGGTGCGGCGCGACCCACCCGCGGACAGTGGCGGCGGCTCTCGATCGTCACGCTCGGCGTCGTCGTCGGCTTCCCACTGTTCACGTCGCTCGCGCTCACCACGCAGACCTCCGCCCACGGCGCGGTCGTCATCACCGTGCTGCCCGCCATGACGGCCGTCTTCGCGGTGCTGCGGTCGAACGAGCGCCCACCACCGCTGTTCTGGATCGCCAGCATCGCCGGGCTGCTGGCGGTGTTCATCCAGCTCGCTCAGCCGGTACTCACCCTGATCTGGTCAGCGCTGCTGCTCGACGAGACCGTCACACCGGCCTCGATCGCGGCGGCGGTGGTGGTGCTGGCCTGCGTCCTGCTGATCCAGCGCACCCGGGCCAACGTCCAGGTGACCATCCCCGCGTCGGCGACTCACCCCGGCCGCTGACCGTTACGGCCTTGATCCAGGCGGAGGAAGCACGACAGCAGTTGCCTGAACTCGTGCGGGTGCTCGATCGCCGGCACGTGCCCGCATCGGCCGAGCACGTGCAGACGGACATCGGGCAGGTGTTCGAGCAGGGGCTGGGCTGCCGTCCCGAGCGGGGTGACCCGGTCCTCGGCGCCGTGAACGAGCAGCACGGGCGCGCGCACCGCTGCCAGCGTTTGCGCCGAGAGGGTGAGCTCGTCGACCCATCGGGCCCTGGGTGGAGGGAACAACGACGCGAATGCGGCCTCCCCCGCTCGCATCGCCGCCGCACGGGCATCGACGGCCGAATCGGTCACGAGCGCCTGGTCGAGGACGAGGCGACTCAGCATGTCTCGTGCCCCGAGCGGGCCGGCGGGGGCGGCCCAGACCGCGTCGAGCTCGGCGGACAGCGGCGCCCCGGGGGCGCCCATCGTCGAGACCGCCACGACACGGGTGACCTGCTGGGGGCGCGCGGCCGCCAGCGCCAGCGCCACGGCACCGCCCATGGAGTGACCCACCACGGCGTAGTACTCGATACCGAGGGCATCCATCAGGCCCGCGGCCTGCTCCGTCCACAGCCGAAGCCCACCCCTGGAGCCCGCCGGGACAGGTGTACGGCCGAACCCCGCCTGGTCAGGAGCCACCAGGTGCCAGGACGTGCCCAGCGCCTGCGCTGTCGCTGCCCAGGCGCCGGACCCGGTCGTGCCGGGTCCGGAGCCGTGCAGCATCAGCACCGTGGGCCCGGTGCCGCTCTCTAGGAGGTGGACGGGGGAGCCGTCGACTGTGACGGTCCGAAGTGCCGTCACCGGGGCAGGCCGGGTGCGCTCATGCCGATGCGGGGTTGACGGCCTTCGAAAAGACCTCCATCATCGCCCTGCCGAATTGCGGCATGTCGGGCCAGCCCCGGCAGGAGACGAGGTTGCCGTCCACGACGTCGGGAGCGTCGATGACCGTCGCGCCCGCGTTCTCCATGTCACCGGTGATGGGCGGGAAGCACGCCGTCTTTCGACCCTTCAGCAGCCCGTACACCGCTGGTACCTGCGCGCCGTGGCACACCAGCGCGATGGGGAGGTTGCGCGCGAAGAAGTGCTCGGTGATGCGCCTGACGTCGGCGTCGACCCGGATCCACTCGGGGGCACGTCCCCCGGGAATGATGAGGGCGTCATAGCGCTCGACGTCGACCTCGGCCCAGGGGACGTCGACCGGCAGCTTCCGGCCGTCCTTCTCCACGTAGGCGTCGGAGTTGGGGTCGAACTCGTGGATGACCAGTTGCACGTCACGCATCGTCCGTGACGACACGTCAACGTCCCAGCCGCCCTCCTGCACGCGATAGTAGGGATACATGGTGTCGAGTTCCTCGGCGGCGTCGCCGGTCAGGAGCAGCGCTCTGGGCACCTGCTTCTCCTCGCATCTGGGGGCGCGTGAGGTGGATCCAATCCGATCTGATCCGGTTGCGTTAGCATTCCTCGACCCCGCCCGCCCGTCAAGCCTCTACCGCCATTCCGTCCGCGTCCTTGACCTCTTCGAACAATCGCCGGAAACGCTCGCCGGACCGCAGGATGTGCCGACGCATCGCGTAGGCGGCGGCGTCGGGGTCACGCGCGGCGATCGCGGCCACAATGTCCTCGTGCTCGGCCATGGCCAGGTGAGTGACCTGGGTGTCGTGGTGAAGCCGGAAGAGGTGCACGTGGCTGTGCAGGCGAGCGAGCGTTTCACGGATGACCTGGTTCTCCGCGCTCAGGGCGACGAGATCGTGAAAAGCGGCGTCGCGCAGCCCGAAGGCGCCATAGGCCGTGGGACCGTTTCCCCCCTCCAACTCCGCCATCTCCTCCAGCATTCGTCGCAGACCGGCCACCTGCTCCGAGGATGCGCGTTCGGCGGATCTGCGCGCCGCTGCCGGCTCGAGGAGCAGGCGGACCTCGAGCATGTCCTCGAATCGGTGACGGGTGATCTGGGGGGGAATGCGGTAGCCGGCGTGGGGCACACGCACGACCAGGCCCTCGGCCTCCATGCGGTTCAGAGCGTCTCGGATCGGCGTCTGCGAGACCCCCAGCTCTCGCGCCAGGACGTCGATCGTGACGCGGGAGCCGGGCTCGATCCGTAGCGACATCAGCTGTCCGAGCAGCGTGTCGTACACCTCGTCGGCAAGCCGGCCGCCAGATCTTCCCGGCGGCATTCCGCCCGTCACGGCCCTACGGCCCCGCGCGATCATCGCTTCGTCGTCCATCGTGACGTGAGGTCCTTTCTTGCGTCTTCGGGAACCTGTTGACATCAGTCACAACGCTGCGGGATGCTGACGCCCCCACAGGATCGTATAGGAAAAGTGCCGGATGCTAGCCATCCTGCACCGTCGCGGAACTGCCCGCCAGCGCTCCACTTCCTTCACCTGGAGCTCACATGAGCATGCTCGACGTCCTGCTCGGTTCGTCACCGGGCCGCAGCTGGACCGAAGGACGTCTCGACGGCATGAAGGCCAGGCACATCGCGGCGTACTCGTGACGCCGGTTCGCGGGTCGGCCCCCGCAGCAGCCCGGCGACACGCCTGAACAAACCAGCAACTGCTCGACGAAGCACATAGCGAGGCTCTAGAAGTCCCCACTCAGAAAGCAGGCAAGAAGATGCGGTATCCAAAGCGAATAGGACGAACATCTGGTTCCGGTCGAAAGGTGCAGCTGGCGACGGCTGCCATGCTGCTGATGGCCACGACCGTTGCGGCTTGCGGCGATGGCAAGGACGACGGCGCGAAGGCGAGCGCCCCCAAGGCACCGGCGACCATCCCGGAGCTCACCAAGGACCCGCTGACCCTCAGCTTCATCTGGTTCGAATGGCCCCCCGCCCAGGCACTGGAAGCCTTCGCGAACGCGGAGTACAAGAAGGAGCGGCCGAACGCGACCATCAAGGTCAACACCGTGCCGAACGCGAACTGGCACGACGCGATGTTCACCCAGTTCGCCGCGCACAAGACCGACTTCGACATCGCGGTCCTGGACTCGCAACACATCGGCGAGGCCGTGACGAACGGCAACATCCTCGACATCACCGACTTCGTCAAGAACAACATCGACGTCACGGCCTACAACCCGTACCTCCTGGCGGCCTACGGCCAGTTCCCCCAGGCGGAGACCGGCAAGCGCGACGAGAGCGCCAGCCTGTACGGACTGCCGCTGCTCGGCGACACCTGGACGATGATCTACCGCAAGGACCTGATCGGCGACAAGCCGCCGCAGACCTGGGACCAGATGATCGCAGCCGCCGAGAAGTGCCAGGCGGACAACCCCGGCGTCAGCGGTCTGGCTTTCCACCAGGCCAACGGCTCCGACGCCGCGGCCGTAACCTACAACACGGTCAACGGCGTCTACGGCGGCAACCTCTGGGACTCCAAGACGCGCAAGATCGAGGGTGTCATCAACGACACCGCCGGCCAGGAGGCGATGGACGTCCTGGTCAACAAGATGAAGCCGCTGACCGCCAAGGGCTCCGGCAACTGGTTCATCGACGAGGTGAACGCGGCGGTCGCCCAGGGCAAGGCATGCATCGCGTTCAACTGGATCGCCGCGAGCGGCGGCCTGCTTGATCCGAAGCAGTCGACGCTCGGCACCACGCGGGAGCAGATCCTCGACAAGTTGGGTTTTGCCACCCTGCCGAGCCAGAAGACGAACCTGGTCCCTCTCGGCGGTATGGGGATGCACGTGTCTGCCTACTCCTCCAAGGCGAACCAGGCCGAGGCCCTGAACTTCATGAAGTGGTTCGAGCGCGCTGATGTCCAGAAGAAGTGGGCCGCCGCTGGTGGCGTGCCATCGCGTACGGACGCCCTGGAGTCGCCCGAGTTCCTCAACGCCGGGCCGTTCAACCAGGTGTACACCGACTCGGTTCCGCGGATGCGGGACATGTGGAACGTGCCCGAGTACGCACGCCTCGTCGACATTGAGAACACCAACGTGAACGCGGCACTCAACGGCGCGAAGAAGCCGAAGGATGCGCTCGACGACATCGCCAAGGAGCAGCAGAGCGTGCTCGACTCGAGCAGCCGCAAGGGCGGCGGCGGACTGTGAGTGACGCCGTCCCTCTGACGACCGATCACCCCGGGCAGGTGGCGTCGCAGACGCCACCTGCACCGGGTCGGTCCCGCCGGTTGAGCGACCGCTGGCTCGCCGTGACCTTCATCTCCCCCGCGATGCTGCTGTTGCTCGCCATGTCGGTGTTCCCGTTGCTGTGGGCGTTGTACCTGTCTTTCACCGACTACTCGGCCACCCGCGGGGGGCCCGCCCATTTCATCGGGTTCGGGAACTACACCGCCATCCTGACGTCGGCGCAGGTCCACACGAGGGCCCTGACGACGTTGATCTACGTGGTCGGCGCGGTCGGCCTGCAGACCGTGCTCGGATTCGGCATCGCCTACCTGATCTCACGGCGCACGCACGGGCGAGGAGTGCTGACCACCCTGTTCCTGGTTCCGATGATGCTGTCGCCGGTCGTGGTCGGGCTGTTCTGGCGATTCATGCTCGACGCGCAATTCGGCGTGGTCAACAGCATGCTCGGCTCCGTCGGCCTGGGACAGGTGGAGTGGCTCACCCGGCAGCGAACGGCATTGGTCTCCCTGATCGTGGTCGACACCTGGCAATGGACGCCGTTCATCATGCTCATCGCACTTGCGGGCCTTACCGCGGTCCCCAAGTACCTGTACGAGGCCGCGTCGATCGACCGGGCGTCGGAGTGGTTCCGGTTCCGCACCATCACTCTGCCGCTGGTATGGCCGCTGCTCCTCATCGCCGTGTTGTTCAGGGCCATCGAGGCCTTCCGGCTGTTCGACCTCGTCTACATCCTCACCAACGGAGGACCGGGCGTCTCCACCGAGACATTGTCGTTCCACGTCTACAAGGTCGCGTTCCTGGGCTTCAACACCGGAACCGCCTCGGCGTACGGGATCCTCATGGTCCTCGTCGTCATCGTCCTCACGCAGCTCTACCTGCGCTACCTGAACAAGCTCAAGGAGGGCTGATGGCCGTCTCCGTCGACGACGCCGTGTCCACCGGCCCGGCCCGGGATCACACGCCCCCCGCGCGCCGCCTTGGCGGCCGGGGCCGCTCGGTGCTGGAGGTCGCGCTGCTGACCGTGTTGGCCGTCGTGATGCTCTTTCCAGTGCTGTGGATGATCGAGACGTCCATCAAGGAAAACCGGGACGTCTACGCCATCCCCGCCGAGTTCTTCGGCTTCACGGTCACCATGGACCACTTCAAGGACGTGTTCGTCGCGCCCGGCGGCGGTCGCTCGGCCTTGTCCGTCGCGTTCCTCAACTCCGTCGTGGTCGCCGGGGTCTCCACGGTGCTGGCCACCGTGCTGGGGGTCCCGGCGGCCTGGGCCTACTCACGCTTCGCCGTGAAGGCCAAGAAGGACCAACTGTTCTTCATCCTGTCCACCCGTTTCATGCCGCCCGTGGTGGTCGTGATCCCGATCTTCCTCATGTACCGCCAAGTTGGACTCATCGACAGCAAGCTCGGCCTGATCCTCATCTACGCCGCGTTCAACGTCCCGTTCACGATCTGGATGATGAAGGGGTTCGTCGACGAGGTGCCCGCGGAGTACGAGGATGCCGCCATGCTCGACGGCTACACCCGATTGCAGGCGTTTCGGAAATTCACCCTTCCCCTGCTCGTGCCCGGCATCGCCGCTACGGCGGTCTTCGCGCTCATCTTCTCGTGGAACGAGTTCGTGTTCGCCACCTTCCTCACCTCCAGCGACAGCGTCCGGACGGCCCCACCCGCCATCGCCGGCCTCATCGGCGGCACCACCACGGACTGGGGTCTCGTGGCCGCCGCCTCCATGGTGTTCGCCCTACCGGTGCTCGTCTTCGCGTACCTGGTGCGCAAGCACCTCATCGCCGGTGTGACGCTCGGGGCGGTGCGACGCTGATGGCGGGCATCGAGGTAACCGCCCTGCACAAGCGCTACCCGGACGGGACGGTCGCAGTTGACCACGTGGACCTGTCCATCGGCCACGGCGAGCTGTTCGTGATGCTCGGCCCCTCGGGTTGCGGCAAGACGACCACGCTGCGGGCCATCGCCGGCCTGGAGAGGCAGACTGCGGGCGACATCCGCATCGGCGACACGCTGGTCAACGACCTGCCGCCCGCCGAGCGCGACATCGCCATGGTGTTCCAGTTCTACGCGCTCTACCCGCACCTGCGAACCCGCGACAACCTGGCGTTCCCACTGCGGGCCGAGGGGCTGCCCAAGCAGGAGGTGCACGCGCGGGTCGACGAGGCCGCCCGGCTGATGCGGCTTGGTCCGCTCCTGGACCGGCGACCGCGCCAGCTGTCCGGCGGGGAGCAGCAGCGCGTCGCGCTTGCTCGCGCTTTGGTTCGGCGACCGCGCGCATTCCTCATGGACGAACCGCTCACCAACCTGGACGCGGAGCTGAGGGCGGACATGCGCACGGAGATCAAGCACCTGCAGGGAGAGCTGGGGGCGACGATGGTCTACGTCACCCACGACCAGGTCGAGGCGATGTCGCTCGGTCACCGAATCGCCATCCTCAACAAGGGCCGCGTCGAGCAGATCGGCACGCCGCTGGAGGTCTACGACCGTCCCGCGAGTCTTTTCTGCGCCGCGTTCATCGGCTCCCCGCCGATGAACCTGATCGAGGTGGAGGTGGCCGACGGGAAGCTGCGCAGTCAGGGCGGACTGGTCCTCACGCCACCGCCAGGCCTGTCGCGCGACCGTAGCCTGGTCGCCGGCGTCCGGCCGGAGGCGCTGGAAGTCACCGAATCCGGGGCGGAAGGCTCGATCCCGGCCCGGGTGGTCTCGGCAGAGTGGCTGGGCGACGAAATCATCTACGTGGTCGACCACAGCGGCCAGCGCGACGTGCGGGTTCGGATGCCACCGACTGTCCGTTTCGCCGCTGACGCAACGGTCGGGCTGCGGCACACCGGCGGGACCCCGGCGGTCTACGACGTGAGCACGGAAGAGCTGGTGGCCTGATGGGAACCGTGGCAGCGCACGGGCTGTGCAAGTCCTTCGGCAAAGTCCAGGCCCTGGACGGGGTGACGCTGGACGTGCCGGACGGCTCGTTCTTCGTCGTGCTCGGGCCCTCCGGGGCAGGCAAGACGACGACCCTGCGAGCGATCGCCGGCCTGGACAAGCTTGACGCCGGGTCGGTGCATCTGGACGGCAGGGACGCGACCGGTGACACCCCGGCCGAACGCGACCTGGCCATGGTCTTCCAGAGCTACGCCCTCTACCCGCGACACACGGTGTACGACAACATCGCTTCGCCGCTGCGGGCACGCCGCCGTTCTTCGAGTGAGATCGCGGCTGCCGTCGAGCAGATGTCGAGCCTGCTGCACATCGAACGTCTGCTGCAGCGTCGTCCCGCGCAGTTGTCGGGCGGTGAGATGCAGCGTGTCGCCCTGGCCCGGGCGCTGGTCCGTCGCCCGCGCGCGTTTCTCATGGACGAGCCGCTGACGAACCTCGACCTCAAGCTCCGCGTCGAGATGCGCACCGAGCTCACCCGCATCCACCGGAGCCTCGGCGCAACCTTCGTCTACGTCACCAACGACCAGGTCGAGGCCCTGTCCATGGCCGACCAGGTCGCGGTCCTCAAGGAGGGGAAGGTGCAACAGGTCGGAACGCCGACCGAGGTGTACGAGCGTCCAGCCAACAAGTGGGTCGCCGGATTCGTCGGGAGCCCGCCGATCAGCCTGCTCCCCTGCCACGCCGAGGGAGATCGTCTGGTCGGTGCGGGAGGCTGGACGCTGCCGCGGCCCCGCTGGACCACGGCTGAGGACGGTCGTGCGCTGCTGCTGGGCTTGCGCGCGGAGGACCTGTCCGTCGAGCAGCGTGGGAACGCGTCGTTGTCGGGGGAGCTCTACGGGCTCGAGCCGCTCGGTGACCGAACGGTGGTCGACGTCCGAGTGGGGACGGAGATCCTCAAGGTCAAGGCACGACCCACCGTCACCGGTACGCCGGGCGAGCGGCTGCTTGTCACGGTCGACCTGGACCGTGCGCACCTGTTCGACGCGGGCACCGGGCTGTCGCTGTCCGAGGCCGGGCGGTAACCGCGCCGGGCGGCGACGGCACCATGCGCCCGCACGCGGCAATCGGCCCTCGGCGGACCGTCACCAGTGAGCACGGCCCGACGACGCTGAGACAGCCGTGGCCCGAGAAGGCGATCGGTGGCACGGGCCATCGCCTGCAGACAGGGACAAGGCCACATTCGACCCGCTCGGCAACCTCGCCCCCGACGAGGGCGGGTGACCCGTCCGGCTATGCGCACAGCGCGATCGCTGAGGCACCCCGCCGGACAGCACCAAGAAGATCACGGAGGCGACGCAATGAGTGACCCGATGACAGTCCTGGCCCCCGAGCACCGGCGGCTCCGGATCGGCGACGCCTGGCGCGACGCCGCAAGCGGAGCCACCTTTGCCGTCGAGGACCCGGCCACCGGCAAGACCATCGCCGAGGTGGCGGACGCCGACGTCGTTGACGGGCTCGCCGCTCTGGACGCGGCGAGCAAGGCGATGGCGGAGTGGGCGGCGACCCCGCCGCGGAAACGGTCAGAGTTGTTGACCGCGACGTACCGGGCACTGACCGACCGATCCGAGGACGTCGCCCGGCTGATAACGCTCGAGATGGGCAAGCCGCTCGCCGAAGCTCGGGCAGAGGTGGCCTACGGCGCCGAGTTCTTCCGTTGGTTCGCCGAGGAGGCGGTGCGCGTCGAGGGGCGCTACAGCACCGCTCCCGCAGGTGGATATCGCATCCTCACCGTGCCGAAGCCGGTCGGACCGTGCGTCTTCGTGACGCCCTGGAACTTTCCGTTGGCCATGGGCGCCCGCAAGATCGCTCCGGCGCTGGCCGCGGGCTGCACGACGATCACCAAGCCAGCAGGCCAGACGCCACTCACCATGCTGCTCCTGGCCCGCATCATGGAGGAGGTCGGCGTTCCCCCGGGCGTCGTCAACGTGGTGACCACCAAGCGTTCCGGCACGGTCGTCTCGGCACTGCTGGCCGACAGGCGGACCCGCAAGCTCTCGTTCACCGGGTCCACCGAGGTCGGGCGCGTGCTGCTCCGACAGGCCGCGGACAACGTGCTGCGTACGTCCATGGAACTGGGCGGCAACGCGGCCCTGATCGTGTGTGCGGACGCTGACCTGGACGTCGCGCTCGACGGTGCCATGGTGGCCAAGATGCGCAACATCGGGGAGTCCTGCATCGCGGCCAACCGGATCTACGTCGAGGAGCCGGTGCGCGAGGAGTTCACGGCGCGCTTCGCCGAGCGGATGGGCGCGCTTTCGGTGGGCCATGGTCTCGACGACGGCGTGGACGTCGGGGCGTTGATCGACGAGGCCTCGGTCACCAACATCGAAGAACTTGTCGCCGACGCGGTCGATCGCGGCGCCCGGGTCTTGGTGGGCGGCGAGCGTCCGGATGGGCCGGGCCACTTCTACCCGCCTACGGTCCTCGTCGACGTGCCCGACGATGCGCGGATGCTGGAAACGGAGATCTTCGGCCCGGTGGCGCCGATCATCTCGTTCACGTCCGACGACGAGGTGATGGCGAAGGCCAACGACACCGAGCACGGCCTGGTCGGATACATCTTCACCCGTGACCTCCAGCGGGCACTCCGGTTCACCGAAGGGCTGGAAACGGGGATGCTCGGCATCAACCGTGGTCTGATATCGGACCCGTCAGCTCCGTTCGGAGGCGTGAAGCAGTCCGGAATCGGCAAGGAGGGGTCGCACGAGGGCATCCTCGAGTACCTCGACCTCACCTACGCGGCGATCGACCTACCGTGACGGGCCTGCTGCTCCGGCCGCCCGCCGAAAATCACCGGGCCCTGCGCACACACGACCTGACCGGCCTCCACCCGGCGGACAGGGACCCGGGCCAGCACATCGCCGCCGACGTTCCGGAGAGGCACTGACATGCTTGAGACCGTCCGCGGACCACGCCAGCTGATAGTGGGCGAAGGGGTCGCGCAGAACATCCCACGAGTGGTGGCCGAGAGTGGCTCGCGAGTCCTCATCGTGACCGACCAGGTTCTTCTGGGGCAGCCGGGCGTGGCCGAGATCGTGGCCGCCGTACGGGAGAAGGTCAAGGTCGTCGAGGTGTTTGCCGACGCGACTCCAGACGTGCCACTCGCCGATGTCGCCCTGGCCGTCTCGGTCGCCGCCGAGGTGGACGCCGACGTGATCCTCGCAATCGGGGGTGGCACGGTGATCGACCTCGCCAAAATCGTCGGCGTCATCCGACGCCACGGTGGGACGCCACGCGACTTCTACGGCGAGTCGAAGGTGCCGGGGCCGACGATGCCTCTCGTCGCGGTCCCGACGACGTCAGGCACCGGCTCCGAGCTCACACCCGTCTCGGTGTTGACCGACCCGGACCGCGAGCTGAAGGTGGGGGTCTCCAGCGTCCACATCGTGCCCGACTTCGCCATCGTCGACCCCGAACTCACCTACACCTGCCCTGCGACCGTCACCGCCCACTCCGGCATCGACGCGTTTTGTCACGCGGTGGAGAGCTACACCGCGCGACCCCGGGCCCACGGACCACGCGACCCGGTGGAGCAGGTGTTCCTCGGCCGCAACCCGATCACCGACCACTACGCACTCCGTGCCGCGGAGCGGATCGCCCGTAGCTTGCGTCGTGCGGTCAGGGACGGAGGCGACACGGACGCGCGCGCGGACATGTCCTATGGGTCCATGCTCGCCGGGCTGGCATTTTCCCACGCGGGCAACGCGGCCCCGCACGCTCTCCAGTACCCCATCGGCGCAGCCACGCACACGCCGCACGGCCTGGGCGTCGGGCTGCTACTGCCCTACGCACTGGACGCGGCCAGGGATGCCATCGGCGACCGGTTGGCCATCCTCGCCGGGGTGTGCGGGCTCGACGTGACCGACGCCTCGGAGGCCGAGGCCGCAGATACATTCCTCACCTGGCTCGACGGGCTCCTTGCCGACATCGGCATCCCTCCCACCTTGGCGGACATCGGCGTGGCACGCGCGGACCTCCCGCGCTTCGCGGAGATGGCCAGTGGCGTCACCCGCTTAATCCAGAACCATCCAGGCCCGACCGACACCGCCAGCCTGACCGCGATCCTCGAAGCGGCCTGGACCGGGGACCGGACCCGACACCTCCTGACTCCGAGCAGAGGCAGTGACCGGCCTTTCACATGACGACGAGTTCCCTACGCCAACCGGGGTGTCGGAATGGTCGGCTACGCCATCGCGTCCGACGTCGCAGCCCTCCTCGGCAACTGCCCGACAGTGTGGCGGCGGACTTATCGGTGAGAGCCGCTCGTACCGATCCGAAGCTGCCACTGGCACGGCAGGATGCTGCACCGACTCTCACCTGCGGCAACATCGAGCCGCAGGCGGGGGTGGGTGCAGTTGGGCCCCGTTCGATGCCGTTGGACGCAGTTCAAGGCCGTTCAGGGCACCCTGTTGCTCCCCACCTGCTCCCCCGATCCCCGGCTCGTGACTAGGCTGCGGCCGCCGACCGGCGGACGCATTAACCTCGGAGGCCAGCCTGCCCAACGTGCGGCGCCGGTACCGCACGTCACTGACCCAGGGATGGCAGCACCGTTCGAGCCGGGCCAGGCTCCGGGGAGCCCGCTCATCGTGAGCGGGCTCCCGAAACGGCTCAACCGGGGCCTAACACTTCAGCTGCAATCGCCCGGACCGCGGCAGATCAGGTCTGATCGAGCTGTGCCTGTCTCCAGCTGGGCGTTACCGCCGGTAGCGCGCGCTCGGCGGCAGATGGAAGCGGGCTCCTTCGACTTCGCAGCCAGTCCGACAGGGCCTGGCGTCCCGGAGCCGGGTCTGCGTCGGTGCGTCGCCTACAGCAGGGCGCCGCCGGTAACGTCGATCCACTGGCCGGTTATCCAGCGGCTGTCGTTCGAGGCGAGGAAGGCAACCGTGTCGGCGACGTCCTCCGGGGTGCCGATCCGACCCATCGGCGACAGCGATGCCAGCCAGGTCAACGCCTCGCCGACGAGTCTTCCCTGGTGCATGTCGGTGTCGATGACGCCGGGAGCCACGGTGTTGACCGTGATGCCCCGCAGCCCCAGCTGCTTGCCCAGTGTCGCGGTCAGCACGTCCATGGCGCTTTTTGACATGGCGTAGGAAATCGATCGCGACATCGATGAGCCGTGGGTCAGCATCGTGGAGATGTTGATGATCCGACCGCCGTCGCGCAGCCGGCGCAGGCCGTGCTGGGTGACGAAGAACGGCGCGGTGGTGTTGACCGCGATGAGGCGGGCGAACGTTGCCCGGCCCACGTCCTGGATCTCCGCCTGGTCGCCCAGGATCCCGGCGTTGTTCACCAGGATGTCGAGGCTGTCGGCGTTGGCGTCGAAGTTGGCCCACAGCGTCTCGGCGTCGCCGTCCACACCGAACTCGGCATGAACGGTGAAGGCGTTCCCGCCGGCCGCCTCGATCGCCGCGACGGTCTGCGTGGCCGCCGCCTCGTTGCTGCCGTAGTGCACCGCGACGCGGGCGCCGTCGCGACCCAGCCGGGTCGCGATCGCCCGGCCGATGCCTCGGCTGCCGCCGGTCACCAGGGCCGTCTTTCCGGTAAGTGTGGTCATGTCTGGTACGCCCCTCGTGCGGTTCTGGTCAGACCTGGTACGGGGTGGTGGTCTTGGCGTCCTTGAGTACCCGCGCCCACCAGGTGACCTGGTCGAGCAGGGTCTTGGCCGCAGTGGCGGGGCCGTGCGGATCCCTGGGCCGGCCGTCGCCGTCGAACTGCTCCCAGGCGCTGTGGAAGCTGACCGTGTCGCGGGTGGTGACGGCGTGCAGTTCGGCGAAGACGACGCGCAGGTGTTCCACGGCCCGCAGGCCGCCGGAGAGCCCGCCGTAGGACACGAACGCGACCGGCTTGGCGTGGAACTGCACGTTGTGCCAGTCGATGACGCTCTTCAACGCAGCCGGGTAGCTGTGGTTGTACTCCGGGGTGACCACGACGAAGGCGTCGGCGGCGTCCAGCCGTGGCGTCAGGCCGCTGAGCGCCTCCAGCGTGTGCGCTGGCGGCGACATGGTCGGGGCGGCCGAGCCGATCGGCACGTCGGCCAGGTCGACCAGATCGACCCTGACGTCGTCGCGGCCTTCGGCCTCACCAACGAACCAGTTGGCGACGGTCGGGCCGAAGCGTCCGTCGCGGACGCTGCCAATGATGACGGCGAGTTGCAGGCGGTGCTCAGACATGGTGCTCCTCAAGGGTGGGAATGGGCTCGGAACGGGTGGACTGGGGGGTGGTGCCGCCGCGCAGGGCGGTCTCGCGGATGAACCAGGCCAGGACGAAGGCGATGGTGCCGAGGGCCAAGCCGGCGGCGGCCATGCCGTGCACGCCATCGGTGACGCCGGCACGGATCGCGTCCTGCGCCATGTCGGGCAGCCGATGCACGGCATCGACGGTCAGCTCGCCGTCGGCGAGGATCCGGCCGGCCGGCTCGCCGCCGAGGCGGTCCTCGATGGTGGTTGCCAACCGGCTGGTATAGAGGGCACCGAGCATGGCGGCGCCCAACGAGGCACCCATGGTGTGCCAGAGCGTGACCGAGCCGCTGGCCGCGCCCATGTCGCGGGGCGGCGCGCTGTTGATGGTGATGATCGTGGTGCTCTGCATGATGAAACCCACCCCAGCTCCGCCGAGCAGGGTGAGCGCCGAGGCGAGGGCCAGGTTGGTGTCAGGCTCGAGGACGAACAGCGTCAGCATGCCGACGGTCAGCACCGCGCCACCGAGGATCGCCAGGCCGCGGTACCGGCCGGTGCGGGAGATGATCTGTCCGCTGGCGACCGACACCGCCACCATGCCGAGCATCGCGGGTAGGATCAGCAGGCCACTGGCAGTCGGTGAGGCACCCTTCGCCAACTGCATATACAGCGGCAGGAAGGCGGCGAAGACCATCATCGCGGCGCCTGCCGTCAGGCGCAGGATCTGGGCCAGGGTGAAGCTTCGGTCGGCGAACAGCCGTAGCGGCACGATGGGTTCGACGGCCTGCTGCTCCACCCGCACGAAGGTCGCCAGCGCCAGCAGCGCGGTCGCGGCCAGCCCGAGGATCGGTGCCGAGGTCCAGGTGTACCGGGTGCCGACCCAGCTCGCCAGCAGGCTCAGCGCCACGAGGACGACGGTCAGCAGGAGTGCCCCCATGGTGTCGATGCGGGCGCTGATCCGCCGTGCTTCCAGCCGTATCGTTGTCACGATGAGCAGCGCGGCGACGGCGCCAACCGGCAGGTTGATGTAAAAGGCCCACCGCCAGCTCAGCTGCTCGGTAAACACGCCGCCGAGCAGCGGCCCGGCGATGAGGGCAACCGGCATGATCACGCCGAACAGGCCCATCAGCCGGGCACTCTGCCGGGGCGGAACGAGCTCGGCGATGAGCGCCAGGGCACCGACCATGAGGCCGCCGCCGCCCAGGCCCTGGACCACCCGGAAGGCGATGAGCTGCCACATTTCCTGGGACACCCCGGCCAGCGCCGAACCGAGCAGGAACACCGCGATCGCCGATAGGTAGGCCGGCCTACGCCCGAACAGGTCCCCGAGCTTGCCCCAGATCGGCGTCGCCGCGGCCATCGGGACCAGGTAGGCGGTCATCACCCAGGAGAAGTCCTGCGCCCCGCCCAGGTCACCGACGATGACCGGCAGCGCGGGCCCCAGCATCATCCCGTCAAGCGGAGCCATGATCATGCCGAGGATCACCCCGATCACACCCATGTAAAGACGTCGGCTCACGGTCCTCACTCCAATCGCGTACGTCGTACCCAAAATGAAGCTAGCCATTCGAGTACGATGTACGCAAGAGAGGGGGTGTGACGTGTCGAACGCCAGCAGCGTCAGCATCTGGATGCGGCCGGAACAGGTGCAGAGGTCCGGACCCGGCCGGCGCCCCGGCTACAGCCGGGCGCAGATCACCGCGACCGCCATCCGCATCGCCGATGCCGATGGCCTGGACGCCACCACGATGCGCCGCATCGGCCAAGAGCTGGGCACCGGCGCGATGTCGCTGTATCGGTACGTGCCCAAACGCGACGACCTCATCGACCTCATGGTCGACGCCGTCGGCGGCGAGATTGAACTGCCCGACCGGCCCAGCGGCGACTGGCGCATCGACCTGTCCCTGGTGGCACACCAGACCCGCGCCGTCGGGTTGCGCCACCCCTGGCAGGTCACCCTCGCCCGGCGCCCCACCCTCGGCCCCAACTCACTGCGCGTCTACGACTTCGCCCTCAGCGCCCTCGACGGGTTCGGTTTGCACATCGACGCGATGACAACACTGAGCAACATGGTGGGCAACTACGTCAACAATGCCGTCCGCGACGAGATCGGCTGGCTGGAGCACGCGCGGCACACCGGCATGGACCGCGGCCAGTGGATGGCCGAGTACGTCGGACCGTACGTCAGCCAGGTGGTCGCGTCCGGCAAGTACCCAATGTTCACCCGCAACGTCCTTGAGGGCAGGCTGTCGCACCAGCCGCCCGACGAGCGCTTCCAGTACGGACTCGACCACGTCCTCAACGCCATCGCCGCTGTCCTGCCCGACCCACCCACCCGACGGGCACCCGATGCCGGCCGTGCCACCACACCAGATGCGAGCTGACAGCGCCGATCACCGGTCAGCATCGGCGACCCAGAAAGACCTGCTTCAACTCCACATTGCCGCGCTCCACTCGATCGAGCGCCGAGATCCCGCGCAGCTCGTTGTCCTGGACCGGCGATGTCTTTCGGCATCCGCTCATCGACATGTGCGGACGCCGCCCTACCGCCTCCCCGGGGCACCAGCGCTGACGCCTTCGGGCCCACTTGACCTACTCACACTCCCTCACCAGCCACTATTGACAGCGTTCGACGTCCGCTCGGTGCCGCTGAGCACTCCGCGGTGAAACAGGACGCCGCACCGACTCCGTGGTCGCATCGGTCGACCGGGGAGCACGCCCACCGCCGCCGCGCCTTGTCAGCGGCTAGAAGCGTGCACCTGATTGCGGCGGCAACGCTCGCACGATGATCAGCTACGCTGCGACACCGTGGGACATGTCCTCGCCCGGCTGGCCGGCTACGGAATAGCGCTGACACCGCACTGGCCGTACATGTTCGAGCGACACCAGGCTGACTCGGACGCCGTACGGGTCACTCGCTGGACCCCCTCCGGTCCCGCGCAGGTGGTAATCAAGCCCCATCAGCTCACCGACGGTAGAGACGTCGTGGACGTTGCAGCTGGGCCGAGTCGTCCCTGCTGGTTCGTCGAGACGTCTACCTTCCGTCTGCGCTGGCCCACTCAGTTCACCGTCGAGTCAGCGCAGGATCAAAGCGATGGCACACCGTTCTACCTGCACGGACCGGGCGAGGCGATCATCTTCCCTCAAGGCCCGGTAGCGAAGGAACGACTAGTAGATCCGCACGCCCTTGTCGCCGCTGGGCAGAAGGTTCTGGATCAGCACGTGGCCGACGACGGCTCCAGATTGATCGAGTTGGGCTATGAGCACAACGAAGAGCCGTGCTGGCAGGGGCACTGGACGATCCCGTACGACTCGGACCGGGTCTTGGTCCTGACGGCTCAGGCGCTCTTGGCGCACTCGACACAGACCCGCGAAGCTGCGGAGGTTATCGCAGCGTCTTTCGAACGCTGTCAGTAGAGGCCCGCTTTCGGCATGTGCGGACGTCGCCCGCCTGACACCACCGCTGACGCCTTCGGGTCACGCCACACCGCTCGACGGCATCACCGCAGACCAAGGCCATCGTCTCCGTCCGGCGTCGGTGAGCACTTCGGGCGCGGTGACCGCTTCGCCAACCTGCACCCAATCTGCTCCCCCTAAGCCGGGCTCGCACCGGGCCGCCGACCGCCGACCGACCGCGAACTGCCGGCCCAGTGCCTTCTTGCGGCGGATGCGGCCCTGCCATGCTCGATCCCTCGCTCGGCCCGGCGCCTTGATTCCGCGCCTTAGCGTGGCGGGATGGCAGCACCCCGCATGGCACCGCCGTCGGAGATAAGCGGCCAACTGACGTTCCTTCTCGCGGTGGCGGCGGGAGTGGCCATCGGCAACCTTTACTGGGCGCAGCCGCTGCTCAGCTTCATCGCGGGTGATCTAGGGGCTGCGACCACGACGGCCGGATGGCTCGTCACCGCGACGCAGGTCGGCTACGCCGTCGGCGTGCTGCTGCTCGTGCCGCTCGGCGATGTCCTCGACCGCAGCCGGTTCGTGCCGGTGATGCTGCTGGCCTCGGCCGCTGCGTTGCTGTTGTGCGCGCTGGCTCCGACGATCGGCGTACTCCTGCTCGCACTCGGCGTGCTCGGCGTTACGACGATTTCCGGGCAGGTCCTCACGCCGCTCGCCGGGGACCTGGCCGGCGACACCCACCGCGGTCGGGTCGTCGGCGTTGTCGGGTCCGGGACCCTCACCGGTATCCTGGCTTCCCGCACGATCAGCGGGTTCGTGGCCAGCGCCGCCGGTTGGCGCACGGTCTTCGTCTTCGCCTCGGTCGTCGCCATCCTGCTCGCGGCCCTGCTCTACCGAGCGATTCCGCCGCTGCCACCGCGAACGCGCATGTCATACCCGCAGCTCATCGCCTCGGTCGGCGCTGTGGTCCTGCGCGAGCGGGCAGCCCGATGGACGCTGGTCCTCGCCGCCATCGGGTTCGCCACGTTCTCGCTGTTCTGGACGGCGCTGACGTTCCTACTCAGCGGCCCCCCGTTCCGGTACCCGGTAGCGGTGATTGGGTTGTTCGGGTTGGCCGGCCTCGCTGGTGTCCTTTCCGGCCTGCACGGCGGTCGTCTGCACGACCGTGGTTGGTCGCTTCCGGCCACCGGCGTGGCATGGGTACTGGCCCTCGGCGCCTTCGTCGTGGCGGCATTCGCCGGCCGGTCCGTCGCACTGATCATCATCGCGATCATCCTGGTCGATGTCGCCCTCCAGACGCAGGCCCTCCTCAACCGGGCGCGGCTGTTCGCCCTCTCCCACGAAGCCCGCAGCCGACTCAACACGGCGCTAGCCACCAGCAACTTCATCGGCGGCGCGTTCGGCTCCGCCGCCGCGACCACGCTCTGGTCCGCCGGCGGTTGGGCAGCGGTCACGATCACGGGAGCGGCACTTTGCTTTTTCGCGCTCACCGTATGGGCGCTGGGACGTCGTGGTCCACTCGTGATCCCGCTTCGGTAGGACGGACGGCGCTGTGACGGACCGCCGTGGAACCTCCCTCAACCGCGCAACATGTGCCCGTAGTGCCCGTAGTGCCCCGGACTCCGACCCACCATGACGCCCTCGTGCGCAGTCCACGCGTCCGCTTCTCGGCTACCTATAACCAGGCCCACGGGCGGACGAGTCGCCAAAGGCGCCCACGCCAGCGCGCACGGCGCGGGTGCAAGAACTCCTCGATGTCCTCCAGCGCGTTAGTCGCGGTGCCCCTGATGTGAGGCCTCAGACGCGCCTTGCGCAATGCGACGACGACACGACCTTCGTCGAGTCGACCGTAAACCCTTGCAAGATGCCCAAGGCAGGTAGCGGACAGCGCTTGAACCTGGCGGTCATCATGGTCGAGCAGAGCCAGGTAAAGCTCCTGCGACTCCCTCCAGTCGCCGTCGCCGTACAACGCGCACCCCACCATGGCATCCAAAGCACCCGTGATGTCTTCGCGATCGAGAGCCGCCCGCACATCGACCGGCCGGGCCGGCGGCGGATTGTGAAACGTTCGGTGCTCGTGGGTCACGCCCTGCATCCTCTGTCATCGCCGCCGTAGGCCGGCATCCGATCCTCGACATGGTCGGATGCGCTCCCAACGATCGGCCGCCACACCCGATCAGCGGCAGAGGCCGCACGTTAGAGCAGACGCCAGGTTCGTGGATCATCTGGATTCGTTCGACATGCAGATCTGGCTGATCGAAGCGTGGACGGGGCCCTCCCTGGTTCCTCAGACGACGCTACAGCGCTGTCGATGTTCACCGTCGGATCGTACTGATCAAGGCCCTCAACCTCACTCGCTTGCCGCCGGTTGGTGGCGATCCAGGGCGCGAAGAACGTGGTGCAGGCCGTGGAGGCCCCGCATCGACACCGAGTGCCCACCGCCGGCGTCATCTACCGCGACCCGGACACCGTCCACATGCTCAGCAATGTGGGCGGCACCAGCTACATCCGCGCCTGGTCGAACTGAAGTAACCGCTGGCATGGCGGTCCGACGGAAAAAACCGGCATTCCGGAAAAACCACCGCAGTAGGTGCGTAACGTGCCGGACATGGTCTCTCGTACATGGCGTAACCTGTTGCTCACAGCGCTCGGGATGGGCGTGCTCGCTGGTGCCGGTCAACTCGGCATCGCGTTCAGCTTCGGCATCGTCCAGCTCACCGGCGCCTCCACCGGCGCCGCCGTCAACCAGTGGCCTGCCCAGCTCGTCTGGGTGGGCTGGTTCGCGGCACACGCCGCCGTAGCCGGCACCGTCGTCGCCGCACGCCTGGCTCGCCGGTTCGGGGTGCTGGAGAGCACGGGCAGGTTGGTGGCCGTCGCCGCCGCCGCCGCGCTGGGCGCCACCGTCGTGGCGCCTCTCTGCGTCCGGCCGGCCCAGGCCGCCGAGCGCTTCGCTGTGGACCCGATCTTGGCCGTCGGCATCTGCGCGACCCTCGGCGCGCTGGTTGGCGCGGGTGCCGCGATCGCCGTACTGGTGAAGCCGCCGCTGGGTTGGAACATGGCGGCAGTGGGCGGCGTGGTTTGGCTGCTGGCGCTCGTCTCGGTCGTCCCGTCGCTCGCAACCGCCGGGCCGTTGCCCGCCGTACGGCTCGGTGTGCTGGAGCCGGCCGGGCTCGACGCCGACACGGCACACCGGCTGGCGATCCTGATTCTGCCGGCGGCGGCCCTGCTCATCGGAGCGGCGACCGGCGCGCTGGCCCGCTGGCGCGGGCATTCGCCGCTGGTCAACGGCGTGACCGGCACGGCCGGCACGGTGCTGGTCGCGTTCACCTATCTGACCGCCGGTCCCGGCGACGCCGTCGACCGGTACCAGATGACGCCGTACTACGGGGCGCTGCTCGCCGTCGCCGCCGGTGTGCTCGGTTCGGCCGCCGCCGCGTTGTTCCGCTGGCCGCTCCTGCCGCGCACCGCCGAAGCGCAGGTCGCCGAGCCAACCGACATCCTCCATCCGCTGTCCGCCGGCCCCGCCGTACGGCAGGCCATGAGGCCGACCGTTGGTGGTACGACCGACGAGCCGGAGCCCGTCGACCTGGCCGGCACGGGGCCGGTCGTCCGCGCGACCGCAGCGAAGCTCCCGACCGCAGCCGAACCGCTGGGCTTCGGTGCACCGGCTGGGGACCGGGACGCCAGCGCCGCGCTGGCTGTTAGCGCCGCATCGGCCGACCTCGCCACACCGGCCGACCTCGACGACACCCCGGAGACATCGGAACCGGCCCCCGCGGCGGCGGCCCACCTTCCCGCGGGACCCGGCGGGGACGGCTCCGGGACGGCGGAAGCCGACAACACCGAACCCGAAGGGATGTCGCCCGACGGGGCCCTCGTCGCCCCAGGGACCCTCCGGATGTACCAGCCGCCGAAGACCGACCGGACGCGGGTTCAGGCGACCTGGCCGGTCGTTCCGGCGCGGCGGGTGCCGCCCTCGGCCGAGCCTGCTCCGGGCGCCGAGGCGACCCAGTCAGCCGACACGCAAGAGAGGCCCGAACCGGTGCTCCCACCTCGGCACCGGCCGCCCCTGCCCAACCTGAACCAGGCCGCGAACTGGGACGCCCTCGCGACCGCCCGGCGCGCCGGGCCCCCGCCCACGACCGATGCCGCGCCAGCCCGCCCCGCCGGGACCGACCCGGCCCCCGCGCCGGCCGACCCGGCACCCGTCGTCGAGGCGGGACGGGCCAGCGGGCGGCTGGGCCTGTTCCGGCGCAACAAGTCCCGGGCCGACGGGGACCGCGCGGGCACCCCGGCGGACGGCGAGCCGCTGCCGACGCAGGACGCGGAGTTCGTCGACTGGGTGACCCGGCTGGGCAATCCGGTGGCGGACAACGAGCCGGATCAGGAGATGCGGGGCAGGGCCAGGACGTAACCGATGCGCTGCTGCTGCAGCCACGGGGCAGATACAACTCCTGGTCGATCAGCGTGCGCCCGTGCGAGCCGGCGTAGGCCAGGAACACCCCGAGCTGGCAGTTCTCCGTCCGTCCGGCCGTGCCTGGGTACTGGCGCTGCACCCCGGCCGACTGCCGGTGAAGGCCCCGGGCAGGTGCAGGTGCTCGCCCGGTCCGGTGTCGACGGTCTGATCGACCCCGTCGGCGGCAACTCCCTGCGTTCGGTCGCCCCGCTGGTGACCGAACGCAGGGCAGATGCTGCCAGCGGCCGACGCCACCGTTTACGAACTGGGCAGCCTCCGAGCCAACCCGGGGCTCCAGGTCAGCAGCCCAGCCGCTTACTCGAAAGGGCGATGTCGTCGATCCAGAGGTCAAACTCGCCCGGCGTCGTGCCGCCCTGGTAGAGCTGCCAGCCGATCTTCACCGTGTCGACCGTCGGCAGGACGAAGGGAACATCGTTGCCACCGTGGTCACTCGTGGAGGCGGTCAGCTCCGGGTTCGCCACGCCGTCGATCCACACGGCGACGCGGTTGTCCGCCGCGTCGATTTTCCACTCGAAGCACTGCCAGGTGTCCTCAGCGACCGGGGCGGACTCCCGCCAGTTGGTCCAGTCGCCGGTCGGACCGCCGTCGGCGCCGACCCCCCAGAAGGTTCCGGGGACCGTGGGCGCGTACTGACCACCGACCGGACGGACGACCTCCGCGCTGCCGGTGCCGGTCGCTTCCACCAGCGTGAAGTGCGCCCAGTCCGGGGCCGTGGGGAAGGCATCGACACGCAGACGCATCCGGCCGTAGAAGCGGTTGCCCGGCGCGGCGAAGTCGTCGACGCGCAGGAAGGCGCGTCCGTTGTCAACCGTGCGGATGTGCAGCACCTGGTTGCCACGACGGGCACGTTCGACGGTGAGCGTGCCGTGGCGGGTGTCGACGCCCCAGTTCAACGTGCTGGGCCCTCCGGGAGGCAGTCGCTCGAAGTCCTCACAGAAGAGCAGGCCACGGGGGCACGAGGACGGGGAGGCCCCCGATGCGCCGGCCGGGTTACTGCCGACTGCGGTGCCGAGGATCAGGGCGGCGCTGAACACCGCGAGAAATTTGCGCATGGTCATCCTCCATCACGGCTGGTCACCACCACAGGGTCGGGCCAGCAGGAACTCTCCGGTCATCCGACGCTGCGCTGCTCCCGCTCGCATCGTTGCGATGCGGTTGCTCGCGCTGCGGCGATCCGAGCCATTCCGGCACGACCGCATCAGCTCCGTTTACATTGATCGGCATGAGTATATGTGAAGAGGTTGCCTTCGGTCGGCCGGCACCGGATCCCGCGTCCCGCGTCCCGCGCGCGCTGAGTAAGGGCGGCAGCATCTGCCCGCGGACGGTGACAGCAGCAGCCGCGTAAAAGGGGCGTACCGTCGGAATATCCTCCGGCCTGGACAAACACGGTCGAGATGGTAGACAGAACGGCGGCGCGAAGGGGTCACCTGATGGCCAGTGGAGACAAGTCGTCGGACCCGCGTCGAGACAGCGGTGGGTTCCTGCGCTGCGTGGAACTGACCAACGACGACGCGGACCGCTCCGCCTATCCGTTCACGCTGCCCATCGTCGCCGGCCTACGGGCGGCCGGCCGATTGGAGCTGGATCCGGCGGTGACGTTCCTGGCCGGAGACAACGGCACCGGCAAGTCAACTCTGATCGAGGCGATCGCGGTAGCGGCTGGGTTCAACCCCGAGGGCGGATCCACCAACTTCCGGTTCAGCACGCGGGCCACCGAGTCGTCTCTTGGTGAACACCTACGACTGGTACGCGGCACCAGGAAGCCGCGCACCGGGTTCTTCCTGCGGGCCGAGTCGTTCTACAACGTGGCCACCGAGATCGACCGCCTTGGTGTCGTCGACGGCTACGGTGGCACCAGCCTGCACGAACGATCCCACGGCGAGTCGTTCCTCGATCTGGCCACCCACCGGTTCAAGCCCCAAGGCCTGTACCTGCTCGACGAACCGGAAGCCGCCCTGTCCGTGCATGGCTGCCTGGCGCTGCTCACCCGCATCCACGACCTCACTCAGGCCGGCGCACAGTTCGTCATCGCCACCCACTCCCCCATCCTGCTGGCCGTCCCACACGCCAGGATCCTGCAGATCGAACCCGACGGCGTCATCAACCCCGTCGACTACGACGACGCTCAGCCGGTAGTACTGACCCGCTCGTTTCTGGCCAACCCGCAGCGCTACCTGCACCACCTGTTCCGCGACGGCAACTGAACCCGGGCGAGACAGAGAGCTGGGTGGGTTGGTCGGCCTCCGGTCGCGAGCTCGCCGAAGTCGCTGTCACGCCGCCTGCCCGGTCGAGTAAGCCGAGCAACGCAGTGTCAGCTGGAATCAGGGCCGAGACTGCGCATCAGCACCGCGTACCCGCGCCCCGAACCGACGAAGCCGAGCTTGCGGTAGAGCGCGAGAGCCGCCGGATTGGTGTCACTCACCCGGAGGCGAACCTGCTGAAAGCCTGCGGACCAAGCCCTGCGGAGGGCGTGTGTGATCATGGCGGTGGCGAGGCCACGGCGGCGCCAGGAAGCTCGTGTGCCCAGACAGTGCAGCACCGCGGTGGGTTTCTCCGTGTCGTCGTCGGCGAGCGCAAACAGGAAGCCGGCCACCGGGTTCTCGGCCCCACCCGCCTCCACGAGCACCAGGCAGGACAGGTCGGGCAGGAATCGGGGGTGCGCGATGGCGTGCGCTGGCCAGGTGCGCTGGTCTGGTCGGATCGCGGACGGGCTGTCGGCGTAGGCCTCGTTGTGGGCCAGCCGCGCCAGCTCCTCGTAGCGCTCGTCGACGGGGCTGAGCACCAGGCCAGGCGGCAGCACTTCGGTGGGCAGCGACTCCGACAGCGCCAGGACCAGGTCCCGCTCGTGCCGGACCAGCTCGAAGCCGTGCCGGGCCAACAGCTCGTGTCCGACGCGGTCGTTCTCGGCGCACCGGGTGCCGAGGACGGCTGCCAGCGCGGATCCGCGGGCCTGCCGCACCTGCTCGGCCTGTCCGAGGATCCAGTGGTACAACTCCGCACGGACGTCGCTCGCGGTGTCGGGACGGACCACGTTGGCCAGCCGGATCCGGAGGACATGATCGACCTCGCCCATCTCGGCGACCTCCCCGTACGCGGCGACGTCCCCGTCGTCATCGCGGCCGACCCGGGTGCCCGACCCGAGTTCCGGCCCGAGAGCCGCCAGCCGGGTCGTGACGTCGTCGGCGTGCTGCTCCAGGCCGACGGGCGCAACCGCCTCGACTCGCCGGAACAGGGCTGCCAGCGACACCGCATCGGCCCGCGTGGCGGGTTTCCAAGGCGCGATCTTCATCGACGGTCATCCTATTGGGCCGACGCCCAGCGTGGGGGGCCGGTCGCCCAGCATCGGGTTGGCAGGGTGGCGGCTGGACACAGAACAGGCATGTCCACAGTCAAGAGAAGAGCGGTTACGGCTCGTATGACTTCCGGGTCGGCAGCCGCTCACCGGACTGCTCCGACAAACGGCCGGCCAGTCGGGAAGACACCGATCCTGGCTGCCTCACGGCGCCGTTGGACGTGCAGCCTCACCAATAGCCGAGTAGCTGCGCCCACTCCTCGTTCAGTACCACCTGAACGCACTCCAGCACTGACTTTCCCCTGGCATACGGCGGCCAACCCCGGCCGGCCGGCACTGGTGCGGGCGCCGAGAGTTGATCGGCCGTCACCGTCGACGGCAAACGCTCTAGTTCAGCGCCTTGCACGTCTCGCGCAGCCAGCACCTCGTCGAGACTGGGGGCCGCCGCTCGGTCCAGGCCCTGCTCCTCCTGGTCAGGGACGAACTCGCAGCCGCCCGTTCACCTTCGTCGCCGGTATCGGGCTGGCCCTGATCTTCGTTCGCGCCCGGTCATGAGCGACCGCGCGCGGACCGCCGCATGATGCAGTCCGGGGCAAGGCCACCTTGCCTTTCGCCCCAGCTCAGGCCCAGGGCGGGAGGAGTTGCCGGAGTAGCGCTCTAGAAGGATCGGACCTAGGTACCGGACCGGGACGCGATCGCGAACCGTGATCTTGCTGGTGCGGTCGCAGGAAACGCAGGTGACCAGGAGTTGGATGTCGAGGAGTTCGCCGTTGGCATTGACGCGGAACTTGCCGTCGCCGGTGCTGGCGAGGCCGGAATGGCAGTGGACGCAGCGGAACCCGAGCACGGGAAGGGGCGTGCGCCGAAGGGTCCAGGACGGAACGATATGAGGACGCGTAGACATGATCCCTCTGAAGACCTGACGGAAGGCATGGGAAAAGAGCCGACGGCGACGTCGGCGACCGATGCACGGCAAGGTGTCAGGTCTAAAGAGCAGGCGGCGTCACGCGGGGTGAAGTCCTCTCGTGAGTGGGTCGGAGAAGAAAGACCCAATTGCAAGGTAGGGCGGGACGGGCTGGCCAGGCCACCCATTTTTGTCATGGTTCCGAGCACTGAGGATCGGGGTCTGCGAACCGGACGTCGACCACGCGTCGTTCGCCCTCACTGCGCCTGTCTGCCGTATTCCGGCCGCCCCCGTGGGACTTGTTCCTCCAGCTGGCCTTCGCCCTGTTCTTCGGCAGCCTCGCGGGGACGACCGCCGCCTACCTGCCGTCGTCGTCACGACGGCGCTCGCATCGAGGCAAGAGCGGACAGCAGGCCAGGACGCGTCTAAAGCGGATCCAGAAGCAGCCCGCCATCCGGCGAGTAGAAGTACTCGCGCACATGCCGAGCCCAGTCTTCGATCTTCGGGTCTTCCCGGGGAACGACCACAGACTCCAGCGTGACCAGCTCGCATCCCCACGCCGGCTCTTCGGAGAAGTCACTTCCCGGACCCGCCAAGACCCAGCTTTGAACTCCGCTCCCGGCGTTGTCTTGACACAGAGGGGAGCCATGTGCGGACGTCCGTGGCAGCTGGCCGGAGGGAGCCTCGAGGACGTCAGGGTTCGCGGATGCCCCGTCAGTTTTCAGACTGTCGCGGCCACGTCCAAGCGGGAACCTCACGGATCGGATGCAGCTGGTCATCGCTCTCGGCATGCGAGTTCTGCTGGGCCACGCGGGCGCCGAACTCGAGATGTTCGCGCACGGCCGCGCGGAATGCGTCATCGTCCGGTAGGCCGGCTTCATCGATCGCTTCGAGGTAAAGGGCGACAAACCGCTCCCGCTGCTCGTCGGTGATCTTCAGATGTCGGTGGACGTCAATGATGTACTGAAATCCCAGTCCAGTGGTGAACCTGTCGGGGCCGCCGAAGGACTCGGCGGTGAACCACGTGAGGTGTTCGACATGGCTCGGCTGGCGAGCGGGGAACACGCTGCGCAGCACCGGGTCGTCCAGCACCTTGGTATAGAACAGTTCCTCCAGACGATGCAGCGACACGCCGCCGCCAGCGAATTCGTACAGAGTGGACATCAACTCGTCCTTCGTTGCCTGGACTGAGCGACTGGGTGCGCTCTCTGAAATCCGATCGCTGCGACCGTACCTCTTTGTGACAAGCATGGTGGCCTACACAAAGCCGCAACGTCCGGTCATCGACATGCCCGGACCTCCGTCAGGCCCACTCCTAATGACCGGCGCAGCGTGTGCATCGGGCCAGATGTGCGTACCTGTGATCGTGGCAGGTGTAGGTGTGGTCACGCCTGGCCTTCAGCTCCACCGGTAGCGAGTTTGGGACGACTCGTTGCCGGTGGCGAAGGCGAACCCCTTGTCCGGCTGGACTCGGTAGAGGTGGACATTGCCGGTCCGAACGGCGTCGCCCAGTTGATACCAGGTTCCGTCCTCGCGGGTGAGCTGCCAACCGTAGGCCTGTTCGAACGCGGTCGCCACGGTTTCCCTGGTTGCCTGGTCGGTGATCAGGCTCGCAGTGCCTTCAATGATGTAGTCGACGCCGGTCAGGGTATCGGTTCCGGTGGTCAGCGCGCAGTGCTGGTTGGCGGCGAGGTTCTTGGCTTTCTGCTCGTTGTCACCGGTGGTGAACCACATCGCGTCGAGCGCCCAGATAGCCAGCAACGGTGTCACGTGGGGGCGTCCGTCCCGGCGCACCGTGCACAGCTGGAATTTCTGGATCCGACGTAGTGCCCATTCCGTTGCCTCCCACGGCGTCGGGCTGGCACCTGGTGAGGAGAACGGACCGAGACTGGCGTGCGGCAGGTTCGAGTCGCCGGCCGTATGAGTGGACATCGTGTCCTCCTTGTGTCGTCGTGGACTCCGCCCCTGGCTCGCCGGCTGGGGGCTTATCGTGTCCCGGAGAGATAGTCGGCCAGGAGCGTAGTGACCGACAGCGCGGTGTCGAAGGTGGGAACGAGCCGGGTTTTCGTCAACGCGAAAGCGACCCCTCGCTCGGGGTCCGCGTAGGCGTAACTTCCGCCCCCGCCCGGCCATCCGAACGCCGCCGAGTTTTCCTCGGCTCGGGTGCCGATCCTGCCGAGCGGGAAGCCCAGCGCCATCCGTACCGGACTACCGAAAATCTGATCTACACCTTCGAACGCGAGCGCGGACAGTTCTGCCAATCGCGCGGAGTTCACGAGTTTGCCCTGCAGCACGCCGTTGTACATTGCGGCGAGGCCGTGCGCAGTGGCGATACCGACCGACGGTATGTCGGCGCGCAGGATCTGGCTGTTGTTGCCGAAGTCAGCACTCGGCCGGCGTTCCCACGGCGCGAGGATCGCCTCAGCGTCGTCCGAGTCGGGTGGCCATTGCTGCGCCTTCTGCTCCAGGCGCGCGAACCCTGGCAGCGCCTCCGTGGGAGCGGCGAAGTAGAGCTGCCCCTCGATACCGAGCGGCACAGTGATCCAGTCACGCAGCAGCTCGCGCATGGGCCGCCCGGTCGCGCGGCGGGCCAACTCGCCGACGAGGTAGCCGAAGGTGTAGGAGTGGTAGCCCGTGGCAGCGCCCGGCCGCCAGCGCGGTTCGGCGGCCGCCAGCGACTCACATACTCGATACCAGTCGGGAAGCTGGTCCGGAGTGATCTCGCGCGGCATGGCCGGAAGCCCGACGGTGTGGGTCAGCACGTGCCGCAGTGTCGCCGTGGCCTTGCCGTGCAGACCGAACTCGGGCCAGAGGTCCGTGATCAGGCTGTCGTAATCGAGGAAACCACGCGCGACGAGCACATGCGCGAGCGTGGCCGTCACGTTCTTGGCCGTGGAGAAACCGAAGATCGGCGTGCCGGAGGTGACTGGTCGCCCGGTAGCCGAGTCGGCCGTGCCGGCGACCGCGTCGACGATCAGCGCTCCATCCTGATAGACAGCGACCTGGACACCGCTCTCCGCGCCGGTATCGACGAGCGTATCGATGCGATGCTGGATCTGCTCCTGTATGTCACTCACGGCTACCTCGTCACCTCCCGAAAATGTGGAGGGCCCTCCCCTCCGGCGAAGGGCGGTGCGCCGACCGCCCGCCCAGCAAGCCAAACCGGCCGCCGCAATGTCTCGGGATGGCCTCCGCTAGTGGTTGCGGTTCGCAACTGGCACCGATGCTATTTTGTGTGGTGGTAGATTGCAACCACTAGCCGGGAGGTTCCAGATGCGGAGCGAGCCGCGTTCGGGATGCCCGATCAACGCCGCCGTCGAGGTGCTCGGCGATTCGTGGGCGATGCTGGTGCTGCGCGACATCATGTTCGGCAATCGGCGGTACTTCCGGGAGTTGCTCATGGGCTCCGAGGAGGGGATCGCGAGCAACATCCTGAGCAGCCGGCTCAAACAGCTCACCGCCGCGGGTCTCTTGACCCGCGATGACGCCCAGCGAGGGCAGCGGGCGATGTACTCCCTGACCGAGGCGGGGATTCAGACACTGCCCATCATGGTCGTTTTAGGCAACTGGGGCCTCGCGTACCGGGTCGGGTCCCAGCGGCTGCGCGTCCGCGCAGAACTGCTGCGCGACGGCGGTCCCGATCTCGTGGCCGGGATGATGGACGAGCTGCGCGAGCTCCACGTAGGCATTCCGCGGCCAGACCCAACCGCACCGCGCCCGAGCGAACGGCTTCAAGCCGCCTACGACAACGCCATGCGCGTCGACGTTGCTCCATAGTCGCCGGCACCGCTCGAACGGCGACCATGAGCGACTGGCATTCCGCCCATCCGCGGCCAGCTGATGCCAAGCGGCCCAACGAGAGACCGACGGCGAGCCACCAACATCAGGTGCACGGTATTCGACATGAGCGGACGCGGCCCTACCGTCTCCCCGGGGCGCCAGCGCTGACGCCTTCAATTCATGCTACGGGCGGTCCAGCGGCGTCCGCCGGTCACCGCAAATCCTGAGCGGAGACGACGGCCTGGTGTGACGGACCAGATCGCGAGCCAGGAGGTCACACGTCGGCTTCGAGAGCGAAGGTGTTGCCGTCCGGGTCCTGGAACCACGCGATACGTCCACCTCCGGCCCGCGCGGTGATCCCCTTGGCGTCGTGCTCGAGCTGCTCGTAGCGAACGAACTCGACGCCGGACGAGGAGAGCTCCTCGACAATCTCGTCGATGTCGTCGACGTACCATGTCGCCAGCGTCGCCGGGGTCTTCCCGGCAGTGACCGACTGGTACACGTTCAACGCCGGCCCGCCACCGGAGCCATAGACGCGGCTGCCATCGGCGATGGTGGCGCTGGGGCCGGACAGCGACGCCCGCAGGCCCAGTGCGCCTTCGTAAAAGGCCACGGCCTTCTGAATGTCGGACACGGCGATCGAGGTTCTGAGGTGGTACGCGCTCAAGGGCATGAACCACTCTGGCAGGTAGCCCACGAATCGTGGCGCCGAACCGACGACCTGTTCCGGTGCCCTTCGATCCGGAAAGTGACCGTGACGACAGGCCCGACCCTGCCCAGCAGATCACGGCTGTCTGTATCACCGAGCCGGCGGCATCACCGATGCGTGTCGCGGGAGAGGTCGAGCAAGCCTGGCTACGTGACCTGCGGTACCGCCACTGGGAAGCCCACCGGTTACGCACCACGGCGACGACCGTCGAACTCGACGTTGCCACCCGCGCCGATGAAGACGGTTACTACATCACCGGGCTGATCGTCGTGCGGTGGCCGCCCGCTCGAGGCGGAGACCGTTCGTGACAGCGGGCTCGCGTCGTGTTTCGTCCGCTCGCGAAATTGGTTGAGACGCGTGGGCGTCCGCTCTCCCACATGTGCGGACGCCGCCCTACCGCTTCCGCGGGGGCGCCAAGGCTGACGCCTTCGGGTCCACCGAAAAGGTCACCAACACGCAGGGCCTGGCCAGGGCATTGCCCGTGGGATCGACGTCAGATGGCCTAACCCAAAGAAGGCCGGGTGAGCTGAGCTCTCCGCTACGGCGACCACTTCGGAGGCCTGCACCCACCTGGCTCGCGATGAAAGGGGTAGACCGTTGTCCTCCACGGAGCTCCCGGACGCTCACGCCTCGGCGGTTTGATGGTTGAACGCTCCGCCCGGCGAACCTCGCTGTCGGTGAGAAGTTCCAGTTCCACCAGCCGGCCAGATCGTCAGGAGCAGGTCGACGAAGATCTACTCGACCGGCGTCGACGGGTGTAGGCAGCCAGGAATGCGCGCCAGCATGGTTGCCTGCCGCCACGCCAGCCTCGTCTCCGCCGCACGACGGCTCACCCAGCCCCTGTCGTCGGTGGTCACGGGTAGCGCCGGCTGGAAGACGCCGTATTCGACGCGTTGCTGGTAAGTGCGCGGTGAACAAAAGTCACGGTGCCCCAGGCGCAACCGCCACAGAAACCGGTTACAGTGCTCGGACCGAACCACATGACACACCCCTGGAGGTGCCCCGGTGACGAGCACCAGCGACCACCAGCCGGCAGACGCCCGATCCGACTGGGAGGCCCGCATCGCACTGCGAAGCGATGAGGAGGGCCCAACGAGCGGGATCCCGCTGCTCGTTGGGCCCGCTGACCTGGCGGCCGACGCCGGGGTCGGCCACGTCCGACTGTCCTGGTCGCCGGTCTCCGGCGCCGTCGGCTACCTGGTGCACCGCACACCGCTGCGTGACGGCGTACCCATCGGTGAACTCACCCCGATCGACCACCTCGGCGGCGACGTCCTCTCGGTGCCCGACACCTGGTACGTCGACACCGCCGGTGAGCCCGGCAAGCCGTACGCCTACGCGGTGGCCGCCGTCCCCGAGGTCACCGTGACGGGTCCGCTCAGCGCCCCGATCCACGCCGCCGCACTGCCGGCCGACGGCAACGCTCCGACCGTCACGCTGCGGGTCGATGCCGCCGACGAGGGCGTGCCACTGCCCCGGCCGTGGCAACCGATGATCGGCAGCGAGCGGCTGTCTCAGCTGCTCTGCACGGACACCTCCGGCGGCCGGGAGATCGGCCGTGAGCTGCTCGCCGCGCTGCGCCGCATCCGAGAGGAGGTCGGCGTGGAGACGGTCCGCGCGCACTCGATCCTCCATGACGACCTGGCCGTCTACCGCGAGGTGGACGGGGTGCCGGTGATCGACTTCACCGGCGTCGACCGGGTCTACGACCTGGTTCTCTCTATCGGCCTGCGGCCGGTCGTCGAGATCGGCTTCATGCCCCGCGACCTGGCCAGCGACCCCGATCGGACGGTCTTCGAGTACCGCGGCGTCATCTCCCCACCGAAGGACTGGGACCGCTGGGCCGAGCTGGTCCGGGCCCTCGTCGCGCACCTGCTCGAGCGGTACGGCGAGACGGTGCTGAGCTGGGACTTCGAGGTGTGGAACGAGGCCAACCTGGAGGTGTTCTGGTCCGGCACCCGAGACGAGTGGATGCGGCTGTACGACGTCACCGCCAAGGCGGTCAAGGACGTCGACCCGCGGATCCCCGTCGGCGGGCCGTCGTCGGCCGCCGCCGGATGGGTGGACGCGTTGCTGGAGCACGCCAACCGCTCGGGCGCGCCGGTCGACTTCGTCTCCACCCATACCTACGGCAGCCCGCCGCTGGACCTGCGCCCGACCCTGCACCGGCTGGGCTTTCCGGACGCGCGGATCCTGTGGACCGAGTGGGGCGTGACGCCCACCCACTTCCACCCGGTCAACGACGGCACCTCGGCGGCGACCTTCCTGCTCAGCGGGATGCGCTCGGCCGCCGGTCGGGTCGAGGCGCTCTCCTACTGGGTGGCCAGCGACCACTTCGAGGAGTTGGGCCGCCCGCCCCGGCTGCTGCACGGCGGCTTCGGTCTCATCACCGTCGGCGGCATCGCCAAGCCCCGCTACCACGCCCTGCGGATGCTCGCCCAATTGGGCGAGACCGAGCTGAGCGTCCAGGCTTCCGGAGACGGCGCCAACGGGCTGGTGCAGAGCTGGGCCAGCCGGCGCGCCGACGGCAGCCTCGCCATCCTGGTCTGGGGCTCCACCCTCGACCAGTCCAAGCGCGACGGCGACCCGGCGCTGGCCCGTCAGATCCGGCTGGCTGTCGAAGGTGCCGCCGGCCGCACCGTGACGGTGACCCGCCTCGACCGCGAGCACGGCGACGTCACCACACTGGCCGAGCAGCTCGGCGTGGCCGACTGGCCCACCGGGGAACAGTGGGACGCGTTGCGCGTTGCCGACTCGTTGCCGGTCGAGAAGGTCGAAACACGCGCTCGGGTCGGGGCTGCGGTGGTGGAGCTGCACCTGCCCCAGCCGGGGGCGGTGCTGATCGAGGTCGCCGGGAGCTGAGCGTGACCTCCCCCTCCGAGGCGTCCGCAGGCGACGTGTCGCACCGACCGCGGGCGTGGGCCGGGCGCGGTCAGGTGAGCGTCGACTGGGACCGGGTGCCCGGCGCCGCCGGCTACCTGGTGCACCGATCCGAAGGCGACGGCCCGTACCAGGTGGTCGATCATCGCGGCGGTGACCTGTTGGCGGTGCCCGGCCCGCCGTACGCGGACACCACCGTCGAGCCCGGGCGGACCGTGCGGTACGCGGTCCGCCCGGTGTTCGACGCGGACCGGCCCGGCGAGGCCCCCCTCGGGCCGCCGTCCGAGCCGGTCGCCGCCCTGGCCGACGGCGACGGCCTGGTAGAGGTGACCGTCGACGCCGGTTGCCCGCTCGGGCCGGTGCACCGCCCGTGGCGAGACATGATCGGTTCCGAACATTTGAGTCTGCTGCTCAGCGCCGACCGGGTCGGTGGCGAGGAGATGGGCGCGGGGCTCGCCACCGCGCTCGGGCGAGTGCACCGCGAGCTGGGGGTCGAGCGGGTCCGGGCGCACGGCATCCTCGGCGACGACCTCGGCGTCTACCGCGAGGTCGACGGCCGCCCGGTGCACGACTTCACCGGCATCGACGCGGTGCTGGACGCGCTGGCACCGACCGGGCTGCGGCCGGTGCTGGAGCTGTCGTTCACGCCCCGGGCGCTGGCCCGTGACGCGTCACGGGTGGTCACCGCCGCGGGCGTCTCCAGCCCACCGCGAAACTGGGACCGATGGGCAGCGCTGGTCGGTGACCTGGTCCGGCACCTGCGCGCCCGCGTCGGCGACGGCGAGCTGCGCCGCTGGGCGGTCGAGGTGTGGAACGAACCCGACCTGGAGTGCTTCTGGACCGGCAGCCGGGAGGACTACCTGCGGATGTACGACGTCACCGCCCGCGCCGTGCGGGAAGCCTGTCCCGGCCTGCCGATCGGCGGGCCAGCGACCGCCGCCACGAAGTGGGTCGAGCCGTTCCTCGATCACATCGACGCCTCCGGCGCCCCGCTGGACTTCCTCTCCACCCACGTCTACGGCAGCCCGCCGCTGGACCTGCGCCCGGCGCTGGCCCGGCACGGCCGGGCCGGCACGCCACTGCGCTGGACCGAGTGGGGCCCCTCCCCCACCCACTTCGCACCGGTCAACGATTCGGTCCTCTCGGCGGCCTTCGTGGCAACCGGGATGCAGGAGGCGGCCGGCCGGTTGGCGTCGCTCGCCTGCTGGGTGGCCAGCGACCACTTCGAGGAGTTGGGCCGACCGCCCCGGCTGTTGCACGGCGGGTTCGGGCTGCTCTCGGTGGGTGGCCTGGCCAAGCCTAGGTTCTGGGCACTGTGGATGCTGGAGCGCCTCGCTCCGGTGCAGCTCGCCGCCCAGCTCACCGGTGACGGCGCGGGCGCGCTGGTACGGGCTTGGCCGTCGCTCGACCCGGAGACCGGCCGGATCGCCGTCGTGCTCTGGAACGGCACGCTCGACCAGGGCGTGCTCGACCGGCCCGACCAGCGCGACCGGCTGGAGCGGTCGGTGCGGCTGCGCATCGACGGGCTGCCGCACGGCGCGTACGAGGTGCGGCACCGGCGGCTCGACGAGCGGACGTCCAACCTGTCCGCCACGGCACGGCGGATCGACATCGACGAGTGGCCGACCGACGAGCAGTGGGCCGGGCTGCGGATCGCCGATCGTCTCGCCGACGCGACTCCACCGGTGATCCGCACGCCGGATCGCGGCACTCTCGGGCTGCCGGTGACCCTGCCCATGCCGTCGATGTCCCTGCTGGAGCTGACCCCGCGATGACCGCG